>CAIJNQ010000087.1 GCA_903822015.1 uncultured Verrucomicrobia subdivision 3 bacterium | reverse complement strand
GGCATCATGCCGCCCAAGAGCACCTGGTTCGAGCCGAAGCTTCGTGACGCCATGTTTTGCCACATGATTTAACGTTTGATGGTCCAAGCGCCGCCGGGCAAAAATACAAAAAGAAGCCGCCGCCCGGTTGGTCAGCCTTGTTTTTTACTGATTTTCCGGTCGACACGAGCTGTTCAAAGTTCAAGATGCCCTCCGTGCAGCCCAACCGCCTCCAACGCAGCCTCCGCGCCACCTTCATCGGGCTGGCGGTGAATGTTCTGCTCTCAGTGATCAAATTGGTTGCGGGCATCGTCGGGCATTCGCACGCCCTGGTGGCCGACGCCTGCGAATCCCTGACCG
This sequence comes from uncultured Verrucomicrobia subdivision 3 bacterium, assembly GCA_903822015.1. Taxonomy (GTDB): domain Bacteria; phylum Verrucomicrobiota; class Verrucomicrobiia; order Limisphaerales; family UBA11358; genus UBA11358. Next base: position 5,130 of record CAIJNQ010000087.1, on the reverse strand, counting down.
ATATTTTCAGTTCCATCATCGTGTGGCGTGGTGTGGTCGTGGCGGCGGCGCCGGCGGATGAAGACCATCCCTATGGTCATGGCAAGGCGGAACCGCTCGCGGCGGCAGTCGTTTCGGCCATCCTGCTTTTCGTGGCGGGTTGGATTGCGATTGAAGCGCTGCACCAGATAAGCCGTCCGCGAACCGTACCTGAATTGTTCACCTTGCTGGTTTTGTTGGGTGTCATCGTAGTCAAGGAGGGCTTGTTCCGGTTTGTTTCGCGTGAGGCGGATTCGATGGAAAGCGCCGCCGTGCGCGCGGACGCCTGGCATCATCGCAGTGACGCCATCACGTCCGTCGCGGCGGCTGTCGGCATCGGCACGGCGTTGATTGGTGGGGAAAAGTTCGCATGGGCGGATGACGCCGCCGCCTTGGCCGCCGCGGGTGTCATCGCCTGGAACGGCTGGCGCCTGTTGCGTTCGACCCTCGGCGACCTGATGGATACCGCGCCCGACCGCGTCATTAAAAATGAAATCGAGCGTCTGGCGGAGACGGTTCCCGGCGTGGCGCATGTGGAAAAGTGTTTCGTCCGTAAAATGGGCTACCAGCTTTATGTGGATATGCATGTGGAAGTGGATCCGCAAATGACCGTGCTGCGCTCGCATGAGATTGCGCACGCGGTGAAGGATAAGATCCGTGATGCAATGCCTGCCGTCCGCGATGTGCTGGTCCATATCGAGCCGGTGAACATTCCGGCGCATCAGAAGTAAAAAATTCTTCAACTTGACCTTGTGCTGCAGCGGTTTATTTTCGGCGCATGAGAAAGATTTTGCTTTGGTTGTTTATCCTGACTTTCACGGTTTGCGCCGCGCCCGCGCAGGACGCCGCCACTCAGCAGCAGATTGACAAATTGTCCGGCCAGTTTCAGGACCTGCTTGAAACGCAGGCCGCTCAGACCCGGCGCCTGGACGCGATGCAAAAGGAGATTGGCGATCTGCGCGACAAGCTGAACCAGCCTGCCGCTGCGAATGACAGCGCCAGTGCGGACGACCTGAAAAAACTCGCGGCGCAATTGCAGGAGATTGACCGGAAACGGCAGGCGGACAATGAGCAGATCTTAAAAACCATCGAAAAGCTGGGCAAGGTCAGTAGCGGTTCCTCCGCACACAAGTCGTCATCGGTGGTTTCAAGCCCGTCGTCAACCGAGACCTCAAATTCCAACGCGGTCAATCCGCAAAAGGGCTATGAATACCCGATTGCCGCGGGTGATACGGTGGCGGCCATTGCCAAGGCTTATCGCGCCCAGGGTGTGAAGGTGACGACGGCACAGATTTTGGCGGCCAATCCGGGACTGAATCCGAACAGTTTGATTGTCGGGAAGAAGATTTTTATTCCCGATCCGAATGCGAAGTGAGGTTTTCAACAAATGCACTTCCCCTTGAGGGCGGGTGAAAAGTCATTGCTTGTCGGTTACCCAGAATCAGTGAAGCAGCAGTAGTAATATTACACCCGCCAAAACAATGCGATACCAGCCAAAGGCGGTGAATGTGTGCGTCTGAACATAACGCAACAGCCACTTCACCGCGATAAAGGAAACCACCGCGGCTATCAGCGTCGCCAGCAATAGCAGCCCCCAATTTTCGCGCGGGGCAAGCGGGTCTGCTTGGTGGATGCCTTTAAAAATTTTCAGCGCGCCTGCCGCGAGCATGGTTGGTATGCCAACCAGAAAAGAAAATTCCGTGGCCGCCGGCCGGGACAGGCCAAGCAACAGGCAAAACATGATCGTCGAGCCGGAGCGGGAGGTGCCGGGAAAAACCGCCGCAACCAACTGGCCGATGCCGACGGCAATGGCGATCATCCAGGTGACTTCGCTGCCCAGCTTCTTGCCGCGCGATATGAATTCAATGGCAATGAAGGCAAGGCCACCGACGAGCAATGCCCACGCGACCGGGGTAAGTTCCTCGGGCAATTTGATGCCCTTTTTGTCAATGATGAAGCCCCCGATGCAGGTGATGACAAACGCGGCGAAAATTTTAATTAGGTAGTTTTGGGTTTCTTTGTCGCCAAGCTCAAAGACGAATTTATAGAGGCGTTGCGGGAAAAGCGGCAGTACGGCGATAACCGCGCCGCACTGGATTACGACATTGAATAAATCGCTTTTGGCAACGTGTAGGAGTTTTTCAGCGATCAGCAGATGGCCGGTGGATGAAACGGGAATGAACTCTGTGATCCCTTCAACAATCCCCAAAATGATGACAACAATCCAATCAGGCATGCATCATTTGGGGCATAATAGACGCGGCGGGCAAGCAATAAATTCCCCGCGGTCTTTATTTTTTTGCACCCCAGACCGATTTTCCCTCCTCCGCGCGCTGCTTGACCTTCAGTTGGCCCAGAATCGAGTGCCAGGATATGTAGATTTTGTGCCACTGGCTTTCGAGGCCGCGCAGGCCGCCTTCGCCCATTTCGCTCAAGGCCCGCAGTGAGGGTGCGTTGCCAATGAGTGAGTGGATTTCCTCGCGCGAGGGTGAGCCGATTTCGATGGAGGCGAAAATCAGCTCAATTTCCTGGACGATGATGCTCTTGACCTCGAGGAAATGGGTTTCGTCGGGCGGCCCGAATTTTTTCGAGCGCGCCACGTCCACAAAGTGGTTGAACTGTTTCCAGCACTCGATGTGGGATTCAATCTGGGTGACAACTTGGTTGAGTTCTTTGGCAGTCATAAGCGGTTCAGTTTGGCGGTTGAGAAAGTACGGATTGCGGCCGGAGGAAAATGATGGTACCGCCCCGCAGTTCCCGGGCGGTGATCAGCAGGCTGCCGAAGTGGACGCTGACCTCGGCAAGGGGCAGTTGCGCCGCGCGGGCTTCGCGGAATAAAGCCAGAACCTCGTGCCCGATTTCATCCAGTAGCGACTTCGGGTACGTCGACGAAACGGTGGAGGTGATGATTTGTCCATCGCGATTCACGGTCAGACTGCCCACCGGGAGTTGCCGGATGGCGGCGCGCGAACGGAACAACCGTGCCAGTTTTTTTATGAATCCCATGAGGCGACGAGTTTTTTACTTTGTTCGAGGAGTTGATTGGCGTCGGCGGCCAGTGGCCACCCGACCAGAAAGGATTTTTTACCGTGCGCCAGTACCGTGAGCTGTTTTTCCATGCCATTGGCGGCGATATGGGAGAGCGGTCCGGCCTCGATCGTTTCGCCAAGCCGCCGGGCGATTTCTAATGAATTGCGGGTCCATCCCGCCAGTTGATCGCTGGCTTGGACCCCAAACGCCTCTGGCTCGCCATGACCTTCGGGTGGGGCGGAAATGACAAACTCCGCGCCTTCGCGGGTGAGCAGTGAAAGTTTCCAGGTAAGCTTGCGGTGGCTGGCGTCAAAAAACTGCGTTTCGGTCGCGGGGTTGGCATTTTCATCCATTGCCTGCGCCGATTCAAGGAGCAGCGCGTTGATGGGGCGGGTGATCGTGCGCTCGCGGTCGGGTTCGGCCGGTAGATTTTCAAAGGTGCCTGATTTCCAAGCCAGTATCCTACGGAAAGCCGCCTCGCCCCGCGCACCTTCCACCTCGGCGTCAAATAATTCACCCTCCTGAAACCATAATTTGGCCACGAGCGGTCCGCGGGTGATCCGTAACACCGTCGAACTGCGGGAGAGGCATTCCATCTGGATGATATCCATAAGTCCCTTGCTTTGGATGCCGCGAAATCCACCGTCCGAATCACGTCCCAGGAGTGATTCAATGCAGTCCAGGAACATTTTGGAATCCTGTTGCATGTCGGATTTAAGCCAGAATAGATCCACACCGAGGGCGTAAGCGCGTGAGCGGAATTCCTCATCCTCCAGACCGCTCAGCACGATAGTGCGCAACCCGGGAAACCGTCGGCGCACCACGGACAGCACCTGCAAGCCATCCATGCGTGGCATCTTCAAATCGCAGATCAGCAACCGGAATGGTTCGGAATCCAGCAGCCCTAGTGCTCGCGAGCTGGCTGTGGCCGTGCGGATTTCCGGCCGGCTTGGCAGGCGCGAAAAAATCTCGCGGCAGAGTTCCAGCCAGTCCGCGTCGTCGTCCAAAATCAGGATTTTGTGGGTTGATTCCATTCTGGTGCGTTAACGGCTATCGCCTAACCCGGTTTAATTCAAGCGCGAAAATCATTTCTTTTACAGTAGCAATCGCTGTTCCGAATGCCGGCAAGCAGGATAGTTACATTTTATCGTTCAATTAAGGACATACATCGATGACGTTAGTCCAATGATGGGACAAATCCGTGTGTTCCAGCCTCTAAAACCGCCGGTTCCACCGCTTGTAAAAATAATTCTGATGCGTGGCAGGGATTTTGCTAAATGACCTACGAAGCCCGGCCAAGTCGGCGGGGATTAAACCAAACATGAGTGCCGTGAAACAAAAATTTGTAGGACTATTGCGGGGCCTGTTGCGCCGCTTTGATGCGAATGAAACCGGTGAGCTGGAAACGTCCCGCCCCGTAAATGCCTCCGCCCCGCATGATATCCCGCTGTTCCCGGAACCAGCCGCGCACGAGTCGGCAGTTGAGCCCGTTCAGGTAGCTCCAGCCGTCCAAGCCGCTCCGGTAAACAGCGATCAGATACAATTGCCATTGCAGCCGATTCTCACCGGTTTGCCGATGGAACTGCGCGGCAAAATCATGGCCTCCAACACTGCGGGTCTGGTCATTTCGATTCCGGTTGAAAAAGTCCTGCCACAACTGGCGACCGGTTTGGTGCGGATTTCGTTTGGGGAACTGCGCCATCTGGTGCCGGGGGTATTTGCCAATTCCGGGGGAGAACATGATGCCAAACCCGTGGCGTTGCCGTTAAATCAAATCCTCGCACAAATCAATCCCATCCTGCTCGCTCGCCGGTCGGCACAGAAGCAAGTTCAGATTTCAGATGATATCTCCAGCCCCTTTGACACGCGCGGGCAGGGCTTGAAGATTTCCACCGACAAGATCAAGCCGGCACCGGCCGCGGTACCGGTGCCCCAGGAACCCCCGCCGATGTCTCGTTTCACAACGCCGTCGGTGGCGCCGGTGGCGCCGCTCCCCGTGGGCACGGCTCCGCAAGGGTTTACTCCGCGTTGGAAGGCTCCGGCCGATCACGGTGTCGCTAATGGCGTTGGCAATATTCCAAT
>CAIJNQ010000086.1 GCA_903822015.1 uncultured Verrucomicrobia subdivision 3 bacterium | reverse complement strand
GATCCTTTGAACATGTATTGCTACATGTGGAACTCGCCGGATTGCTTTCGACTTCCAGTAAAGGCATGTCGTCCGCAACCGCAACTCGCTCCGTGATCGTTTAACTTACGGTTCAAGGATTGTTTCGAATCACGAACAGGGCAGGGAAATTAATTTTGTTCAAAGAGCATGCTGACTACTGATAAATTTATCGTCCTCTGGAACATAATTCTCAAGAAATAAATTGATAAATAATTTTACGTCCACGGTTGACAAACTTAAAAATGATGTTTCTGTCACTCTAACTTTTTTAAACCGGAAAAAATTAAACCCCCGCCCTTGCCGTGTGCAGCCGTGCCTGTGAACTATTGCATCATACGGAACGGCGGAGGCTGCTTTCGACGACCAGTTAAGGTGTCGGCCACAACCACGGCTTGTGTCCCAGTTCGGCATTACTCCCATTCAAGGTCCAAGTTGCGAATCACGGACAGGGCAGGGGAAATCGGGTTTTCAATGCTTCAAAGAACCTTCTCGATATGAACCATGATTCGTGCCAAGACGTTGGGTCGCTGGGGACACCCTCGAAGGTGGTCGGCTTCGGACTGTTAGATGGCAAATCTGTCCTTGCGTGAGGCACAACGGATAAAAGAGTGACATTCAGCCTCGTTTTCCAGGACTATTCAACTTCCACCGTGATCACGCCGAGTATTTTCGTCTCGCGCTGATATAATAGACGTCCCAAGGGTGCTAGCGATTGCCAATAAACCAACCCCATTAGGCCGCAAAGCAGCGCGGAACCAATCAAGTTGACCGGCACAGAATCGGGTCCATGCAGCCGGTGCCATAGGAACTGCATTAACGGCCCGAAAAAAACCGGGAGCAGTGCGACCGGGAACATCATTTGAAAGAGCACGTTAACCAGCATCGCCATGCCGGGCAGTTTGGTCGGCTTCATCGTTCCTGGCTGGATTCGATAAGGTACCAGAATTGAAAGCAGGTTGCCGGCGAGACCGGCCATCAGAATTAGGCTGGCGAGCTGCAACAGCGTCGCCAGCACCGTGGGCAACGGCAGATGCAGACGCACGGCGGTGAGCGTGATTAAAAGTCCGCCGAACATGGCTACCACCGGCAGTCCCGCCAGGTTTTTCCCGAGCAGAATCAGATGCCGTTCCGCCGGTGAAAGAATGAGCGCACGGAAACCATCGCGATCAAAGCCGAACTGGTTCCCAAAAAACTGCGCGAGAAAGTAGATCGGCAATACCGCCGAGCCGGTGGCAATAAACAGTTTCGCAATATCGGGCAGATTTGGCATCGCGCGGAATGCGAATGACCCGCCGAGGATAATCGTCACGATCAATGATGTTCCCCACGCCATTTTCACCTCGGGCGCGCGCAGTTGTGAGCGCAGCGTGGCCAGTGCGACCGCCGCCGACTGCTCCGGCACCAGCGGAATTAAGCGTTCAAGGAAAGTCGTCTTGCTTTTGTCTCGCGGTCCGGAATTTTTCCTGGCGCCGGAGATTTTCACCGGCGCCTTGCCGCCCGTCTTGCCGTGGTAAAATTGTAGCGTGCTGCGATACGCCAGTCGCAAGCCGAGCGTCGCCAAGCCCAGACAGCCGAGCGTGCCGAGCAGCGCCGGAAACGGATTGCCCTCAGTCAGCCTTTGCGCGCCAAGTGGCACCCACAGCGGGGGTAGGAAACCTTGTGCTGCAATCAGGTTTTCGTAAATCTGTTTCGTGGCGGCTTCGCGGGCTTCACGCTGTTGCTGCCGTTCTTCGCTGTTTCCGTGCAGCGCCTCGCGGTTTTGAAAAATATTGAAATAAAGATTTGGTCCCTGGGAGACTAGAATAAATACGAGCGAAATGCTCATGATCACAGTGCGGCGGCGACGTGGATTGGTCATCATGGTTGCCAGCCATCCGCGCAGGTAATATGTCCATGCCGTGGCCATCAGCACCATGCTCAGTGCCAGCGGAATCAGCAAAAACATTTGCGGGCCGCGTGATATCATAAGGCCGATGCCCAGTCCGATCATCAGGGGAACCGCCAGGATGATGCTCAGCGAAAAATGCGACACGAGATAATTGACCACGAACATCTGGCCTAGGCCGATCGGCAGATGCATTAGTTTCTGGAGATCAATCGTCTCAGAGCGTTGCAATTCCGTGAGCAGTCCGATCATCCAGAAGAACAGGAAGAAAACTGTAACGATAAGCCAGACCGTCATCATCACCTGCGGTGAAGCCTCGCGCAGTCCAAAAATCCCGCCGCACAATCCGCCCGCGAACATCGCTGCTGCCATAACGACTGCACCGGCGCCGATAATGAGGCTGAGTATCGCGCCGAGGCCGCCGGTGCGCCGCCACTGATTGCTCATCAGCCGCCAGCGCAGCCACAGGATTGTCTTTAGCTGTTCTCCATTCATTCCAGCCAGCTCAATTTTTGTGCCTCGTGTCCATCACCGCCCACCACCGAGATAAATTTGTCCTCCAGCGACGAACCGTCGCGACGCAGGTCTTCCATCGTCCCTTGGTGCACCAGTTTGCCTTGGGCAATGATACCGACGTCGGAGCAGAGTTTCTCGACGATCTCCAGGACGTGCGACGTGAGAAACACCGTTGCCCCCCGGCCAACGCATTTTTTGAGCGTGTCGCGCAGGACGCGTGACGCCACCGCATCCACGCCTTCAAATGGCTCGTCGAGGAACAGCAGGTCGGGGTTGGGAATCAAGGCGGCGGCAAGGGAAAGCTTCTTCTTCATCCCTTGCGAAAACTCCAGCGTCAGCTTCTTCTCATCCTGCGCCAGGTCCATCATGCTGAGTAATTCATCCGCCCGGGTTCGCACCGTGTCACGCGGCAACAGGTACATCCGGCCAATGAAGGTGAGGTATTCACGGGCGGTCAGGTTGTCGAAAAGTGCCAGATTTTCCGGAACGACCCCGATGCGCTGTTTGATGGCCAGCGCGCGTTTCGGGTCGCTGGCGTCTTCGCCAAGGATGCGCATCGTGCCGCCGCTGGGTGCCAGCAGCCCGGTGAGCATCTTGATGGTTGTCGATTTGCCGGCACCGTTCGGGCCGAGAAATCCGTAAAATCGCCCGGCTTCGACCTGGAGATTAAGTTCGTTAACGGCCCGGAATTTCCCGAAGTCCCGCGTTAGATTGAAGGTCTCGATGGCGGCGTTCATGGTAGGCTGGAGAAACTAACCGACGCCGCTTGGGGTGACAACTTGAAATCGCCCGGCGGCACCCCACAAAGGCGCTCCAAACCAAACACGGGTTGTAAATCAAACTGCCGTACTGCTTATATCCGACAGCCTGGGTGGCAGATTTTCGATACTGGTTTGAAGTTCGGCAACTTGTTTTTCCAGTTCCCTGGTGCGCCGGATCAACTCCGGCAGTTGTTGCAGCGCGATCATCTGGCGTTTGGTCTGCTTGTCGGGCAGGGCGGGGATGCCGAGGACAACGCCCTTGTCGGGAATGTCGCGCATGACTCCGGACTTCGCGCCCACCATGGCCTGGTTTCCCAATTTTAAGTGGCCGGCAATCCCTGACTGCGAAGCGATCACGCAATAATCGCCAAGCCGCGTGCTGCCGGCAAAACCCGTCTGGCCCATCACCAGGCAATTTCGCCCGATGACCACGTTGTGGGCGATGTGGACCAGGTTGTCAATTTTTGTGCCCTGACCGATGACGGTGGCGCCGAGGGCACCGCGATCAATGGCCGTGTTCGCGCCGATTTCAACGTCGTCGTGGATGATGATTTTGCCGACCTGCAATATTTTGCGGTGCCTGCCTTCGTCGAACACATAACCGTAACCGTCCGAGCCGATGACCGTGCCGGCATGGATCGTAACGCGGTTGCCAATGTGGCATTGGGGATAAATGACGACGTTGGGAGACAAATGAACATCGTCACCCAATTGGCTGTCACGCCCGACATGATTGCCGCCGAGCAACACGGAACGTGCTCCAATTTTAACGCGTGCCCCGATCACACAATTCGGCCCGATATGTACGGTGGGATCAACTTGGGCGGACGCTGCGATATTCGCGCTCGGATGAACCCCCGCTGAATGTTCGTCCGGCGGGAAAAAAAGCGGCAGTAGTTTCGCCACGGCGACGCGGGCGTTTGGCACTCGGATGAGCACCTTCGTATTGGAAGTGAATTCTCCCGTAACTAGAATCGCGGCGGCCTGGCTTAGTTCGGCGGCGGCAAAGTAACTTTCCTTCTCCGCGAATGTCAGATCGCTGGATTTGGCGCTTTCCGCCGTGGCGAAACCGGTCAGGGTTATGGAGCCGTCGCCGAGGACTATTCCCTGGATTTTTTCCGCAATTTGCGCAGCTGTGAAGGACATGGTGGGGTGGGGGTTGGGTGGCAGAAACTTTGGGTCGCTGCGGTTTGGTTTGGGTGGTATTGGTTTCCGGCGGCATGGGCCGGAATGGTTTTGCGGGCGCGTCAGCTTTTGGGCAGACAGGCCATTTGTTGCGCTTCCACATCCCAGACTTTCAAGCGCAGACACCGGATGATGTCCACCACCCGCAGGGACGTGGTCTTGGGTCTCGCCAGTTCCGGAATTTCTCTCAGTACTTCCGGCAGGCGGTAAAACGGAACGCGGGCGTTGAGGTGATGGATGTGATGATAGCCGATATTGGCCGTAAACCAGCCCATGAGCGGGCCGGTCTTCAAAAAACTGGAGGATTCGAGGGCGGCTTTTTCGTAAGCCCACCCGGCCCGGTCGTAAAACGAGACTCCGGGGAAGTTGTGCTGCGCGTAAAACAGGTAGGAACCGATGCCGCTGGCGACGAGGTGCGGAATGATCAGCGTCAACAGCAACGCCGGCCACCCGAAGAAAACCGTCAGCAACACCGCCAGCGTGAGATGCACCGCGGTGGCGATCAGGCAGTCATAATGTTCGCGGGGGCTGTTGTAGAACGGATATATACACATGCCGTAAAGAAACACAAAAACGTAGCCGAACAGGATCGTCAGCGGATGCCGCATGAACAGGTATTTTAGCCGGTCGGTTTTTGAGGATTTCAAATATTGGGCGCTGGTCATGATCGGGTAGGAACCGATGTGCGCGCTGCGGAGTTTTGAATTATGCTTGTGATGATAATTGTGCGAGGCGCGCCAGATGCTGCTGGGGCTCAAGGAGAGAATGCCGAAAACGCGCATGAATTGCTCAGCGAGCCGGGACTTGGAAAGAATCGCGTGATGTTGCTGGTCGTGATAAATGACAAACAGGCGGAGCATCAGCAACCCGGCGAAAATGCTGCATAATACCCTGCCGGTGAGACCGAAATTCCAGAGCGTACCCGCGATGGCCGCCGCCAGCATGAACGCGGTCGAAAGCACGCACCACCAGCTCTTGACGGTGAAATCCACCGCATAGGGTCGGGTTGCCAGGATTAATTCTTTGCCGGTGCGCATAAGTCCACTTTTTGTAAATAATCGTCTAAATCAACGGGATTGTCCACGAATGCTTAAAAACATTTTCGAAAGCGCCGGATGTGAGAAAGTTCCAACTCGCCTTGAGTCCCTGATCAATATAGTCTCGCTCTCCCTGATTATGACCAGTTCACAGATTCGCCAGTCGTTCCTCGACTTCTTTAAGTCGAAGTCGCATACCCTTGTTCCGTCGTCCTCGCTGATGCCGGACAGCCCGAACTTGTTGTTCACGAACGCCGGCATGAATCAGTTCGTGCCCATCTTCCTCGGCCAGACCCGCTGTCCCTATACGCCCGGCCGCGCCGCGGATACGCAGAAGTGCATCCGCGCCGGTGGCAAGCATAACGACCTCGATGATGTCGGCCTCGACACGTATCACCACACTTTTTTCGAGATGCTCGGCAACTGGAGCTTCGGCGACTACTTCAAACGCGAAGCGGTGGATTGGGCGTGGGAACTCGTAGTCGGCATCTGGGAGTTTCCGCCGCAACGGCTGTACGCGACGGTTTATTCGCCGGATAAATCCAAAAACGATCCGAGCGAATTTGACCGGGAAGCCTGGAACTTCTGGGCCGAAAAATTCCGCTCCGTCGGCCTCGACCCCGCCGTCCACATCGTCAACGGCAACAAAAAGGACAATTTCTGGATGATGGGCGAAACCGGTCCGTGCGGTCCGTGTTCGGAATTGCATGTGGACCTCACGCCCGACGGCGACACGCGCGGAAGCCTAGTGAACCGGGGTGACGCCCGCTGCATTGAAATCTGGAACCTCGTCTTCATCCAATACAATGCGAACCCGGACGGCACCTTCTCGCCGCTGCCTGCCCAGCACGTGGACACCGGCATGGGCTTTGAGCGCGTCACGAGCATTATCCAGGGCACCAGGAATTTTACCGATTTCGCCAACGCGAAGATTTCCAACTACGAAACCGACATCTTCCGGCCGATTTTTGACCAGCTGGAAAAGTTGAGCGGCAAACAATACGAGAGCACGCTGCCCGGCGACCCGGTGCTCAAAGTCGTGACCGGCGAGCCCCTCAAATCCAGCGGCGAATGTCCCGCCGGGAATCTCGTCGAAGTCAATTCTGGTGTGCCGACTACAGCCCAGGATGAAGACGAAGTCATCACGACTGCGGAACAAGTTCAGCTCGACATCGCTTTCCGCGTCATTGCCGACCATATCCGCACCCTTAGTTTTGCCATCGCCGACGGCATCCAGCCCGGCAACAACGACCGCAACTACGTTTTGCGCCG
>CAIJNQ010000085.1 GCA_903822015.1 uncultured Verrucomicrobia subdivision 3 bacterium | reverse complement strand
GTAGTCTGTAGTCTGTAGTCTGTAGTCTGTAGTCTGTAGTCCGTAGTCCGTAGTCCGTAGTCAGTTGGCAGTAAAAACAAAGGCTGAGGTTAGGAGGCAGTTGGCAGTTGTTTCTCCCCACCTTAGCTCTTGGCGTTTTGGCGGTTCAATTCTTAATTCGCAATACGTAATTTACGTGTGTGGGCGTAGCGGCAGGCATCTTGCCTGCCGTAGAGTGGGGCTTCCAGCCCCACGGATAAAACCTTCCGCGAATCAAGCGACTCGAAATCTTTCCGAGCCGTAAAACAATCGACGCTTTTTCCGGGCGGCAAGATGCCGCCCTCTACGGCAGACGAGACGTCCGACGCTACAATCACAAGGGGCAAGTGGCAAGGGGTCATCGGTAACACATTTGGTTCAGAACATGGGTAGGGACATTGCGCTGCGATGTCCCCGCCGGCGCTTCCCGGTTTTCGGCCAGCGGAATTTTGAACAGCCTGCCCACCGGGGACAGGAAAGCGCGGGCAGGCGGACGGCGCAGCGCACCATCCCTACCGTTGCTTTGACCCTCGTCACTCGTCACTCGTCACCCTTCATTTAATGCCGCTTGCTTTGAAGGGCGCAAATTTTACCATGGGGGCTGACTCAGCGGATTTCGATTTTATGCGCAACGAAACGGGCGCGGCGGTGTTTGATCCTGTGCCGGTGCGTGGTATGTTAAAAACATGAAACGGGCTCGGAACCTTTTGCTCTGTCTGGCGGGCGGACTGGCGTTGAACACGTCGGTGCGCGCGGATGACGCCGTTTTGCCGGGCAATCCCTATGCGCCGGTGGTCGCGCGCAATATTTTTGGCCTGAATCCGCCCCCGCCACCGGTTGACCCGAATGCGGCGGCCGATGCCACCCCCCCGCCCAAAATCACGCCCAACGGCATCATGTCCATCTTCGGCCAGCTGCAGGTGCTGTTCAAGGTGACGAAACCCGCCGTCGCGGGCAAACCCGCCGTGGACGACGCCTATATTTTAAGCGAAGGCCAGCAGCAGGATGAAATTGAGGTAACGAAGATTGATGAAAAGGGCGGCCTGGTGACGTTCAACAACCACGGCGAGGTGCAGCAACTCCCCCTGGCGGTCGGAACCGCCAGTACGGGCGCCGCCCCGGCCGGCGGACCCGCGATGCTAGGTAATCCGGCGCAGACCTTCAAAGCCTCACCCGGCGGTCTCCCCCGGACGGCTCTGAACACCTTTAACGGCGGCGGCGCCAGCCCCAACCCCAACGGCGGCAGCGGCTATGGCGGAGGCAATGGCGGGATCGGAAACAACGGGATGAACGGTAACGGTGGCGGAATCGGCGGCGGCATCGGCGCGAACGGCGGGATCAATTCCGGCGGCCTGAATTTTGGCAATAACCCGAACCGCGCCAGCTCTTTGATTATCCAGCCTTCCTCCGGTTTGACGGAAGAACAGCAGACCCTCATGATTGAAGCCCAACGCCAGAATTTCAAAAATAATGGCGATCCAACGGCCGCCTTGCTACCGCCGACGGAAATGACGCCACCGCCGTGACAAGGGGCGAGGGGCGAGGGGCGAGTGACGAGTGGCGCCTGACTTGATCCACCAATCCAGCATTCAAAAATCCACGATCCTTTCCCCTCCACTTGTCAGTTGTCACTTGCCTTCATGGTACGGTTTTTGGTGTTGATATAATTCCAGCAGCTCGCGGTTTTTCCGGATCAGACTCTCATTTTTCAGATCCGTGGCGAGCGCCAGCGCTTTTTGGGCGATGCTGACGGCTTCATCAAAACGGCCGCTCTCCGCATAAGCCGCCGCCAGCGTGCCCAGGAACAGGGGCCGTTGATAGTTTGTGAGCCGGCAGGCTTTTTCCGCCAAACCAACCGCGGCCGGCCCGTCCCGCAGGCCGGCATCGGCCGTTGTGGCCAGCAGCCAGGCCAGATTGTTCAGCACCACCACATTGTCGGGTTGCAGTTGCAGCACCGTTTGATACTCCGCGATGGCCGACGCCAGATTGCCCCGCTGCGAGTACAGGGCGCCCAGCAGATCATGGATTTCCGGGGCGCGCGGCTTGTATTTCAAGGCTGTTTGCAGTCCGTCAATGGCTTCATCCAGCCGCCCCTGCGCCTTGAGCGCCAGGGCCAGATCGCATTGGGCGGTGACATTGTCGGGCCAGATGCGCGCGGCTTCGGCGAAATGCTCAGCCGCCGGCTCCGCCTGGCCCTGCTCAAAAAGAGCGCTGCCCAGCAGACCTTGCATCAGCGCATTATTGTAGGTAACCGCCAGCGCATGGCGGGCCAGAGATTCGCTATTCTCCCAACACCGCACCTGGGTGGCGGTCAACAGCCAGCAAACTGCCAGAACGCTTACGGAGAGGATGGCCAAAGCCGGGCGGCGGCGGGTCCAATCCGGTTTGAAGTCCGCCACCAGCCAGACGAGGGCGATGAACAAACCGAGGAGCGGGATATAGGAGTAACGGTCGGCCATGGCCTGGCTGCCCACCTGGACCAGCCCGATCACCGGCACCAGCGTCCCCAGATACCAGCACCAGCCCATCGCCAGATACGGCCGGGGCCGCCGGAAATAAATCACGGCGCCGGAAACCAGCACCAGCACGGAAACCGCCGTCACCACATCGCCCGCATCGATGGGATAGGCCAGCGGGTAGTAAGCCGACAACCCATCCGGCCAGACCATTTTTTCGAGATAACCGGCATAGGCCACGAAGGTGTTCTGCACCCGGGCCACGACCGGCAGGAACCGGACTGGCATCACCGCATTACCCGCATGCTGGGCCAGCATCGTGACGTAACAGGAAGCCGCCGACACGATGAAGAACGGGATGTTCTCCAGCAATAACTGGAAGACAGTGGCGAGGGGCGAGGGGCGAGGGGCGAGGGGCGAGTGACGAGTGGCGAGATCAATTCGTTGCAGCGGCCAGTAATCCAGCAGTAACAACAGGCAGGGCAGCGTCACCAGCATCGGTTTGCACATCAAGCCCAGAGCGAAACAAAAAAGCGCGAGCCAATAGAAACGTGACGAGTGATGAGTGACAGGTCGCGAAAAAGTTGAAGGTTGAAGGTTGAAGGTTGAAGGAACTGCATCGTCTACGGGAATGGATGATGGATGATGGATGATGGATGATGGAGTTGACTCATCTGAGGGCAGTGACGACTGACCTCTGACCTCTGACTTCCGCGCGTAGCGCGTATAGGCCATGAGCGTGAGCAGGAAGAAAAATGTGCTCAGGACATCCTTGCGCTCCGCCACCCAGGCGACGGATTCCACGTGCAACGGATGCAGGCCGAACAGGGCCGCCACCATGGCGCTGCGCCCGACATACCCGGTCAGGCGTTTCAGCCAGAGAAAGACCAGCACCGTGTTCGCCATATGGAACAACACGCTGGTGACATGATGGCCGCCCGCCTTCAGGCCGTAGATTTGCACATCCAGCATGTGCGAGAGCCAGGTGAGCGGGTGCCAGTTGCCGACGTAAAAATGGATGAACGCCCAGCTCAATCCCGGCCAGCTCAATCCGTTCAATACATGCGGGTTCTGCCAGACATAATCGTTGTCATCAAAAGCGAGGAAGGCGTAGCCCGCCACCGGCCAGTAGGCGGCGGCGATAGCCAGCACCAGCCCCGCGCCAATCCACCCCACACGGGAATCCGGCGCCGGCCGAGGTGGTTCAGTGGTGGCGGGAACAGGTGTCATGGCTGATGGAATCCAAAGCGGCGGAAAATTTAACGGAACCAGAGGAAAAGACAATCAATGACGAAGGGGCAAGGGGCAAGGGGCAAGGGGCAAGG
>CAIJNQ010000084.1 GCA_903822015.1 uncultured Verrucomicrobia subdivision 3 bacterium | reverse complement strand
TGTTTCAACTCGCCCGGAATCAAAGTTGATGCCAGAAATAAAACTCATTGGCAATTTGCACGGCAACACGCGCTCCACCACCGGGCCGAAGGAAAGATTTGGCGGGGCGGGCGGCGGTTCAATCAAGCGCCGCAATTCAGCGCCCAAATTTTTCTGCTTCGCCGCTTCCAGTATTTTTTTGGCAATCTCGTCCGCCTGTCCGGAATCCACGACTTTCTGCGCCCAGATTTCAGCCTGCTCAAATTTTCCTTCGAGCAAGTACAACCGCGCCAGTCCGAACCACGCTGCCGGCGCGTTTGGCGCGGCTTGAAGCAGGAACTTTTCCGCGTCGTCAAACTTCCGCAGTGACAAATAAATCTGGCCCAGTCCGTTCAGCACTCCCGCATGATCCGGAACCAAGGTAAGAGCTTTTTTAAACGACGTTTCCGCCGCCGCGCTGTTGCCGGAATTGAACTGCGCCCAGCCGAGTCCGTTCCACGCATTCGCGTTGTCGGGCGCTTCGTGCGCCAGTTCGATGGCCTGCTGAAATTTGGAGATGGCCCAGGCGAAGTTTTGCGCCTGAATCAGTTGCCAGCCTTGCTGGTTCAATTGCATTACTTCGGGATCATTGAGAATCTTCTCCAGCCGTTGCTGGATTTGTGGCGGTGGCGAGGTGTGCCTGCCCCCGCTCAAATTCAATTTGCTCTCCTCGGTGGCTTCCGCTTGGTTTCCAAAATAAATGTCGGCAAAGGAATGATGATTGTTATACATCGAAACATGGGGCAGTCCCGGCGTAAGTTGGGAAAGGGAAAGCTCAAAATTACCCCCGTCTTTTGAAATGCGGGGGTCTTTTGAAATATGAATGTTATGCGCGGAAGCAGCTTGGTCTGGAACCTCATCGTAATTTGTCGTTGCGATGTCCAACCACAATGATGCTTCGTCTGCGCAGACAAGCTTGTAATGCCCTTTGACCGTCATCTGGTTTTCGCTCCGCTCGACGGAAGTAATTTCGATGTTATCGCCCTGCGGGAACCAGGTTTGGCCGATGTAATCTGATTTGACGCTTTTGCTTCCTTTCAAGTTAAAGTGGTCAACGATTAATACGGTCAGACCGATGACAAAGGCAAAGCCCATCAAACCTCTGAATATCTTTCTGGATCCCAGCGAATCATGCCAGTTTGCCGGCCGGGCGCGGAAAAAAATTTCGGCCGAACCCAGCACCACATACATCATGAATACCGCACTGAAATAGTGGAAGAATTGGTCATTCCGTGGATAACCAAAGTAAACCAGCGTGAGCATCATCACCCACGCGGTTATCAGAATCATCCCCGTCCAATTGATGATACGGCCAAAAAGATTGGTTGGTTGCAGGAACATCGCCGCTGGCGATAAACCCGGCTTTTTGTTTCCTGCCGGCAGGATGAGATAGCCGATGGCCAGCCAATCGCCGCTGGCTTGCTTCGCGAAGGTCACCGTTTCGGTCGCCGCCAGCAGGCCGTCGAAGGCGGTCTCATATTTCGCCTCGAGCCTGGTCTGGGCCGCGGTGGCTTTCGTGGCCGTTATGTGGCGCGAAAGCACCTTGCCCAGCGGATGGCGGACTTTCTGCAGCCGGCCGATCCATTCGTCCTTCGCCATGGCGCGCTGGAAATATGGTGCGGCGGTCTCCCAGCTGCGCGCGTAATCGCCGTTGTCCATCAGCGCGAGCCAGGCCTCCATGTTGGTGGAACAGTCAACGGGAGCAGTCGTTCCCGGTGCGGGCTCCTTCTTTCTGGATTTCCATCCGATTGCGAGTGTAAGCAGAAATGCGAACATCCCGAGTATGAATCCCGCCACCCCTCCAAGGCAGATATTCAACGGCTTGTTCGGCCTGGCTGGCTTGAGCGGTGGCGTTGCCCGGTCCACAATTTCCGCCTGAAACAAGGGTGGTTCCATGGCGGAAACCAGGTTTCCGGTGGGCGGGTTGGTCTCGTAGCTTTGCAGCAATTCGCGGTTATAGTCGCGGTAATTTTGGGCCACGGCATTAGCCAGGGCTGCGCACTCGGTCGCTGAGTCGTTGTAAGCGGTGATGGCGATGACACTGCTGTTACGGACCGGGGTAAGCCAAAGGGAACTCTTGAGCATTTCCAAAGTGGCGGAAGACTTTAGTGGCTCGCCATTATTATTATATTTTTTGCCCCAGCTCTGGTCTAGCTCGAGTTGGGCCACGACCCGGCTTAACACTCGTTCCGACTGCATGGTCTCTAATTCGGTCATGATGGCATAAGGGTCGTAGGCAGTGGCCATCGGACTTGGATTCTGCATGCCCGGCTTGACTGGCTCTGGGCGGATGATGCTGACGAGCCTGATCCGGGCCGTTGCCGCATAAGCGGCCGGTAGTAACAATGTCACCAGCGTTGCCAGTGCCAGGACCAGGGCAAAAACTCCCAGCCCGACGTAAAATGCTCTCCGAAAATTCAGGCCCGTCGCAGATTTCTGACTCCTGACTCCTGACTCCTGGCTTCCTGCCGTGATGGTTTCCACGCAAGTTTTCACCTCGCTGACGTGCTGGTAGCGGAGTTCTGGATTTTTTTCCAGCGCCCGCAGAACAATTTCATCCAGTCGCACGTCAATGTGGACTTTGGTGGAGGGCGGCGCGATGGTTTTGCCTGGCAGTTCGCTGGTGAGCATCTGGTAAAACACCACGCCCAGCGCGTAAATGTCCGCACGGTGATCCACCTCGCCCGGCGCGGCGATCTGCTCCGGCGACATGTAATTTGGTGTGCCCATGACGCCGGTGGGGCCGTGCGGCTGCGCGGTTGCCGGGCTGACCGGCCGTTCGGCCTTGCCCGGCTCAATGATTTTGGCCAGCCCGAAATCCGCCACCTTCACGCGGCCCCGGCGGTCCAGCAGGATGTTTTCCGGCTTGATGTCGCGGTGGACAATTCCCTGGTCGTGCGCGAATTGCAGCGCGTCGCAGATCTGGGGCACGATGGCCAGCGCTTCCCGCGCCGAAATTCTTCCCGCCTGCAGCAGCTGTCGCAGGTTCACGCCGTCCACAAATTCCATGAGGAAGAAATAAAGCGGGGTGGCGGCGGGCGTCCCGCCTGCCGTGGAGGGCGGCATCTTGCCGCCCGGATTGGCGTCTAAACTGATTTTATCTTCTGATTTTTCCACCCGCTCACTACGGCCAGCGTTTTTCCCGTTTGGCTGGAAGCTCGGCTCTACGGCCGGCGGGACGCCCGCCGCTGCACCGAATTCGTAAAGCGTCACAATGCCGGGATGATTCAGCTTCGCCAGCGCCTTGGCCTCGCGGGCGAAGCGCTCGGCAAACGCGGGATCATCGCCGATACCGGGGGGAAGGATTTTCAGCGCGACGATGCGGTCGAGCTGCTTTTGCCGTGCTTTGTAGACCGCGCCCATGCCCCCCTTGCCGATGAGTTCCAGGATCTCCAGTTGCGGAAACAGCGGCGCGAGTTCGGCCACCGGTGGCGGTGTGAACGGCGTCTGTTTCGCATTGGTGACCGTGTCCGCCGCCGCGCCCATTTTGAGCAGGCAGACGGGGCAAAGTCCGGCCAGCGCGCCGGTGGGAAGGGGCGTGCCGCACTGCGGACATTTGTTTCCGTCAGGCATGGGCTGATCCGTTTTTACCGTATCCATACCCGCTACAGAAGCAAAACCGGCGGATTGTTACCGGAAAAGTGGGAAAAAATTCAACTGTGAATATTTACGACCCGAAATACGAAGTGTGGCATATTCCCTTTCATTGGATGTTCGAAGTAAAATGTTGAGTGTTGTACGTTTCTTCGCGGCTTACCTCAGTTTGAATCCGCCTTGAAAAATCACTTCCGCCGCCACCACCACCAGAAACACCGCGCCCACCAGTGCGTTCAGCCGGAAGAACGCCACGTTGATCCAGTTCAAGTTGCGGCGTCGCGCGATCCAGTGTTCCAGCACCAGGCAGCCGAGGATGAGCAGCCAGCCGATCAGATAGGCGATCCGGAACCCGCACAGCAGCCCGAAGCCTAGGAGCAACCCGCACATGGCCATGTGCGCGAGGAACGCTGCGGCCAGGGCATTTTGCGGCCCCCATGCCACCACCAGCGAGCGCAGGCCTTGGGCTTTGTCGAACTCGTAATCCTGCAGCGCATAAATGATGTCGAAGCCGACCAGCCAGAGCACCACCGCCAGCGCGAGCAGGGTCATTTCCAGCATTTCTCGGCCGGAAATACTTGCGCCTCGCACCGCTAGCCACGCGCCGATGGGCGCCAGCGCCAGCGCAATCCCGAGATAAACGTGTGTGTAATCCGTGAATCGTTTGGTCAGCGAATAAAAGCAAACCAGCACCAGCGCGACTGGCGAGAGGTAAAAGCACACCGGATTCAAAAAATAAGTTGCGGCCACCAGACCCGCCGCCGAGGTAACGCAAAGCGTGACCGCGCTTGCCAGTGAGATTTGTCCGCTTGGCAGATGCCGGTTTTTCGTGCGCGGATTCAGCGCGTCGAATTTGCGGTCCACGATTCGATTGAAAGCCATCGCGCACGTCCGGGCGCAAACCATCGCGGCGAGGATCAGGCCGAAAGTTTCCCAACCCGGCCAGCCGCGGTTGTCCCGCGCGGCCACCAGCATCGCCGCCAGCGCAAACGGCAGCGCAAACACCGTGTGCGAGAACCGCACAAACGAACCCCATTTTTTAATTAGGGAAAACATTTTTTAAACTGTTACGAGTTAAAAGTTGAAGGTTGGATTTCATGCCGACCAACCTGTAACTTTCAACCTATAACTTGCAACCGTTCACTCGTTTTCCTCCGCCCACCTTGGCGCCAGCTGGTTCGGTATGCCCATGTGGTCCAGCACGCGCGCCACGACGGTGTCCACGATTTGCACCACCGAATCCGCCCCGGAATAAAAGCTGGGATTCGCTGGCAAAATCGTCGCGCCCGCCAGCAGCAGCAGCTCCATGTTTCTCACGTGGATCAGGCTCAGCGGCGTTTCGCGCGGCACGAGAATCAGTTTCCGCTTCTCCTTCAGTGTCACATCCGCCGCCCGCAGCAGCACGTCTTCGCTGTAGCCGTGCGCGATCCGGCCCATCGTGCCCATTGTGCAGGGGATGACCACCATCGCGTCCGGCGGATTCGAGCCGCTCGCAAACGGCGCGTTCATGCTTTTGAGATTATGCGTCTGCACGCCCGCCGGCAGCTTCAGGCCGCCGGGCAGCTCCACCGCGATGACCTGCTGCGCATAGTTGCTCAGCACCACGTGGACTTCGTGTTCGCGCGGATTTAAATTGTCGAGCAACCGCTGCGCATACAGCGCGCCGGTGGCTCCGGTGATGGCGACTAATATTTTCAACGGGCACATGATACCGCGGCCGCGACTTTGCGGCAAACACAACCACGCCCGTGTTGGCTTGGTGCCGTGCGAAATGCGATTTGCGCGTGGACAAGCGCCGGGCGCGTCCATCGTCAATCGCCAATTGAATCGGCTTGAGTCCGCATCCTCGTTCCGCACAATGGCCGCGTGTTCAAATGTGCGGGAATCCTATTATGTGCCGCGCTGGCTTTTTTTCTGGCCGGCTGCGCCACCGCGCCGGACGCGCCGGAGCAACCCATTTCATCGCCGCCCGCCAACAGCGGCAATCCGTCGCTGAACTGGTCGGTGCCTGGTACCGGCTCGAAACCCGCGGTGAAATTGAACCCGCCGGCCATCCTGCACACGAATCTTTCGTCCCCGGTCTTGCCGCCGCCCGCTCCCGTCCTGACCTGGACTTCGCTCAAGCGCTGGGCGGCCGGACAAAACATCGGCGCCCCGCGTCTTTTGACCACCACGCCGCTCACCACCTACGCGGTCAGCTCGGTCAACGGCACGATGATCCTGGCCATCGGCAGCCACGAGGCGACCTGGAACGGAACCGGATTCAATCTTGGTTTCGAGCCGGAGTTGATTGATGGCGAGATCTGCTTGCACGGACTTGATTTGGCGAAAAACCTGGAGCCGCTGCTCGGCGGACCGCCGCTGGCCTTCGGCACCAACCGCGTGATCGTGATTGACCCCGGTCACGGCGGCTTGAACAGCGGCACCCACAGCGTGCTCGACGGCCGCTTTGAAAAGGAATTCACGCTCGACTGGGCCCTGCGGATCCGGCCGCTGCTCGAAACCAACGGCTGGACGGTGTATCTCACCCGCACCAACGACCTCGAGCTGTCGCTGTCCAACCGCGTCGCCTTGGCCGAGTTGCACCACGCCGGCCTCTTCCTCAGCCTGCATTTTAATTCCGCCGCGCCCGACCGGAATCAGGCCGGATTCGAGACCTATTGCCTTACGCCGTCCGGAATGCCCTCCACGCTGACGCGCGGATATGCCGACCTTTGGGCGGAAAGGTTTCCGAACAACCGGTTTGATGCCCAAAACTTCCAGCTCGCCGTGCGGGTCCAGCGTGCGCTGCTCCACGCGACCGGCGCGGAGGATCGCGGGGTGCGGCGGGCGCGCTTCATGGGTGTGCTGCAGGGCCAGAACCGGCCCGCTATTTTGATCGAGGCCGGTTATCTGTCTAATCCCGCCGAAGCGGAGCAGATCGAAAGCGCGGCGCACCGCCAGAAACTCGCCGAAGCCGTTGCGGCCGCGCTGCGGCACCGCGGGGATGAAAAGTCCGATAACTGAACAACGCGCATGCCACCCTCCATCGTCCATCGTCCATCCTCGTTTATCCTGGTCACCGGCGGCGCCGGCTTCATCGGCTCTCACCTGGTCGAGCGCCTGCTGCAGGACGGCAAAAGCGTTGTCGTCATCGACGATTTTTCGACCGGCCGCCGGGATAATCTCCGCGCGGTTGCCAAAAATCCGCGTCTGCGGATCGTTGAGGCGAAAGTTTCCGGATGCAAAGAATTGCCAAAACTCGCCGCCAAATCCGAATTTATTTTCCATCTCGCGGCGACCGTCGGCGTGGATCTGGTAGTAAAATCGGCGTTGCACGTGCTCGAAGCCAGTTTCCATGAGACGCAGATGTTGCTGCGCGCCGCCGCCCGAAATGCCACGCCGCTCCTCCTCACCTCCACCTCCGAGGTTTATGGCAAGAGCGCCAAACCCGAGTTCAGCGAGGCCGACGACTTGCTTATTGGTACGCCCGGGCACTCGCGCTGGAGCTACGCCTGTTCCAAGCTCACCGACGAATTCCTGGCGCTTGCCTATGCGCGCGAAAAAAATCTGCCCGTCACCATTGCGCGGCTGTTCAATACCGTCGGCCCGCGCCAGACCGGCCGCTACGGCATGGTGCTGCCGCGCTTCATTGCCGCCGCCAAAAAGCCCGAGCCGCTGAAGGTGTTCGGTGATGGCAAACAGACCCGTTGCTTTGGCTTTGTCCACGACGTTGTGGAGGCGCTGGTGCGCTTGCAGCAGTGTGCCCAGGCCCGCGGTGAAATTTTTAACATCGGTGGCACGGAGGAGGTTTCCATGCTCGAACTCGCGCGGCTTGTGGTGAAAACCCTCGGCTCGAAATCAAAAATTGAATTGATTCCCTACGCCCAGGCGTATGCGCCGGGCTTTGACGACATGCGCCGCCGCAAACCGCTCGTCGCAAAACTGGAGCGCTTCGTGAACTTCAAACCGCAGACGCCGCTCCGCGAAATCATCCGGCGGACGGCAAGTTATTGAATCCTGTTAAGGTGTTTTGCAAACGCTGCAAAGTTCGGAGCAATCTCGACCCAATGGTTGCCATCTTTTGCCCAAAGCAAACGAATGACTGCCGGCGTATTCTTGTCTTTTCGGTAGTCCAAAGCAATTGGCGCATCCGACCCGAGTCCAAAATCTCCGATTAAAATCGTGCTGTCGGGATCGATTTCCATGAATGCTGAGTTGGGATCCGACCAAAAACTGTCGCTCTTCATGTATGCTCGCACGGTTGAAAAGGGTGGCGGATATAAAAAGATTTCAGTTTCTTCAGGAGCAAATTTTTGAATGTCCGATTTGGATATCGTGGGATGGAAATGTTGTTGGTTCGCCGATTTCCTGTCGTTCGGCCATAAACCTTCAGCCAGAAGTGCTTCCAGTTCCTCGGGAATTGTCAGTCGTAAATCGCTCACGATGACAATCGGATTCCTTCCCGTTTGAGCAAACTGCGTTTCCAATCCAGTCCGCCGGAGAAGCCGCCGAGTTTTTGGTTCGCGGCCAGCACCCGATGGCACGGCACCAAAACCGGCACCGGATTCACACCGCACGCGCCGCCCACGGCGCGGACGGCCTTGGGCCGGCCGATCGCCGCCGCGATTTCGCCGTAGCTTTTCGTCTTGCCAAGGGAGATTTTCCGCAGCGCGTTCCAGACGCTCTTCTGGAAGACTGTGCCCGCCAGATCCAGTGGCGGAAAATTTTTTGGCTCGTCGCCCGCGAGAATTTGTTTCAGCGCCGTTTCCGTCACGCGATGCCAGCCGCGGATTTTATTTTGTAGGAGACGACGTGAGGAGTCTCTGACTAATCCGTTGGCAGCCGTGGAAATTTGAGACTCGTCACCTCGTCTCCTGCGATTCAATTTCGGAAAATTCAATTCCGCCAGTCCTTTCTCTGAATAATGCGCGATAAACGCGCCTTCCGGCGTTTTAACCGGCAGCGGTATCAGCGGTGGTTTCATGGTCGGTCAGTGGCTGTGAACGAACAGCGAGATGATGCCGAGCAGTACCAGGAACAGGATCACCACCAGCGCGATGAATCGGTTGCGGGCCACGCGCTTCTCGTACCGCATCGGGCGCAGGCCGTGGACGCCGCCGGCGGCGAGATAGTTCACCAGGCGCGGATTTGTGGTGGTCGGGCCGCGCAGATGGTTGCGGAGGCGGTTCCACAATGCCGGCAGATCGTATTTGCGCACCCCCAGTTCATTGTAACGTCCGGCGGATTCGTCGCCGCCGCGCGCTTGCAGCGGTTCTTGGTTGATCTTTTCAAAGACCGGTTCGTGCGCGGCGGCCTTGGGCGCGGGCGGCGGCTCGGCGGTGCGCGCCACAGTGGCTCCGTGCGGCAGGGCGGTGGAACGGAATTTCGGTGTCGGTGCGCGGTGGATCTGCGTGTCGAGCTTCTTGATCTCGGATTCGAGCGCGGCAATCTGGTCGGTGAGCGCCCGGGCCTGGTCGGAAATCGGATCCGCTTTTTTCTTCAACCGCGCCATACATTTTTAATGCCGTGCCAGAATGGCGATGAAGATGCCCAGCGCGCCCAGCGCCACGAGCACCAGCGGCCACGTCATTGCCAGGCCGATCTTGCATAGCTCGCCGAAGCTCAGGTTGGCCAGCGGCGATGCCGCCGGGGTCGGCGCGGTTTTCTCCTCGGTCTGCTTCAAGGCCTCGGGCGACAGCGCCGGTAATTTCAGGCGCGCGGTGTTCCATTCCATGCGGGCGTTTTCGATGGCGGTCAGGGCGCGGGTCAGTTCGACGTTGAAATTTTCCTTGTTCCACGTCTCGTCGTGGATGGCCTCGATCTTGCGGAGCGCATCCCGGAAATCGCCGATGGTCTTGACCATCTGCTCGGCTTCCTGGCGCTGCTTGAACTCCGCTTCCTCCAGCAGGCCCAGGCCCCGCGTCAGGTTGTGGATCATTTCCTGGCGGCCGGTCTGGAATTCATTCTGCCGGCGGCGCAACTCCTCCAGCGAGGCGCGTTCGCGTTCCAGGCTGTCCTGCGCCCGCTTCAATTCGGCCAGCTTCTGTTGCGCCTCGACGACTTTCCGGTCCACGTCATCGCGCGTCGGCGCCCGGATCGGATCCGGCGCGGGGTAGGGCGACTTGTGGGTTTCAAAATCCGTGTCCACAAACTCGGTTGAATCGTATTCAGTAGCCATGCGGCGAATTTAACGCTCTTATAAAATGGTGTAAAGCGGTGTTTGCACTTGTCACCGTTCGGGGCGAATCCTAAAGTGCGTTCGTTCGCCGTGAGTAATTTTTGACATGATCGAATTGATTCAATTTCCGTGGAGCCCGTTCTGCCTCGTGCAACGGCGGATCTTGGAATTTTCCGGTGCGCCCTTCAAAATCACCAACCTCCCCCGCACCGGTGACCGCTCGCTCGTTTGGCGACTCACCCGGGAACGTTACTATGGCGTGCCCGTTATCCGCGACGGCCGGTCGGTGGTGTTTGAAGTCGCCGATGATTCGCAGGTCATTGCCAAATACCTCGACGGGAAGTTGGAACTCGGCCTCTTCCCGGCGGAATGGCGCGGTGTCCAGTCGGTCCTCTGGCGCTACATCGAAAACGAGATCGAAGGCGTCGGGTTCAAGCTCAACGACATCTATTTCAAGGAATTCGTGGTCAGGGCCGACCACGTCGCCTTTATCCGTCACAAAGAGCGCAAGTTCGGCCGCGGCTGCCTGGATCAGTGGCGTGCGCAGCGGCCCGCCCTGCTGAAACAGCTCGAACAGCTGCTGGTTCCGTTCGAGCAGATGCTGTTGCACCACCCGTTCCTCCTGGGGGACCGCCCGCGCTTTGTCGATTTCGACCTGTTCGGCATCCTTGAGAATTTCCTCTATACCGGCCATTACCAGCTGCCCGCGCGTCACCGGCAGCTCCGGCAGTGGCACCGGCGCCTGGCCACCCTCAAATTCAAAAACCTGAAATGAAACCCGTTTGTCACCTGAACGTCGCCGTCCCGCCACCTGACTTTGATTAGCTTAAAAAGAATTTTACCTAGTGAAAAATTACATTCTCGACACCAACGTTGTTCTCCACGACCCCAACTCCCTCCTCAACTTCGCCGACAATCATGTCCTCATTCCCATCGAGGTCATTGAGGAGATCGACCGTTTCAAGCGCGAATCCTCCGAGCTCGGCCAGAACGCTCGGCAGGTCTCGCGCATGCTCGATGGCTTTCGCGGGGAAGGCAGCCTGAGCGAGGGCGTGAGTCTGCCCAATGGCGGCAAGCTGAAAATCGCGTTCCTGAAAAACGGCCACAGCCCCGCCAACGGCGACAGCCATATCCTCTCCAGTAACAGCGTGGACAACCGCATCCTCGCCTTCGCCGCCAGCATCCAGAAGGCGCAGCCGAAAAATCCGACCATTCTCGTCTCCAAGGACATCAACCTCCGCATCAAGGCCGACGCGCTCGGCTTGCAGGCCGAGGATTATGAGAATGACCGCGTGCTCATTCAGGACCTTTACACCGGCATGATCGAGATGTCCGTCAGCCCGGAAAAAATGGCGACCTTTCGCGCCAACTCCGAATTGGAGATCAACGGCGGCAAAAAATATTTCCCGAACGAATTCTGCACCCTTATCGACGAGGCGAACCCCAAAAAAGCCGCGCTCACCAAGGTCGACGCCACCGGCACCAAGCTCGTGCCCATCATCGACTGCCGCGAAGGCATCTGGGGCATCAAGCCGCGCAACCGCGAGCAGCATTACGCTTTCGACGCCCTGCTCGACGACCGGATTAAATTGGTGACGCTCATGGGTAAGGCCGGCACCGGCAAAACCCTCATGGCCATGGCCGCCGGCCTGAAGCGCACCGTCCTGGACCGCGAATTCCGCCGGCTCGTCGTCGCGCGTCCCACCATTTCCATGGGCAAGGAGCTCGGCTTCCTGCCCGGTTCGCTTGAGGAAAAACTCGCGCCCTGGATGCAGCCCATCCATGACGCCCTCGAGATGTTGAGCGACCTGAACATGGGTCACGACCATCGCCGCAGCGGCGACCTCATGCGCTCCGGCAGCATTGTCGTCGAGGCGTTGAGCTACATCCGCGGCCGCAGCATCGCCAACCAGTTCATGGTCATTGACGAGGCGCAGAACCTCACGCCGCTCGAGGCCAAGACCATCATCACCCGCGTCGGCGCCGGCACCAAGATCATCTTCACTGGCGACCCGTATCAGATCGATAATCCTTACGTGGACTCCTCCTCCAACGGATTCAACTACATCGTCAGCCGTTTCCGTGACCAGGCCATTGCCGCCCACATCGAACTGCAAAAAGGCGAGCGCTCGGAACTGGCGGAACTCGCGGCGAATATTTTGTAAGGCGAATTAGAGGTAAAAATCTCGGCGGCTTCTCCGGTGTCTTGGCTTCGTCCCGCCGGGACAACCGAAAATAGCCCGCAGTTGAAACTGCGGGCTGGTTTCATCCGACGTTCCGCGACCGCCGGCGCAAATATTCACCAGTTGGGTTCGTGTAAATTTGTGAAAATCGTGTCGTTCCTGATTCCTATTTCCCCGCTTTTCGGACCCGCTTCTTCGAGGCCTGACGGCTCGTCAGTTTTACTTTGGCCGGTTTCTTCGCTTTCACCCGCGCCGCGTCGCCCCAAAGACCTTCCAGATCGTAGCGTTCGCGCGCGTCGGTGCGCATGACGTGGACGATCACGTCGAAGAAATCCAGGATCACCCACGCGCCCTGCAGCGAGCCGTCCGTGCGCATCGGGCGCAGGTCATGGTCCTCGCGCATTCCGTCGGTGATCGCGCCCACGATCGCGCGCAGGTGCGGCTCGCTTGAGCCCGACGCGATCACAAAATAATCCGTCACGGACGACAAATCGCGCACGTCAAGGATGACGATGTTCTCCGCCTTTTTGTTGTCCGCATAATCGCGGCATAGCCCCGCCAGTTTTTTAGAATCCATAGTTACGAGGATAATTTAGACACGAATTTCACTAATTAGCACGAATTTAATCCTCATCGTTGTAACCTCCTTCGCAAAATTCCTGGAATTCGTGTCTGAATTTAAACGTAAAGCCGGGCCGCGTGAATCGCGTCAGCCACGAACGGCGGCACCAGTTGCTCAATTGGTAAACCGGCCTTCGCCCGCGCCCGGATCTGCGACGACGAGACATCGAACGGAAAGCCCTTGAGCGTCCGGCCGCGAAACGGCGGCGGAAAAACCGCCAGCCCTCCGCCCGGTCGTGGTACGGCCACGAATTCCGCCAGCCCCGCCAGCGCCGCCGGCTCGCGCCATTCGTTCAGCTTGGCCGCGTTGTCCGCGCCGATCAGGTAAAACAGTTCCGCGCCGCCAAACCGTTTGGCGTAATCGCGCAGCGTGTCCACCGTGTAGGAAATGCCGCCGCGCCGGATTTCCTGCTCGTCGATTTCGCAATGGGATTTCCCGGCGAGCGCCAGCCGGAGCAGTTGCAGCCGGACGGCGTCCGGTGCGGGCTTGTTTTCCGGCTTGAACGGAGACTGTGCCGCTGGGATGAAAAACAGCCGGTCCAGGCCCAGCTCCTCAACCGCCGCCTGTGCCGCGAGCAGATGACCGAGGTGCACCGGGTCGAACGAGCCGCCGAATAATCCTAGTTTCATGTTGAAAGTTACAGGTTGCTGGTTGCTGGTTGCACCTGCGTGCGCCGCAACTTTCAACCTGCAACCCAATTTTAATCCCAATCCAGATAGGAGACGCGGAAATTTTCCAGTTTAGCCGCCTCCTCGGTGCCGCAGACTTGCAGCAGCGGTTTTTCTCCGTAAAACGACGCCCATTGCGAGAACGTGCTTTTCGTGCCGAGGATATAGTCGCAGCGGGCCAGCGCATAAATGTCGCTCACCGGCGAATCCGTGCCCAGCCCGACGGTCAGCCCGGGAAACTCGCCGAGGCTTCGCGGCTCGTCGCTGCAGACGAAAAACGCCACCCGGCGGTCGGGAAATTGTGCCGCCAGCTCGTGCATCCACGCCGCGTAGCGCGCCGTCTGGAAAAAATATTTGCCGTCAAACCAGCCCCGGTAATCGCCCTGCCGGATGTGGACGCCGATGACCACGTCCGCTTCGCGCCGCAGCGGTTCAATCGCCTCCCGGGCCGCCTGTTCAAACTTCTCCACCGGCCGGAAATACGCGCGGATTTTGTCGCCGTGTTTTTTCACCAGCGCCGGCGTGCGCAGCCACCAGCCGTAGACAAAGACAAGTTTCGCCGGCCGGATTTTTTCCTGGTATTCCGGCCCGTCCAGTAACGTGATTTTTGTTCCCGGCAATTCGTGCAGCGTCATGACAACGTCCCCGAAAATCGGGAAGCGTTCGTTCAGCGCCGCCGCGGCGCGGGTCAGGTGATAGGGCAGCCGCGTCTTGCGGAGCGTGGCGGCGAGGCCCGGAACCACATCCAGCCAGCTCCGGTGCTTCGGCCGCGGATACCGGCAATAGATGTTCCCGCGCGTGCCTTCAAAAAATTCGGAGTAGGAATGGAAGGTGAAATTGATCAGGCGATGCTTTTGTTCTTCGGCGAGGGCGATGAAATTGGCGAACAAAATCGTGCGGTTCGCCAGCCGCCCGCAGCGGAGCCCGATGGTGAATCGTTTTGGCTTCATTGGCGGCGGCATCGGCAGAATTATTCACCGTGTCCGGTTTCAAAACAAATCTTTCTTTGCCGCCCTCGCCGGCCGGTTCCGTGGAGGCGCAGTCCCGGCCCTGCGCCTCGTTAAGCTCGCGCAACGTCCTTGCGCCGTCCGCCATGCCAAACCCGCTGGACATCCGTCCGGTTTTTTGCGAAAACGGGGCCGGCCGATGAACGTGCACTCCTATCAGGCGCCCTGGGGCAAAACGCTGCGCTGGATGTCGGCGCTCACCGTCGTCCTTGTCCTGGCGGTCGCGCTCCCCGTTGTTTTCAAAATCCAACTGGCGCCCGTGGGGTGGCTCGTTGCGCTGCTGCTGCCGGGCGCGGCGCTGTTCATCGTTCGGGGCTACGCGCTTGAACCCGGTGTGCTGGCCATCCGTCGGCTACTGTGGACCACGCGGTTGCCGCTGTCCGGTCTGTCGTCCGCCGAGGTGTCGCCAAATGTGATGCGTGGCAGTCTTCGCCTCTTCGGCAACGGCGGCATGTTTTCCATCACCGGCCTGTTCCGCAACCGCGCCCTCGGTAATTACCGCGCCTTCGTCACGGATTTGACCCGGACGGTGGTGCTGCGGTTCCCGAAACGAACGATCGTCATCTCGCCCGAAAATCCGGAGCGGTTCGTCGCGGAAATTTCCTCATTCGCCCTCGCCCTTCCTGTATTCAAATGACCCGGCACTGTCACCAATGCGGCGAACCCTGGACGATTTCCGGCCAGCCGGGGCGCGGCGAGGTCTGCATGAAATGCCGCGCCGATCTGCGCGTCTGTCTGAACTGCACGCACTACGACCCGCGCGTTGCGCAGCAGTGCCGCGAGCGCCGCGCCGAGCCGGTGCTCGAAAAAGCGGTGGGGAATTTCTGCGAATTTTTCGACTTCAGCCGGCGCCCATGGACGCCGAAATCAGAGGCCAATCCCCGCGAGGCCGCGGCACGGGAGCGCATGAATAAGCTGTTCGGCGACTGAATCTCGACCAACGGTGCATCTTGGCACGGCCCCCGGAGCGTCGGTCTCCGCCCGGCAAGGATTGAACTCGGACCGCAAAATCGCTTGTTTCCTATGAACCCAATATTAAACTGCGGGCCTGATTTCCACTGCTGTATAAAATGAACGATATCACAAGGGTATTCTGGCTTTTTGGCCGTTCCGGTGCTGGCAAAACCACGCTGGCGCAGCGTCTCTGCGGCGGCCTGCAGGACCGGAAAATTCCCGTGGTCTACCTCGACGGCGATGAGATGCGCGCCACGCTCTGTTCGGACCTGGGTTTTAAATCCGAGGCCCGCCTGGAAAATCACCGGCGCATCGCCGAAATCGCCCGCCTGCTCGCCCGCCAGGGGCTGAACGTGGTCGTTTCCACCATGGCCCCGGAGCACCAGCAGCGCGATCTCGTGGCCCGGATTCTCGGCGAGAAACTTGTGTGGTTTTACATCCATGCCCCCCTCGATGTCTGCATGGCGCGCGACCCCAAAGGCATTTACAAGCGCGCCCTGGAAGGCCGGGTCCAGCAGTTGATCAATTACCCCTTCGAGGTGCCCCGGCCGGCGGAGCGGGAGAATTATATAAACACCATCGCCCAGAACATTGACGACTGCTACCTCGCCATCTTGGAAGTCGTGAAAAAACACCTCACGGATTTCGATATTTGAACCGGTTGCCCGCAATTTTTTTTTGGCAATTTATTTTCGTTGAATTGCCGCCGCGTTAAATTTTTATTTTTTGCCGATTCAATTCACCATTTGACGTTTTTACCCTCCAACCTTTCAACTCTTTAACGATTCTACCCCTCACGATTTATCATTGAAACGTCCAACCCCAGGCCGGACAATTCACCCATGAAAGTCAGCGGGTTTACCTTTCTGCGCAACGGCCAGCAGCTCGGCTATCCCTTCGTCGCCTCCATCCGCTCGCTTTTGCCGCTCGTTGATGAGTTTGTCATCGCACTCGGCCCGTGCGACGACGACACGGAAGCCATGGTGCGCGCCATCGGCGACCCGAAAATCCGCATTCTGCCGACAACCTGGAACGAGCGGATGCGCGGGGATTACAGCGTCGGCGGCTTCGTCTATGGCCAGCAGAAATCCATCGCGCTGTTCAATTGCACCGGCGACTGGGCGTTTTATCTCGAGGCCGATGAGGTGCTCCACGAAAACGAACTGCCGAAAATCCGCGCGGCGATGGAAAAGTACCTGCCCGACGGGCGCGTCGAGGCGCTGGCGTTCGATTATCTCCATTTTTACGGCAACCAAAACACCCTCGCGTGGTCGCCGGGGTGGTATCGCAGTGAAGTGCGCATCCTCCGCAACACCATTCCCGCCTGGTCCAGCGAAGCCTTGTTTTTCAACGTCCTCGAGGGTCACAAGAAATCCCGCTACCCGCGCGCGGCGCACACCGGCGCGACGATTTACCACTACGGCTGGGTGCGCAGCGAGGCGCAGATGAATTTGAAGTCCGCCAGCGTCCAGAAATACTGGGACGATTCCAAGCCCGCGCCGTTGGACTACGCCCAAATTGATCCGGCCGCTCTGAAATTATTTTCCGGCACGCACCCGCAGGTCGTTTCCGGCTGGCTGCCGCCGGCGGCGGGAGTTTTTCAGGCGGATCCCAATCACCGGTTGACTTCCCGCGAAAAAAAACACCGCCGGATGATGTGGCTCGAAAAAACGTTCGGGTTCCGGTTCGGCAAGCGGCATTACCGGCTGGTGGCGCGCGATTGAGCTTTCCATCTCCCGGTTATTGAACGCCGATTGAGCTGGCGGCGGACGGTGGGGCGAGCGTCCTCGCGCGCCGTGCTTCCGGATCATGAATCCGCTCTGCTTGATCCCGCCACGAACCGTCCATGCCCATCTGTGGCCGCAATGAAAACAAAACTTTCGCTTTGCGATGCCGTCGCCAAAATGGGGATGCATGATTGACTTCCTCCGCAAACTTTGGGAACTCGTGCGCCCCTACCGCGCGCGGTTGTTTCTCGGCGTCTTCACCGGCATCCTGGCCGGATTCATGCCGGCCGTGATGATCGGCTCCATCGCCGTCATCGTCGGCGTCATTTTTCCCTCGCCAAACCAGAAGCCCGTCGAGGAAAAATGGGCCGGCCAGTTGCCGGCTTTCGCCACCCAATGGCTCCACGACGCGCGACTCGCCCTGGAAAACGGCCTGCATGAGCATCGCAGCGCGGCCCTCGTGCTCGTGGTCATCATCCCGCTGGTCATGTTCCTGCGCGGGTTGGTGACCTATCTGAATGTTTATTTCCTGCAATGGGCGGCCATCCGCGCCGTCACCGATCTCCGCGTGAAACTGTTCGGCCACCTGCTCAACCTCTCCGCCGGCTTTTTCAACCAGAGCCGCAGCGGCGAGCTGATCTCGCGCATCATGAACGACACCACCGCGCTCCAGGTTATCTTCGCCAACACCACCTCCGTGATCATCCGCGACCCGGTCACGCTCGTCAGCGTGCTGGGCTTGCTGCTCCTGCGCTCGGAGACGCGAACCATGACCCTGATTTCCATCGTGGTCCTGCCGGTGTGCCTGATTCCGCTTTCCATTTTCAGCAAAAAAGTCCGCCGCTCCAGCGGGGAACTGCAGAACCAGATGGCCGGCTTGATGCAGGTCATGGCGGAAACTTTCACCGGCCACCGCGTCGTCAAGGCCTACAACCTGGAATCGGTGGTCACCGAGGATTTCCGCGCCACCGCCGGACGTTCGATCAACAATTACATGCGGATCGTCCGCGCGAACGAAATCACGTCGCCCATCATCGACGTGCTGGGCGCCACCGGCGTCGCCATCGCGCTGGTCTACATGAACACCCAGGCCCGGCCGGCCACGGGTGATTTCGTCACGCTCATTTTGAGCGTCTTTCTGATGTATCCGCCCATGAAAAATCTGGCGCGGCTGCACAACCAGATCACCCAGGCCCGCGCCGCCAGCGAACGCGTCTTCGAACTGCTCGCCACCAAAAACTCCGTGCCCGAGCCCGCGGCGCCGAAAATGCTCCACGCTTCCAACGCCGACATCGTGATTGATAACGTGGATTTCAACTACGGCGAAAAGCCGGTGCTTCGCAACATCAACCTCACCGTTCGGGCCGGCCAGCTCGTCGCGCTCGTTGGGGCCAGCGGTTCCGGCAAGACCACGCTCGCCAACCTGCTGTTGCGCTTTTTCGACCCGGCGCGCGGCGCCATCAAAATCGGCGGCGTGGATTTGCGCGAGGTGCGGACGGCCGACTTGCGCAACCAGATCGCGGTCGTCGCCCAGGAAAACATTTTGTTCAACGACACCATCCGCCGGAATATCGAGCTCGGCCGGCTGGGCGCGACCACCGACGAAATCATCGCCGCCGCGAAACACGCGTTTGCCTACGATTTTATCATGCAGAAGCCGGAAGGCTTTGAGACCGTCATCGGCGAAAAGGGCGTCTCGCTCTCCGGCGGCCAGCGCCAGCGGCTGGCCATCGCCCGGGCGGTCCTGAAAAATGCGCCGATCCTGGTGCTCGATGAGGCCACCAGTGCCCTCGACACGGAGTCCGAGCGCGCCGTTCAGGCTGCGCTCGACGAGTTGATGAAAAACCGCACAACCATTTGCATCGCCCACCGGCTCTCGACCGTTCTGCACGCCGATTTGATCGTGGTTCTCGACCAGGGGCGCATCGTCGAAACCGGTTCGCATGCGGAACTGTCCCGGCGCGGCGGGGTCTATCAGAAACTTTACGAACTGCAATTCGCCTCGTGAGCGCGCCGAAAATCCTCGCCATCCAGTTCAAATATTTCGGCGATGCCGTGCTGCTGACGCCGTCGTTGCGCGCCATCCGTGAAAAGTTTCCGCAGAGCGAACTGCACGTCCTCGTGCCGGAAAAAATTGCCCCGGTGTTGCAGCCGCTGCCCTGGCTGGATCGTGTCTGGCCGATGCCCCACCGGCGCGGCCATGCGTCCTTGCGCCGGACCTGGCCGGTCATCCGCGCCTTGCGCCGCGAACAATTCGACCGCTCGGTGGACTTTGCCAGCAACGACCGCGGGGCCATCGCCAGTTTGCTCATCGGCGCGCGGCAGCGGCTGGGCTGGGCCGACCCCGGCGGTTTCTGGGGCCGCCCGTATTGCTACCATCAGCGGGTTGCCCCGGATGCCATAGTGCGGCACGAATCCGCCCGGCTCGCCCGCCTGCTTTCCGCGTGGGACCTTAAGCCCTCGTCGCTCACCGCCGAAATCCGCGCCGACCCGGCTCTGGCGGAAAAAGCGGCGGCGCTTTTACCAACGGGGAAAATTCTCTGCCACCTCGCTTCGAGCCAGTCGAAAAAAGAATGGCCGCTGGCGCATTGGGCGGCATTGCACCGCATGGCTGCGGCCGCCGGTTTGGAACTGGTCTTCGCCACCGGCGTCGGTGCGCGGGAAGAAGCGCTCCTGACTGCTTTCAAAAAACTCGTCCCCGCTGCGCCGGTCTTGGAGCCAATTCCGGATATTGCCCTCTATCTCGCGGTGCTCCGGCGCGCCCGGGTTTTTGTCTCCGGCGACACCGGCCCGCTGCATTTCGCCGCCGGGTTGGGCGTGCCGACCCTGGCGCTGTTCGGCCCGAGTTCGCCGGCTCAATGGGCACCGATTGGCGCGTCGCACCGGTTCCTGACAGGCAGCGCCTGCACCTGCGGCGATGTCGGCGTCTGTGCCAGCGCTAATCATTGCCTTGCCGCTATCACGCCGGAGCAGGTGTTTGCGGAATTAAAACGGGTGGTTCCAACGGCCGGCCCGCCGCTGGCCTCGCGATAATTTGCGCTTTTAATTTTCCGCCGGCAGGATTAGGCTGACCGTCCAATGGCTGACAAAGTACCCTATCTCGATCTACCGGCGCAAATCCGTAGCGTCCGTAAGGAACTGGACGCCGCCATCGCGCGCAACCTCGATGCCTGCTCTTTTTGCCTCGGGCCCGACGTCTTGCAGTTCGAAAAAGACTTCGCCCGTTTCATCGGCGCGGAACATTGCGTCGCCTTCAACAGCGGCACCTCCGCCCTGCACATCGCGCTGATGCTGCTCGGCGTCGGCCCCGGCGATGAAGTCGTCACCACCCCGTTCACGTTCGTCGCCACCAGCTGGGCGATATCCTATGTCGGCGCGACGCCGGTTTATGTGGACGTGGACGAGGCCACGATGAATCTCGACCCGAAGCTGCTCGAACGCGCCATCACACCGAAGACCAGGGCCGTCATGCCGGTGCACCTTTACGGCCAGCCGTTTGACCTGGATCCCATCCTGGCCATCTGCAAAAAACATAAGCTGCCCCTCGTTGAGGATACCGCGCAGGCGCACGCGGCCAGATACAAGGGGAGAATCGTCGGCACCTTTGGCGAGATCTCCTGCTTCAGTTTTTATCCCGGTAAAAATCTCGGCGCGGCCGGCGAAGGCGGCGCGCTCGTCACCAATAACGCGGAATTCGCTAAGCGGGCGCGGTCCCTGCGCGAACACGGCTCGACCGTGCGTTATTATCATGACGAAGTCGGCTTCAATTACCGCATGGAAGGCATCCAGGGCGCGGTGCTGGGCGTCAAGCTGCCGCATCTCCAGAAGTGGACGGACGAACGCCGCCGCGTGGCGCATCGTTACCATGAACTGCTCAAAGGCACGCCGCTCCAACTGCCGCTGGAGGCGGCGGGCTGCGAGAGTGCCTACCACCTTTACGTCGTGCGCCATCCGCAGCGCGATAAACTGAAGGAACATCTCGATGCGAATGGCGTCGGCTGCGCCCTGCATTATCCCGTGCCGTTGCATTTGCAGAAATGTTACGCGAACCTCGGTTACCAGCCCGGCGCTTTCCCCGTGTCCGAAAAAGCCGCTCGCGAATGCCTGAGCCTGCCGATTTATCCCGAATTGACCGACACCCAGATCTTGCGGGTGGTCGAAGTCATCCGGGATTTCTTCCGCCAGTAGCCCTCCGCGCCTGCGCAAAAAGTGTCGCATAAATGGCAGAATTTGTTCTGTCCAGCTGACTGTTTTCGTGGAGAATTGGCCTCGTTCCACAAGTTCAACCAATACCTTGATTCCCATGAAAACCGCTAAACCTGCCGTTAAAGACAACGCCACCAGCCGCTGGCTCTCCTACCGACCCGAAATCAAGGTCGTGGACTGTACCATCCGCGACGGCGGCCTCATGAACAACCACCATTTCGAGGACGCGACCGTCAAGCGGGTGTACGAAACCTGCATCGCCGCCGGCGTGGACTACATGGAAATCGGTTACAAGGCGTCGCGCCAGGGCATCAAGGCTGGCGAGCATGGCGATTGGAAATACTGCACCGAGGACGCCATCCGCCGCATCGTCGGCGACAACCCGTCCGCTCTGAAGCTCTGCGTCATGGCCGATGCCGAGCGCTGTGATTATCACGCGGACATTCTGCCGAAGAAAGATTCCGTCGTGGATATGATCCGCGTGGCGACCTACATCCACCAGATTCCGACCGCGCTGGAAATGGTCAAGGATGCGCACGATAAGGGCTATGAAACCACCGTCAACCTCATGGCCGCCTCCACGATTCCCGACCGCGAATTGAATGAGGGCCTGGAAATGCTCGCGAAATCCGAGGCCCGGGCCATTTACGTCGTGGACAGTTTTGGTGCATTTTACAGTGAGCGCGTTCATGAGCTGGTGAAAAAATATCTCGGCTACTGCCAATCGTCCGGCAAGGAGGTGGGCGTCCACATGCACAACAATATGCAGCTCGCGTTCGCCAACACCATCGAGGGCATCATCGCGGGCGCGAATTATCTCGATGCCACCATCGCCGGCCTCGGCCGGGGCGCGGGGAACTGTCCGATGGAACTGCTTCTCGCTTTTCTGCACAACCCGAAATACGAGCTGCGTCCCGTGCTCGACCTCGTCCAAAACCACATCGAGCCGATGCGCGCGAAACTGCTCTGGGGCTATGACCTGCCGTATCTGCTCACCGGCATGTTGAACCAGCATCCCCGCACCGCCATCAAGTTCAAGGAAGCCGAGCTCCACGGCGAAAAGGGGGACATCCTCAAATTTCACGACTCCGTCACGGATCAGGAATAAGCAAGTTTAGCCGGAAACTTTGCGGCTTGGTGTCTTGGCGGTGAGAAGTTAAATTGCCGCCATGTCGCACGCCGATTTTGTTCATTTGCGTTTGCACACCGAGTATTCCCTGCTCGATGGCGCGTGCCGGCTGGACAAATTGATGGATCGGGCGCACGAGCTGAAATTTCCCGCGCTCGCCATCACCGACCACGGCGCGATGCACGGCGTGATCGAGTTTTATCAGGCCGCCCGTGCCAAAGGCATCAAACCCATCATCGGCTGCGAGGTGTATGTCGCGCCCGGCAGCCGGCTCGAACGCAAAAAAGTCGAGGGCGACAAATATCATCATCTCGGCCTGCTGGTGAAGGACGAGGCCGGCTATAAAAATCTCATCCAGCTCACCACCAGGGCCCATCTGGAGGGCTATTATTACAAGCCGCGCATTGACAAGGATATTCTCGCGCAGCACAGCGAAGGCTTGATCGCGCTGTCCGGCTGCCTCGCCAGCGAGATTCCCGATTTGATCATGAAGGATCAGCTCGACCGGGCCCGTGATGCCGTGGATTTCTTCAAACAGACGCTCGGTGCGGAAAACTTTTTCCTCGAATTGCAAAATCACGGCATTCCCGAACAGGCCAAGGTCAACCAGCAGTTGATCAAATTCGCCGGGGAATTCGGCTTGAAGCTGGTTGCAACGAACGATGTTCACTACGTTGAGAAAAGTCATTCGCATGCGCACGACTGCCTCGTCTGCATCGGCACGCAATCGCTCTTAAGCGACCCGAAGCGCATGAGCGCGGGCTATGTGCCGGAACAATTTTATCTGCGCAGCGCCGACGAGATGAAGTCGCGCTTCGCCGAGGTGCCGGACGCGGTAAAGAATACTCTGGAGGTCGCGGAGAAATGCAACCTGGAGATCAAGTTCGGCCAGTTGCATTATCCGGTGTTTCATCCGCCGGAACATTTCACCCGCGAAGGTTTCCTGCGGCAATGGCTCGCGGAGGGTCTGTTCACCCGTTACACGATTCACGCCAGGGCGGAAGGAAAAGAATTTGTCGTCACGGGCATTGATGACCCGAAACGGCTGCCGACTTTCAACGCTCCCATCACCCCGGCCCTATCCCCCGGTGAGCGGGAGAAACGCTCCCTGCTTTCTGGCGAATCTGCGGCTCACAACAGCTCGAATGACTCACAGCCATCGGCCGGGGAACAACTGCTGTCCCCTCTCCCCGGGGGAGAGGGGCAGGGTGAGGGCGGTCTTAAAAACAATCTGACCGATCTCGCCGTCGCCGCCGCCGTCAAAGCCGTCATTGACCGGTTGCAGCTCGAACTGACCGTCATCGAGAAGACCGGTTTCATCTCCTATTTTCTCATCGTCGGCGATTTTATCCGTTACGGCCGCAGCCAGGGCATCGCTTGCGTGGCGCGTGGCAGCGCCGCCGGTTCGATCGTCACCTACCTGCTCGAAATCGCGAACGTGGATCCCATCCGCTATGGTTTGCTTTTCGAGCGCTTCCTCAATCCCGAGCGCGTCAATCCGCCCGATATCGACATTGATTTCGCCGATGACCGCCGCGCGGACGTCATCGAATATGTCCGCAAAAAATACGGCAACGATTCCGTCGCCCAGATCATCACGTTCGGCACCATGGGCGCGAAATCCGTCGTGCGCGATGTCGGCCGCGTGATGGGCTTGCCCTACGGCGATTGCGACCGCCTGGCAAAAATGATTCCGTTTGACCTGAAAATGGATCTGACCAAGGCGCTCAAGCAGTCGCCGGAATTCAAGGAGGCCTACGCGACCGAGGAGGTCACCCGTGAACTGGTGGATACCGCGCTCATCCTCGAGGACCTCACTCGCAACGCCAGCGTGCATGCCGCCGGGGTCGTCATCGGCGACCAGCCCCTCGTGAATTTGCTGCCGCTCAAGCTGGATGAGCACGGCGGCATCGTCACGCAATACGCCATGGGGCCCGTCGGCGATCTCGGCCTGCTGAAGATGGATTTTCTCGGGCTCAAAACGCTGACCGTCATCCGCAACACCTGCGAGATGGTCCGGCAAACGCAGGGCGTGCAGATCAATATCGACCAGTTGCCGCTCGATGATAAAAAAACTTACGACCTCCTGAACCGCGCCGAGACTCTCGGCGTGTTCCAGCTGGAATCCGGCGGGATGCGCGACCTCTGCAAAAAATTTCAGATCAGTTCCGTCGAGCACATCACCGCGCTCGTCGCGCTGTACCGGCCCGGCCCGATGGACCTGATTCCCGATTTCATCAAGCGCCGCCACGGTGAGATCGAGATCAAGTACGAGCATCCGCTGCTCGAATCCATTTCCCGGGAGACCTACGGTATCCTGATTTATCAGGAGCAGGTCATGCAGGCGACCCAGCTGCTCGCTGGCTATTCGCTCGGCAAGGCGGACCTGCTGCGCCGCGCGATGGGCAAGAAGAAGGTCGAGGAAATGGCCAGGCAGCGCGAGGATTTCGTCAAGGGTTGCCACGAAAAAAACCAGATATCGAAGGCCAAGGCGAACCAGATTTTTGACTTGCTGGAAAAATTCGCCGGCTACGGCTTCAACAAGTCGCACGCCGCCGCCTATGCCATCGTCGCCTATCAGACCGCGTACCTGAAGGCGAATTATCCGGTGGAGTTTTTCTGCGCCATGATGACGAACGACATGGCCAACACGGACAAGCTCGCCGAATACATCGCCGAGGCCCGCGAGTTCGAGATCGAGGTTCTGGGCCCGGACGTGAACGAGAGTGGCGTCTTCTTTGCCCCGGCTTCGGTAGTGGGACAGGCGTCCCGCCAGTCCGGTTCCGAAGATAAAAACAATGACAATTCGACCG
Source organism: uncultured Verrucomicrobia subdivision 3 bacterium (assembly GCA_903822015.1). GTDB lineage: Bacteria > Verrucomicrobiota > Verrucomicrobiia > Limisphaerales > UBA11358 > UBA11358. Next base: position 2,735 of record CAIJNQ010000084.1, on the reverse strand, counting down.
GCGGGACGCCCATTCCACTACCGCAACCGCGCATCCGCTTCGGTCTCGCAGCCATCAAGGGGGTCGGCGAAGCGGCGGTTGAGGCAATCCTCAAGGCGCGCGATGCCGGTGGTAAATTCTCGACGCTGTCCCAGCTGTGCGAGCGCGTGGATGGGCGCACGCTCACGCGCAAGCCCCTCGAGGCCTTGATCAAGACCGGCGCGTGCGATTCCTTCGGCCAGACCCGCGCCACCTTGTTCGCGCAAATCGAGCGCACGATGGTGCGCGCGGCGAGCATTCTGTCCGACAAGCAAAAAGGCCAAAGCTCGCTCTTCGGCGCGCTGGAGGAAAAAGCGCCCCGCATGCCGGAGGCGGTTTCCAATCTCTCGGAATGGTCGCAGCACGAGCTGCTCGCCCATGAAAAAGAGCTGCTGGGGTTTTATGTCACCGGCCATCCGCTGACGCCGTTGGTGCCGTTGTTGGAAAAGTATTCGCTCACGAACACCGCCGGGCTCGCCGCGCTGCCGAACCGCAGCTTGACGCGCATCGGCGGCATGATCGCCGCGGCCACCCACGGCTTTTCCAAAAAATCCGGCAAGCCGTATTCCATGGTGACGCTCGAGGATTTGGAGGGCTCGGTCCAGTTGCTCGTGATGAACGATTACGACAAGTTCCGTCCGCTGCTCGAAGCAAATAAGGCCATCCTCGTCATTGGCGAAGTCAGCACCGGCGAGGATAAGCCGAAGATTTTCCCGCAGGAAATCCTGCCGCTTGCCGACGCGCCGAAAAAATACACCAAGCAGGTGCACCTGCGCCTGCGCGCCGCGCATCTGCAGCCCGACGACCTGATCCGGGTCCAGGAACTCGTCGCCGCGCATCCCGGCCGTTGTCCGTTGTTGTTATGCTTCATGCGGCCCGGCGGGGGGACGGTGTTCATGGATACCAACGAGCGGTTCAGCGTCGCCCCCTCGCTGGAACTCGAGCACGCCGCCAACAAGCTGTTGGGCGAGGAGACCTATTACGCCAGGGTGGACACCAGCCTGCCGGAGAAAGCCCGGCGCAGCTGGGAAAAGAAAAGCGGTTCCGGCGGCGGCGATGAATAAATTTCTATCTCCGCCGGTGCTTGGAGAAACGGCTCGAACCGCTGGCTTTGATCAGCGGGCGTTGCGTGGTGGAAAACTTCGTGCCGGAGGTTTGAAATATCGCCGGCTTGGGGTTTTGCGGACGTTCATCTGGCTGGGGTTTGTTTTGTGATTTGCCCGGGCGCGAATCCTGCCGGTGTGAAGTTCCTGGACGTTTTGAATCCTGACGTGATGGTTGTGGACGTTTTGTGTCTCGCTGATACCGCTGCGGTCGCGCGGCATTTGGCCGTGATCCGGGCGGCCGCATCGAAGATGCCTTGCCTTCCGCGGCGGCAAGTTGGAAATCCACCTGCTTCTTGAACTTGTCCACGCGCGCGACTTGCACGGTGAGTTTGTCGCCCAGTTGGATGACCCGGCGCGTGCGGCGCCCCACCAGATTGCGCCGCGCCTCGTCGAACACGAAAAAATCGTCCTCCACCAGCGACAGCGGCACGAGCCCGCTCATCGCCAAACCCGGCACGTCCACGAAGAAGCCAAAGTTTCGCACGTCGGTCACGAGCGCCGGATAGCGGATCGGGTCGCCGGATTCCAGCTGCGCGTTCAGGAACGCATATAGCTTAACGTCCTTGCTGTCGCGTTCCGCATCCGCGGAATTGCGTTCCGTCACCGAGATGTGTTCGGCAATCGGCTTGAGCGGGCCCGCTTTCGGCGCGTTTTTGTCGAACAGCGCCCGGTGCACCACGAGATCCGCGTAGCGGCGGATGGGCGAGGTGAAGTGCGTGTATTTTTTCTTGGCCAGCCCGTAATGCCCGAGCGGCTCGACCGCGTAGCGCGCCCGCATCAGCGATTTGAGAAAGCCGATCTTCAGGGCCGCGCCGATCGGCAGCGTGCCGAGCTTCGCCAGCAGCTTCTGCACCTCGGCGGGCTGGTTCAAGTTGCCGCACGACACGTGATGCGCCAGCACTTCCTGCCGGTATTCCTGCAGGCGGCGCGCGTCCGGCTCCTCATGGATCCGGTAAATCGCCGGCGTCTGCAGACTCATCAGGCGCGTCGCCACCGCCTCGTTGGCGAGCAGCATGTATTCCTCGATCAACTGGTGCGACACATCGTTCTCGTTCTTCTCGATCCGCACAATTTTTCCCTGGTCGTCCAGCCGGATTTTCATTTCGGGAAAGTCCAGCTCCAGCGAGCCGTTCTTGAACCGGTGCCGCCGGATTTTTTGCGCCAGCTCGTGCGCCCGGTGCAGCATCTGCTCGATGGGGTCGTCCGTGGGCGCGCGTTGCAGTATCTCCAGCACCTGCCCGTAGGCGAAGCGGCGTTGCGAATGGATGACCGCGGAATGAAATTGGGTGCTGAGCACGCGGCCGTCCTGCGCCACCAGGAATTCCACGCACTTCGTCAGCCGGTCCACGTTGGGCTTGAGCGAGCAAAGCTCGTTGCTCAGGGCTTCCGGCAGCATCGGGATCACCCGGTCCACCAGGTAGGTGGAGTTGCCGCGCTTCTGCGCCTCGCGGTCGAGCGCGGTGCCTGTCTTAACGTACGCGGAGACGTCCGCGATATGGATGCCCACGCGGGTGTCGCCGCCGTCCAAGGCCTCGATCGACAGGGCATCATCGAAGTCCTTCGCGTCGTCGGGATCGATGGTGAAGACCGGCACCTGCCGGTAATCGAGGC
>CAIJNQ010000083.1 GCA_903822015.1 uncultured Verrucomicrobia subdivision 3 bacterium | reverse complement strand
TTGAATGGTTTGATGATGGCTTCAATTTTCTTCATATTATTCGATTGATGGTTTAACTGCTCTGGCCGACCCAACCTGCATTTTTTACAATCCGCCGCCGCTACTGACGGATAGAATCAAACTTCATTGACTGCATGGCGGTTACCGGCACACCGCCTTTAGCAACGGCGATGCCAAGTCAGGGATTCCCGAACGGGACGCGCCAAACACCTGTTTTTAAAGGGGAATTTCGGGAATAATTATTTCAGGGGAATTCGGGCGGGAGGTGAGCCTGCGTTCTTTTGCCCACACGTTAAAATTATCGCCAGCCGCCGGGTTGCGCAAATTTCGACAAAACCGAGGGAGCCGGATCAATAGGTTAACAACTCGAGGACGCGCATGCCTTCGTTACCCAAGGCCCAATGGCCGCCCCGCCTGACCACCAATTTGCGGCAGTGGTTGGCCGACTCAATGGCTTCATTAACCGACAGCAGTTGAAACTTTCCAGCCCCCTTGATTTCCGAGGCCGCGCGCGGCATCAGGGCGAAGGCAACACCGTTGTAATTCAACGCGACCTCATAGCCGGCCACGCCCTCCTTCTCGGCCACCGGGTTCCGCAAGATCAGGGCGGCATAGCGTGTCAGATAGGGAAAATTCTTCACCCGCACCAGGACGCGGCAGAGCTCGGTCTGGCTGCGAACAAAGTCAAGCAAACTGAACCGGCCCGAAGATCGGTTTTCAGCAAGGAGGATTTCGCGGGCGTCCAGACCGTTCAGATTCTGCCCATTCCACTCGCCGTGATCGTTGCGATCACCGGGCGCGTTCTGCCTGAACCAGGCGGCGAAGCGGTCGTTGACCAGGACATTCAATTCAAAATGAACGTGGGCGCGGTCCCGGGTGATGACCTCCACACTGGAGGTCCGGCCCATGGTGGCGACGACTTCGCCAGCCTTGACCGCCGAGCCGATTTTCAGGTCGGCCCGGATCGCGCTCAAGTGCGCATACAGCGAGTAAATTTCCAGCCCCTCGACGACATGGCGGAGGACAAGGTAATTGCCATAATTCGACAAGCCTGATTTCCGGCTAAAATAGACCACGGTGCCATCGGCGGTGGCCATGACGGGATCGGTCGGATCCCCGCGGCGGTCGTGCTGCAGGCTGCGGATGTCCAGCCCCTCGTGCATCCGGCCGCCATTGTCGCGCACGCAGCCAAAACTACCGCTGGTCCACGGTTTGTCGGGGGCGGTGGGCGCGAAGAATTTCAACTCGGCCCCGGGCGTGAAAAGCGCATGGTTCGCCGTGGGGAATTGAAACGGCACCTGCGCCGGCAGGCGGACGGAGAAACAAACGAAGAGCGCGACGGAATAAAATATCCGGCAACGAACAAAGCGGTGCGTCATTTAATCAAGCCATTCTGATTTTTAGCCACGACGTTATTGAGGCCCAGCACAAACCGGTCGGCTTCCGCACGCGACATATCCGGGGTGAAGGCGATCTGGCCGTTGGAGAGGCGGTGAGTGATGAGGGGCGCGGCCAGCCAACGCCCGTCGGCGATTTTTTCGCCCCACTGGCCGAAGATGACCAGGTGACGCCCCGGATTGGCGGCGGTGTATTGCTCGAGCATCAAAGCGCCGCTTTCGTCAAATTTAATATCCACGGAGAAGCCGCCGGGCGAATCGATGATGGAGGCCAAGACCACATTCGCCTCCGTCAAGGCCGGGTTGTGGCCGATGGTCACGGAAAGCGGATGGGTGCGCAGGACGGAAACGTTGTCGGTCATACCGGCCTCACTGGAGCCCGCCTCGAGGTGAATGCGGAGCAGGCTTAGATCTTTCGGCTTTTTTTTGGCGGTGTGACAACCGCAAAAGCACACCAGCACGGCCACCAGCACCAAATAAGTGTTGAATCGTCGCGCACAAACTTTCATAGTGGCCCTACAAAACCGCAACACGCGAACAAAGTAAAGACACATATGGGCAAACAACACAACAAAGACGAACACAAAAAACGCCGCAAGGCCTACATCAAACGCAAAAAGGCCGTCGTGAAGGCAAAAAAAGCCGCCAAAGCCAAAGCCTAAGCGGCGGGTGCCAGGTCCCAATTGAAAGGCCGTCCGGGAGGACGGCCTTTTTTTTATTCCGGCGCGAGAAACGCGAAGTCTTTTCTTTTGGCCGCCGGTTTGCCAGAATGGCGCGACGTGATCGATGACGATGTAAAACTTGCGGCGCTGCTGCCGAAACTCCGCGCCGCCCACTGGCTTGCGCTGGACACCGAAGCCGACAGCCTCCACGCCTATCCCGAAAAAGTCTGCCTGATCCAGATCAGCACCACCGACGGCGACGTGCTGGTTGACCCGCTCGCGCCCATCAACCTGGATTCCCTGTTCGAGGTTTTCAACGGCCGGGAGCTGATTTTTCATGCGGCGGACTACGATCTCCGGCTGCTGGAAAAGCACCACCAATTCCGACCCTCGGCGATTTTCGACACGATGCTCGCCGCGCGGCTGCTGGGCGAACGGCATTTCGGTTTGAGCGCCCTGGTCGAAAACCATCTGGGAGTGAAACTCGACAAGGGCTCCCAGAAGGCCGATTGGGCCCAGCGCCCGCTGACCGAGCGGATGGAGACGTACGCCCGCAACGACACCCATTATCTGAAGCCGCTGGCGGACAAGCTGAAGTCCGCGCTGGAAGCCAAAAACCGACTCGCATGGCATCAAGAATCCTGCGTCCGGCTGATCGCGGAATGCTCGCGACCGCCGACGGTTGACGCGGACACCGTCTGGCGAGTCAAAGGCTGCTCGGGCTTGAGCCGCCCGGCCCTGGCCATTTTGCGGTCCCTATGGCAATGGCGCGAAAAGGAGGCCATCGCTTACCGCCGCCCGCCATTTTTCATATTGAGCCACGAACGCATGGTAGACCTGGCCCTGGCCGCCGCCGCACGCGAGCCGTTTGAAAACACGCTGCCGCCCAAAATGTCGCCGCGCCGCCGCGACACCCTGCTGGAGGCCGTCCAAACCGGTCTCGCCGTCCCGGCGGAACGGCATCCGGAAATACTAAGACATGACTTCCGGCGTCCGAGCGAGGCGGAATTCCGGCGCTTCCGCGAGATCGAAAAACGACGCAACGCCCGGGCCAACGAACTGGGCATGGATCCGACCCTGATTGCCAGCAAAGCGATGATCGGGGATCTGGCGCGTGACTGGGACAAGCACGCACCCGATTTGATGAACTGGCAGCGCGAGTTGTTGAAGTGAATCCAGAAAGCCGACGGCGGCAAGCGACGACCCGCGAAAGGCACGCCAGTTCCCGTCTTTGAAACGGAACCCAATTGCATTATCCTGGCCCGGTGAAAATTCCCGTGGCGCTCACCCTATGGCTGGCCAGCGGCTGGCTGGTGCCGGCGCAGATCAACGACGGAGACGCCGGCGACCTGATGGACGCCGCGCAACAATTGGCGCAGGACAATCTGGATCCGGATGTTTTGGCGACGCTCCAATCGGCAGACCGCGCCAAGGTGGAACGTTTCCTGAAGCCATTTGAGGATTATCTCAAGGGCGACCGGGTGCTGGATGGAACGCAGCTGAAGGCCGCCGCCGAGGCCGTGCTACCGCTGCTCGACGCGCATGAAGAAACCCAGCCTTACGCGGCATGGCTGCGGTCGCGCCGGGATTATTTTGACGCCGCGGAGGAATTAAAATCGCTCACCCCCGCACCCAAGCCGGAACCGAACAAGCCCGCCCCGCCACTGCCGAATCCAAGCTTCAAAGCGGAGCAGGAAATCTGGGTTAAAAAAATTGCGCCGCGACCCCGGCCGGAGGCAGCCGCCCGATGCGTGCCGGAACTCAAAACCATTTTCGCCGCCGAGGGGGTGCCCGAGGCGCTGGTATGGCTGGCGGAAGTCGAATCCGGTTTTGACGCGAACGCGCGAAGTCCGGCGGGGGCGGCGGGAATGTTTCAGCTCATGCCTGCGACAGCAAAAGACCTTGGCTTGCGGCGATTTCCCTTTGATCAACGAAAGCAGCTGGAACCCTCGGCACATGCCGCAGCCAAGAAATTACGACAATTGCACAGTCAATATAGCGACTGGCGGCTGGCAGTGGCCGCCTATAACGCGGGCCCGGGCACGGTATCGCGATTATTGAACCGCTACCAGGAGACGACATACGCCGGCATCGCGCCGCATCTGCCGGCGGAGACCCAGATGTACGTACCGAAGGTTGAGGCGACGATCCTGCGCCGCGAAGGACTGGAGCTGGAGAAACTGAAAGCGGCTTCACCGGCGGATCCGTGAGCCCAAAACCCGCGCCTTGCCAACCAGCACGCCATTTTGTTCAATCGTTCCGCGACCCACCCGGCAACAGCATGAGCTACACCACCCATTATCTGGAATCCGAAACGGCCGCCACCGAGGGAGCCGAGGTCATCACGGTGGTCAACTGCATGATCCAGGATGGGATCAAGCTCGGGGCCAGCGACCTGCATATCGAGCCCTGGGAAAACGCCATCGCCGTACGCGCCAGGGTCAACGGCGTGCTCACCGAGGTGGCGCAGCTGCCGCTCGACCTGATGGACAAAATCTCGGCCCGCTTCAAAGTGATGGCCAATCTGGTCACCTACCAGGCCGGACTGCCACAGGATGGCACGGCGGTGGGCGGCGCAGAACTGGACGGCGTGCAATTACGGATTTCAATTTTTCCGACGACGCGCGGCGAGAAGATCGTCGCCCGGCTGTTTGATCCGCGGGACCGGCGGTTCGAGCTCAGCACCCTGGGTTTCGACGAAACGACATTGCAGGGATTGAAGCGCGTGCTGAAACGGAGCAGCGGCCTGGTCCTGTTCACCGGCCCCACCGGCTCCGGCAAGACCAGCACGATGTATTCGGCGCTGGGGCACATCATGCAACGCGACGGCACCTCGATCAGCATCAGCACGGTGGAGGATCCGGTGGAATTCAACCTGCCGATGGTGAGCCAGACGCAGATCAATCCGGCGCAGGAATTCACCTATGCCGTGGCCTTGAAAAGCATCCTGCGCCAAGACCCGCAGGTGATCATGGTCGGGGAGATACGCGACGCCGAAACCGCGGCCATCGCGGTCCAGGCCGGGTTGACCGGCCACCTGGTCATCAGCACGATCCACTCGGGCGTTTCGGCCGGGGCATTCACCCGGCTGATCAACATGGAAATCGAGCCGTTCATGCTGGCGTCGAGCATCCTGGGCGTCCTCGGCCTGCGACTGGTGCGACAGGTATGCCCGCACTGCGCGGAGCCCCATACGCCGGAGCCCAGCCAGTTAAAGCTGGTTCCCGAGGCATGCCTGGCGCAGGCGGAGTTCCAGCGCGGGCGGGGATGCGAGCAGTGTCATGGCACGGGCTATTCCGGCCGGCTGCCGGTAACCGAACTGCTGGCGGTCACAGAACCATTCCGCGAAGCCGTCCTGAAGAAAATGCAGACCTCCGCGCTGGAGGAGATCGCCATCCAGGAGGGGATGAAAACCTTGTGGCAAAACGGCCTTTACCGGGCCATCAACGGCCAAACCACACTGGAGGAAATCATCCGCGTGCTGGCGGCGGACATGCTCTAGCCGGCCCGGACGCTAATCTGCCGCTTGCCAAGCGCGCCGGTGTTTTGTCTAATCTGGCGTGCTCAACCAGCAGACGCTCAATCGACCGGCGACATTTTCCGGCATCGGCCTCCACAGCGGCAACCGGGTAAACATGACCATCCTGCCCGCACCCGCCAACAGCGGCGTGCGTTTCCGCCGCGTGGACCTGGACGGAAAGCCGGAAATCGAGGCGCGAGTAGAAAATGTGGGGGAGACCAACCGTTCCACCACGCTGGCCAAGGGCAACGTCAAAGTCCATACGGTGGAACATGTGCTCGCGGCGCTGGCCGGCCACGGGGTGGACAATGCGATCGTGGAACTCGACGCGAACGAACCGCCAATCGCCGACGGCAGCTCGCGCGAATTCTGCCGGATCATCCAGGAAGCCGGCATCGCGCCGCTGGCGGAAAAGCGCGAACCGTTCACGCCCTCCGAACCGATTGAGATGCAATCCGGCGAGACGGTGATGACGCTGTTCCCCTATGACGGTTTCAAACTGACCTGCACCAGCGCGGACAAGCAAGGCCGCTTTACCCAGTTTTACAGCACGGACATCACGCCCCAGACCTGGGAAAAGGAATTGTCCCACGCGCGGACTTTTTGCTTCTACGAGGAAATCGAATACTTATTCAAGAACGGCCTGATCAAGGGGGGCAGCCTAGAAAACGCCATCGTCATTCGCGACGACGCGGTGCTCACCACGGAACCCCTGCGATACAACGAGGAGTTTGTCCGCCACAAGATGCTGGACATCGTGGGCGACCTCTCGCTGCTCGGCCGCCCGGTTCGCGGCCACCTGATCGCGGTCAAGCCGAGCCATGCGGCGAATTGTGAATTCGCCAAGCTGATTCAAACGCAGATGAACAAACCGCTGCGCGCGGCGCAAACGTTCTCACCGCCACCGGCAAAGAACGCGCCCGAGCCAATGCCCGCCGCCGACGGGGCGATGAACATCGAGGATCTGATGAAGATGCTGCCGCATCGCTATCCGTTCCTGCTGGTGGACCGGATTCTGAAGATCGAGGGGAACAAGATCATCGGCATAAAAAACGTGACGATGAACGAGCCGCATTTCCAGGGTCATTTTCCAGGACACCCGATCATGCCGGGCGTACTGCAACTCGAGGCGATGGCGCAAGTCGCGGGCATCCTGCTGCTGAAACGGATCGAGGCGGCCAACCAGATCGCGTATTTCATGTCGGCCGAGGAAGTCAAATGGCGCAAGCCGGTGGTGCCGGGCGACGTGCTAGTCATCGAAATTGACATGACCAAAATCCGCGGAAAGATCGGCAAAGCCAAGGGGGTCTGCAAAGTGGACGGCGAAATCGTCAGTGAGGCGGACGTGACGTTCATGCTCCGCGACGCCTGACAAATTACGAATGGCGAATTTCGAGTTTCGAATGAAGCTGGCAACCCATGGCAAATGATTTGAAAGAACGAACCAAGCGATGCGCGCAGGCACTTCCGTCGGCGTATATCACCGCGCCGCATGCCGTGCAAAATCCAAGGCGGATCTGGCCGCCATCATGGTTCAATCCAAGAAAACCGCCCGAACTTTGGACAAGCCGGAAACGCCCGAACGCTCCAAATTTGTAATTCGCAATTCGTAACTCGAAATTTCCTCATGGTTCATTCAACCGCCATTGTTCATCCGAAAGCGAACGTCGCTTCCAGCTGCGAAGTCGGGCCGTATTGCGTCATCGGGGAGCACGTCAAGCTCGGCGAGCATTGCCGGCTGCATTCGCATGTCGTCATTGACGGTCACACCCGGCTCGGGCAGGCCAATGAGATTTTTCCGTTCGCCACCATCGGCAAGAAGACGCAGGATTTGAAATGGAAGGGCGGCGTCACCCGACTGGAGATCGGCGACCGCAATGTGTTTCGCGAGGGGGTCACCATCCATTGCGCCACCGGCGACGGGGACGCCACCGTGATCGGATCCGACAATCTGATGCTTACCTACGTGCACATCGCGCACGACTGCAAACTTGGCAGTCACATCATCATGTCCGGTTACGCCGGGCTGGCGGGGCATGTGGCGGTGGAAGATCATGCGATCCTGGGCGGCTACACGGCGGTGCACCAGTTCTGCCGGGTCGGCAAGTTTGCCATGACCGGCGGCTGCTCCCGGATTCCGCAGGATGTGGCGCCGTTCATGATCGTAGAAGGCAACCCCGCCGAGACCCGCACCATCAACAAGATCGGCCTGGAGCGCAACGGCTTTTCCGGCGAGGCCGTGGCGGCATTGCGCCAGGCCTATAAAATCATTTTTCGCGAGGAGCTTTCCGTCCCCAATGCGCTGTTGAAAATTGAAAGCGAACTACCACCACTGCCGGAAGTCCGGCATCTGGTCCAATTCATCCGGGCCAGCGAACGGGGGATCACCAAGTAATTCCGGCCGCGCGGCTCAACGCAAGTTCCATTCATTCAGCAGCCCACGGGGGATTTCCGAGAGAAACCGGGAAGGCGATTGGAAGGCCTCCGCACCGGAATTACCGAAGCCACCGCGAATCAGCGGATAGGTGAGGTACAATTCATTCTTCGCCCGGGTGATGGCCACGTAAAACAAACGGCGCTCCTCCTCCTCGCCCGCGTTGCTTTCCAGAGAGCGGGCGGAGGGAAACATGCCGTCGCACAGCATGATCACAAACACGGCGTCGAACTCCAGACCCTTCGCCTGGTGGATGGTCGAGAGTCTGAGCTTTTCCACGTCGTTCCGGGCGGCATTATCGTCCTCGGCCTCGACATTGGTGAGCAGCGCGAGCTGCGTGAGAAATTCTTCGACCTCGCCGAACTGAAAGGCGAACTCGGCGAGCTGCTGGATTTCATCCAGCCGGCGCCCGTAATTGTCGTAGGTCGCCTTGAGATAATCGTCGTAGCCGGCGTCCATCACGAGCCGCAGCATCTTGGCGGCGTTTTTGCGGATGGCAGGAGCTTCGAGCTGTGAAATGGTGGCGACAAATTGCGTCCACGCCACGGCGGCCTTTTTCGGGACGGACCGGGAGCACGCCTGCAGCGCCGCCGCAATCTGGCAGGAGACGACAGGAGGAGGCCCTGACTGATTGCCGATTTTTATTTGAGTCCCGTCACCCCGACTTTTACTTTGAAAAAGTTGAAAAAGCCTGTCCGCGCCTTTCGCCGCAATGCCCGGAAGCAGTTGCGCCAGCCGCTTGAAGGAAATCTCATCGCGCGGGTTGGCGACAAATTTCAGATAAGCCGTGGCGTCCTTGATATGCGCCTGTTCGAAGAACCGGATGCCGCTGGTGATCGAAAACGGGATCTGCTGCCGGGTAAGTTCCAGCTGCAATTCCAGCGCATGAAAATGCGAGCGATAGAGCACGGCGACATGGTTCAAGCCGAGGCCCTCCTCGCGCAGCTCGAGCGCGCGCTGCGCGATGAAGGCGGCCTGTTGCGCGGCGTCCTGACACGCGACGAGGGCGGGTTTCACCCCGGACTTGCGAGCCGGCGCCAATTCCTTGGCGAATTGATTCACATTGGCAGCGATGGCGGCGTTGGCGACCCCGAGAATTTCCGGAGTGCTGCGGTAATTCGTTTCGATCTTGAAAACCTTCGCGCCGGGATAACGCCGGGGAAATTCCAGGATGTTCGCAAAGTTCGCACCGCGCCAGGCGTAGATACTCTGGGCGTCATCGCCGACCACGGTGACGTTGTGATGCTTCTCCGCGAGCAGGTCAATGAGGTCACTTTGAAGCTGGTTGGTATCCTGATACTCATCCACCAAGATGAACTGAAAGCGGCGCTGATACTGCTCCCGGAGGCCGGGGTGGTCCTGCAATAGTTTGAGCCACAATGCCAGCAGGTCGTCAAAATCCATCGCGTTGGTCGCGCGCTTGCGCGCCGCATATCCCCGGGCGAGTTCGACGATCCGGGTGACAAACTCGGAAAAGTAACTGAACTGCCCCGCCACCAATTCCTCCACGGGCTTGTGCGTGTTGGCGGTGAGTGAAAAAATTTCATTCAGCACCGCCGGCTTGGGAAAATGCGTGCCCTTGATTTCGATGCCGGCAGCGGTGACGCAAGCCTTGATCAGGTCCTGCGCGTCGTCCCGGTCAAGTATGGTGAAGTCCCGCTGATAGCCGACCGCTTCGGCATGCAGGCGGAGGATGCGCGCACCAATGGAATGGAACGTACCACCCCAAAGCGAACGCAGTTCATGGCCGAGCAAATCGCCAACCCGCCGCATCATTTCGCCGGCGGCCTTATTGGTGAAGGTGAGCAACAGGATGCGGTCAGCAGGAATCCCCTGCTCCAGCAGATACGCGACGCGATAGGTGAGGGTGCGCGTCTTGCCGGAGCCGGCGCCGGCAATGACGAGGGCCGGGCCAGGCGGGGTGGTGACGGCGGCAAGCTGCTGCGGATTAAGTTCGCGCGCATATTCAATGTTCAGCCGGATCTCCGAGGTGAACGGTTTCAAGACATATTCGTGCGACATGGCGGTGAATTGAACGGGCAAACGACAATTGACAAAAGGAAAAAAACACGGAGAGAATACTTTCATGCGGAATAAAACCCTACTTGCCTTTCTGGACGACGTTTACGAAGACCTCGAGCTCTGGTATCCCAAGCTGCGCCTGGAGGAAGCCGGCTATGCGCTGAAGTGCGCCGCCCCGGAAATCAAGACCTACACCGGCAAGCACGGCTATCCCGCGACGGCGGACCTGCGATTGAAAGAGGCCGAGGCGGGTGATTTTTGCGGATTGCTGGTACCGGGCGGCTTCATGCCGGACAAGCTGCGGCGCGACCCGAAGGTGCTGGCGCTGACGCGCGAGTTTTATGAACAAGGCAAGCTGGTCGCCTTTATCTGCCATGGCGGCTGGATCCCCATTTCCGCCAAAATACTGAGGGGCAAACGCGTCACTGGCTCGCTCGGCATCAAGGATGATCTGGAGAACGCCGGCGGCATCTGGGTGAACGGGCCCGTGGTGGAGGACGCCAATCTTATTTCCAGTCGCACCCCGCAGGATCTCGCGGCCTTCGGGCACGCGATGGTGCGATTTCTTGATGCCAACGTCCGGTGAAAGTGCCGGCTGAAACAATGAACGTCAACGACCCCCGGTTCGGGTCCGGCCGCCAACGCAGTACTGACGCCGCGAGAGCGACCTGCCCGGCCAGGAACGGGCATTTTCGTCATTGAATTATCCGGGGCAGTTCTTAAACTTCCGGACATGGATAATTCACAGCCATCACAGCTCGCGCAATACATTCCGATTTTGTTTTTGCTTGCCGCCGCGGTCGGTTTCGCGGGCGGGACGCTGCTGGTTTCCGTTTTGCTTGGGAAATACGCCAAGAGTTCGAAGGCAAAAGACATGGCCTACGAATGCGGTGCGAACCCCATCGGCGAGGGCGGCTCGCGTTTCTCAGTGAAATTTTACCTGGTGGCGATGCTGTTCATCCTCTTTGATATCGAGGTGGTCTTCATGTATCCGTGGGCGGTGGTGTATCGCGATCTGCTGGCCGAACACGCGACCCGCAATCTGGCCCTGGGTTCAATGGTCTCGTTTCTGGGAATCCTGTTTGCCGGCTATATCTACGCAGTGAAGAAAAAGGCGTTCGACTGGAAAAGCTAAGCCTGCTGAACGGATTATTGATCAAGCAACGGTGATCTATGATCACCGTTTTTTCCTGATGGCCTCCCGACAACAACAGAACCCCCCGATCGGGGGTTTTTGTTTTAGTGAATCAAGGCCGACCCACTTCGGACCGGATAGCACCGGCAATATCCGCGCTCACCTTCGCCAGCGCCCGACTGTGGGCGGCGGCCAGTGAATCGAAGCCGGCACCGGACACCGGCTCATTGGCCGTGGTACGACCGGATAATGAAATATCACCAGCCGAACGATGCACGACCCAAACGGCTTCCACCAAGGCTGACCTGCCCGGCACGGATTCGAACTGCTGGATATCGACGGTCACGTGGTAAGCGGCATTGAAGTTCGCCAGGGGTTTTGCAGAAACCTGTGAGGTACCCAGCAACACGGAAAGATCATCGGCAATCACGCCGGCAATGTTCTCATTCAACGGCGCGGCCCAACGGTTGAACTCGTCCACCGAGATTGAATTGGGGGCAATCTGAACCGTAAATTGCGGCCGGTCAACCTCCGCCGGGATCGTCACCGGCCCCACGAGGACACCATAGTTCGCGGTGGATGTCCCGTCCGGCTTGGCGGTGGAATTGAGGGTGTAAAACCGCGACGGCGCCGAAGCACAACCGGCGGCGATCACGGCAATGAATGCAATCGAAACAAGCTGTTTAATTTGAATCTTCATGGTTTTGCTTCTCCAGTTTTGCCGCGAATCAGGGCCTCGGGATGCCGCTCCAGATAATCCAACAACACCCGCAGTGCCTGCGCCGCATCGCCGCCTTGTAGCAGCATATTGTTGAGTTCCGCGTTCAGAACGGAATCGGGCGCGATGAGGTGATTGGCGTTGCTCATCAACTTGTCGGTGCTGGTCATCAACCGGTCGACGTTGGTCAGCGTGCCGCGGGCGCTCGAAACGGTCATATCCAGGTTCGAAACGGTCTGATCGAGATTCTTGAGCAAGGCTGTAACACTGTCCTCGACAGCCTCAAGCTTGCCGGATTTGGTCGGCAACTGCACGGGATCCTGTGACCAATCAATGCATGTCATCGGCTCATCAGGATAGAAATTAATCGCCACAAACAACGACCCACTGATTAAATTACCGGTTTTCAACTCGGCGCGAAGTCCGCGGGCCACCATGATGTCCATCACCCGCTTGTGACCGTCGCCGGATTCATCACTTTTGGGCAGGTTGAGAAACTTAACCCCATACCGGGTCGGATCCACGGATACCGTCACGGGCACCGAGAATTCCGAGGTCTTGGCATCAAACTGGGACTGGACCTGTGTGACCTCCCCGATTTGAATTCCCCCGATTTCCACCGGCGCGCCGACGGATAGCCCCCGGACGGACTGCTTGAAAACCAGCAGGTAGTCATGTGGATCATGGGGCGGCGGTCGGAAGGCCTCGCTGCGGTCGCTGAACAAAGTGAATAGAGAGTCCGCCGCGGCAGGTGTTTGCGGCGCGTCGGTCACGGGCGTCTCAAATGCGATACCTCCGGCCAGAATGGACAAAACCGACTCAGTTTGAACATGCAAACCGGCCGCGGTAAGCGACAAATCGACTCCGCTGGCATGCCAAAACCGGGTGTCCGGTGTGACGTATTTATCATAAGGCGACTGCACAAAGATTTTCACGTTCAAAGTCTTGCCGTTCTGATCCAGCTGGTAAGACACCACCTGACCGGCCTGGATGTGCCGGAAAAAAATGGGCGTGCCCTCACCCACCGAACCCAGTTCCGGAGTCTGCAGCTGATAAAAATGACCAGGAACATCCCCACCAACCGGCGGGGTATCAAGCGCGGTGAAATTGCGCTCCCGCTCCTTCGATTGTCCGAGTTGCACGCCGATGTAATAACCGGAAATCAGGGTACCCAGTCCGGAAATGCTCAAACCGGACATGCGCGGTTTTACCACCCACAATTTCATGTCCTTGACCAGAAAGTCCTCCGTTTTAGGACTCATCTCCGCCGTGGCGATCACGTGCTGGTGGTCATCGGCAAAACGGATTTTAGTCAGGGTGCCGATGTTGAGACCGTCGTAGTTTATTTTGGTTTTATTTGCTTCCAACCCATCGGCCGACGAGAAGACGATGGTGATCTCAGGCCCTTTCTCCAGAATTTTAGTGACGGCGATCCAGACGCCGGCCACGGCCGCCACGATGGGGATGACCCACACCAGTGAGAGGCGAGTGCGCTTTTTGGGAACGGCCTTCGCCTCGGGAACGTTTGAAAAATTTTCGGTGTCAGGCATGTTGGACCTCGCGTTTGTTTTCTTTCGCATCGGGACAATCCCAGATCAGCCGAGGATCGAAAGACTCAACCGCCAGCATGGTGAAAACCACGACAGCTGCAAAGAACAATAATCCCGGCCCGGGCTCCACGGACATGAGTGGCTGCAACTGGATCAGCGACACGGTGAAGGTGTCGACAAACACATCGACCATGGACCAGCGACCGACAATCTCGACCATCCGATAGAGCCGGACGCGCTGCGCGTTGTTCTGGATGGAGCCGCGTTTCACGGTGAAGACGAGATATAGCAGCGCGAGAATTTTGGCGCTCGGAATCATGATGCTCGCAAACAGGACGATGAGCGAGAGCGGCCAGCCGGTGGGGGACCACAGCAGCACAACGCCCTGCATGATGGTGTCAGATTCGCTGCCGCCGGAAGTAATCGTGGTCAGCACCGGCAGCAAGTTGGCCGGCACATAACAGACGGACGCCGCGATCAGATAGGCGAGCGTGTGTTCGAGGCTGCGGGGTTTGCGAAAAACCAGTTCCTCGTCGCAACGCGGACAACGGCCGGCCTCCGCACCGGACGCAGGCCGCGAAAGCAAGCCGCAACCATGGCAGCTTTGCAGCCCGTAATCCATGGCGGTCGGGTTGGACCGGCTCACGGCTTCACCTCCGCGTTTCCAGCCGGCAAAGGCTGGGCGGCCGGCTCGGCCCAGCGGATGCGCTGCCATACTTCGCGCGGATCAAAACAGGACTGGATGGCCGCCAGCAAAATCACCAAGGCAAACAGGGCGAACAGCGCGGTGCCTAAAACGACCGAGGCGTATTCGGCGATCTTCGTCAACGAAACCAGCACACCAAGTAGCATGACTTCGATCATGCTCCAAGTGCGGGTGAAATGAAGATGCTGCAAGAACATCCCGACCCAAGCCGGCGGCCGTTCCGACTGGCAGCCGATAGTGATGAGCAGCAAAAAGGCAATTTGCAACGCGGGTGAGATGACCGCCGCAAACAGCACCAGCAGGGAGACAACCGGCTGCCCGTCCAGCCAGAGCTGGTGAGCCCCGCCGACCACCGTGGTGAACGCCTCGCGGCCGGCGGCGTGAAGCCCAAGCATGGGAACGGTGTTGGCGATGAGATAAAGCGCCAGCGCCGCCAAGGTCAGCGCGAGCGTACGATTCAGCGAATCGGGCTTATGACGCCACAATTCCCGATCACAGCGCGGACATCGCACGGAAGCACCGGCCGGGATTTCGGGGATGCGTTGCAACAGGTCACAATCGAGACAGGCTACAAGCGATTCGTCCGCCAAAGGCAGGTTACAGTCGGCATGATGGTGCTGGGTTTGCAAAATCAGAATCCGCTCAAGTATGGTTAAACTTCGTTTTAAAC
>CAIJNQ010000082.1 GCA_903822015.1 uncultured Verrucomicrobia subdivision 3 bacterium | reverse complement strand
GGCGGCTGCGCACGATTTTCAACGTGCCTTCGCGGTCGACTTTTTTCTTAAGCCGGCGCAACGCGCGTTCCACGGGTTCGCCTTTTTTTAATTTAATTTCTGTCAAAGGAACTCACATCCTTTCTTGGCGCGAGTCAGGTCCGCACCCGCGGCTGCTCGCAAAATTTATGAGCGCCTATCATAGGTTTTCCTACTGGCATGTCAATTCGCAATCATGGGGGTCGCGCTGCCCCCGGTTTTCAAGCCGGTTGCAATTGCCCTGAAACTCCTTATGCTCAGTCATCAAAAACAAGGAACTTAATGAAACTAGGCAGGGCTAAATCTTCCGCCGATCCGGCATTAACCAGCCGGATCGAAGAACTCATCCGCCTCAAGGGCGGCGGCTATAACCGGGGTGAAGTTGCCGATATCATCGAAAACGCCCTGAAACTCCTGACCGACGTGCAGGATACCGGCGATGTGCGGGTCATTCAGACGGCGGTGCGCGAATTACGCTACGCCTTCCGGCTCTTTGCCCCTTATGCCGCCGCCCGCAAGGTCAGCATCTTCGGCTCAGCGCGCACGAAACCGGACCGGGTCGAATATCAGCAGGCCGCCGACTTTGGGAAAAAAATCGTCCAGGCCGGGTTCATGGTCATCACCGGTGCCGGGCCGGGCATCATGCAGGCGGGGCACGAGGGTGCCGGGCCGGAAAAAAGTTTCGGCGCCAACATCCGGCTGCCCTGGGAGCAGGGCGCTAACCCCGTCATCGCCGAGGATAAAAAACTCGTCACCTTCAAGTATTTTTTCACGCGCAAGCTCACTTTCCTCCGCCACTCGGACGCGATCGCGCTGTTTCCCGGCGGCTTCGGCACGCTGGACGAGGGTTACGAGGCCATCACGCTCATGCAGACCGGCAAGAGCAAACTCATCCCGCTGGTGTTGGTGGACCGCCCCGGCGGCGCCTATTGGAAAACCTGGGATAAAAATGTCCGCGAACAGTTGTTGCGTGAGAAGCTGATCTCGCCCGACGACCTCAACCTGTATCATATCACCGACAGCACGGATGAAGCCGTGAAGCTGATCACGCGTTTCTACCGGAACTTTCAGTCGACGCGCTTCGTCAAGGATCGGTTCGTCATCCGGCTGCGCCATCCGCCGTCCGCCTCCGCCCTCGCCGCTTTAAATGAGGATTTTGCGGACATCATCCTCGAAGGTAAAATCGAAGTCATCGCCCCCACGCCGGAAGAAATCGAAGACCAGGACGCACTGGATCTGGTGCGCATCGCCTTCAATTTCAACCGGCGCGATTATGGCCGCCTGCGGCAGATGATTGATGTGTTGAACGGTTTGTAAAGTCGCAGCCCTAAACCGTTCAATCCGCTTTCGGTGGTCGGTTCGTGGCCGCTCTAAATCGCCAGTAGCAACCGCTTGATTTCCTTCAAACGCGCCTTGTTTTCCTTTTTGGTGAGCCGTGGAAATTTGCCCCCGAACTGGATGAAATCACCGCGCCGCGCGACTTTTAATTTGTCTCCCTCGACCTCGATGCTGCTAACGCCCTTTTCGCCGGCGAGAATTTTCAATTCGCCGACGGCCAGCAGCAACTCCACCGGCGGCGGCAGCGGGCCGAACCGGTCGCGCAATTCTTTCTGCAACGCATCCAGCGCCGGCTTGTCGGTGGCCTGCGCCAGTTTGCGGTAAATCTCGATGCGATGCTGCGGCTCGGTGGCGTAGTTTTCCGGCAGGGCGCTGGCGTCGCCGGCAAAATCCAGCGCGACCCGGACTTCGACCCGCGGTTTCACCGGTTCGCCTTTCAGGGCGCTGACACTTTGTTTGAGCAGCTGGCAGTAGAGTTCAAACCCGACCGCGGTGATGTGGCCGCTTTGTTCCGCGCCGAGCAGATTGCCCGCGCCGCGAATTTCGAGGTCGCGCATCGCAATTTTAAAACCGCTGCCGAGCGAGGCGTATTGCTTCATCGCGCTGATCCGTTTGCGCACGTCGGTGAGCAGTCGCGCGTGGCGGGGCAGCAGCAGATACGCGTAGGCTTGATGCTTGTAACGGCCGACCCGCCCGCGCAACTGGTAAAGTTCGCTCAATCCGAAGCGGTCGGCGCGGTCAATGATGATCGTATTGGCATTCGGTATGTCCAGGCCGCTTTCGATGATCGTGGTGGACAAGAGCACGTCGGCCTCCCCGTTGACGAACCGCGTCATCACGGCTTCCAGATCATCCGCGTGCATCTGGCCGTGGCCAACGACGATTCGCGCCTCGGGCACGAGCGTGGCTAATTTTGCCCGCATCGTTTCAATCGTGGTCACCCGGTTGTGCAAAAAAAACACCTGCCCGCCGCGCGTGAGCTCGCGCCGGATGGCATCGCGGATGGTCCGTTCATCATACGGCGTGGCGATGGTCTCGACGGGCAGCCGGTCGTGCGGCGGCGTCTGAATGGTGCTCATATCGCGCGCGCCCGTGAGCGCGAGATACAGGGTGCGCGGAATCGGCGTGGCGCTCAGCGTCAGCACATCCACCATCGTCCGCAGGCGCTTGAACTTTTCCTTGTGCCGGACGCCGAAACGCTGTTCCTCGTCAATCACCACCAGTCCCAGGTCCTTGAACGCAATGTCATCCTGCACGATGCGGTGCGTGCCGATGACAATGTCCACCGCGCCCTTCGCCAGATTTTCCAGGACTTGATCCTGTTCGCGCCTCGTGCGATACCGCGAGAGCAGCTCCACGCGAATCGGATAATCCGCCATGCGCTCGCGGAAATTGTTAAAATGCTGCTGCGCCAGCACCGTCGGCGGCACGAGGATGGCGACTTGTTTCCCTTCCATCACGCACTTGAACGCGGCGCGGATGGCGACTTCCGTTTTGCCAAAGCCCACGTCGCCGCAGATCAGCCGGTCCATCGGCTTCGGTCGCTCTTGATCCGCTTTGGTCTCGGCGATGGCGGTGATTTGATCCCGGGTTTCTTCGTAGATGAAGGCGCTTTCAAATTCGCGCTGCCAGGGCGTGTCCGGTTTGCACGCGTGACCCGCCTGGGTTTCGCGCACGGCCTGGATGCGGAGCATTTCGGCGGCGATATCGCGCACGGCGGCTTCCGTCTGCTCTTTCGCCTTGGCCCAGCGGTTGCCGCCAAGCTGGTTGAGCGGCGGATTGGACCGGCCCGCGCCCACGTATTTGCTCACCAGATGCGCCTCGCTCACGGGCACGTATAGTTTCGGCGGCGCGGCCGCTTCCCCGCTCGGGGCGTATTCGATCACGAGACATTCGGTGTCGTCGGCTGTCGGATTGCCCTCGGAAACGGGATGGCGGCTGTTCCCCGCCGGCATCAGTTTCAGGCCGAGGAAACGCCCGATGCCGTGCTGCAAATGGACGACCAGATCGCCTTCTGTCAAATCGGTGAAATCGATATCGAGCGCGGACCGGGCGGCCAGCGCGTGGGCCGATTTCTGGCGGCGCGGCCGCTGGATTTTGTAGCGCCCGAAAATTTCCGCATCGGTGACCACCACCAGCCTGGCCTCGTCGCTGATGAATCCGCGGGCGAGCGAGCCGACTTGAATGGCCGGTTTGGGTTCCGCGTCAAAACCATGCTCTTTCCAGATTTCCTCGAAGCGCTGGCGCTCGCCGTCGTTGTTGCAGAAAACATGGACGGCGTAATCCTGCCGCAGCCAGCGATGCAGCTGTTGAAAAAACTCCCGGCGTTGCGCCTCGGCGACCTGCGGCTCCGGGGCCCGCTCGGCCAGCGGCCGATAGGCTTCAAGCGATTTAAAGACGGGACTGGCGTCCTCCTGAGCCGCTGAGGCAAAAGTCTTGCCCGCTTCCCAGGCCGGCTCATCCTCGGTCCCGACCAGCCGGCTTTCCGGCTCTTCCGCGGCGTCAACTAATTCAACCGCGGTGAATTTGCGGCGGTGCAGTTCTTTGAGGAATTCGGGCCACGCGATGAAAAACGGGTCGTCGCGGGGAACTTGCTTTTCGTAGGCCTCGGCCTGAACGGCCAGCGATTCGGGTTCGCAAAGAACGAAGATGGTTTCTTCCGGCAGATAATCCAGCAGCGTGGCGAGCGGCTTTTCATTCTGCCCTGTGCCTACTGCCTTCTGCCTTTGCTTGAGAATTCCCAATTCCCCCGCCGGCGGGAGCGTGATGCTGGGAATTTCCTCCTGCGAGATCTGTGTGAACGGGTCGAAGTTGCGGAGCGATTCCAGCTCGTCGCCGAAAAACTCCAGCCGCACCGGCCACGGGCTCGTTGGCGGAAAAATGTCCACGATACCGCCGCGCTGGGCGATTTCGCCCTTCTGCGAAACCTGCGCCTCCGGTTCGTAGCCTTGCGCCTCCAGAAAATCAACCAGGTCTAACGGTGCGATGGTGTCGCCGCGCGCCAGCGTGCGAGTCCGATCCTGGATCTCCCCCGGGGGAAAAGTTTTTTGCAGCAGCGCCATCACGCTGGTCACGACGATCGGGGATTTGAAATTCGACATTTCCGCCGGCCGCGCCAGCGCGACGAGCGTTTGCAGGCGGTCGCTGATAATGTCGGCGTGCGGGAGCTTGTCTTCGTGCGGCAGGGTTTCCCAGGCCGGGTAAAACAGCGGCGGGGCTGCCGGTTGGCGTTGGGCGGTTTCCTTCCGCCCTCCACCTTCCGCCGGTCGCAATTCATTGAGCCAGGTCTCCAGATCCTGCTGGAAACCTTCCTGCGCCTTGAGATTTTCCGTGACGACCACCAGTGGCCGCTGCGGAAAAAGGTTCTGCAACCAGGCGGCGAAAAAGGGCTGGGCGGTGGCGGCAACCCCCGAAAACGACAGCGCTCCGCCTGGCTCCAGCCGTCGGGCAAGGGATTGTCCGACGGGAGTTCGCGAAATGTCAGCGACTAATCTGCTTGTCGCTGACAACGATACGTTTTGCGGCAAGCACGGGAAATTTCGCAGCGAATACCGGTTTCGTCAAGCCGGCCGGAATCAATTCAACCGGACCACATACAAGTCCGCCGCCGCCGGGGTTTTAATGGATGGCCTCGGGAATGTGTACTGGGCGGACAGGCTGCCTTGGTAATTTTCCATCCAGTTCGTGATGCTGCCCTCTTGCGGATGCAGGTGTATCACGACGTAGTGTATGCCCAGCGTCCGCAGTCGTTCCGGGGAATCCGCGGGTGAAAGGCACTCGACCTGGCGGCGTCCGAAAGGCAGCCAGAGGTTGGGTTCGTCCACGTCGCAAATGATCGGATAATAGCCGACAATGGATTCCGTCGACGGCAGGGCTGCGTTGAGGAATTTTTTACGGGCCAGCGCCGCCTCATAATCCGATTCGGCATATCGCGCCGATTGGTCGGCCACCACTTCGTTGTGGGGAAAGGTGGCGTGCAGGAATTGCCAGATTGGGGGCAGCGGCAGCAGTGGCCGGTTGCCGGCTCCTGCTACCACGATGGCGGTGAGCAGCATGATCTCCAAACCCAGCCGCTGCCACCGGGGTTGTCGCACCACTCGGTCCTGGCCGGTTTTGACCAGAAAAAGCGGGAAGAGAAAGAGGTAATAGGGCGCGAGATGCCGCGCGTTGGAAAAGGTTCCGACTTTGGCCATGAACAGCAGCAGCAGCGCCCAGGGCGCGATCCGCAGCCATGACGCGAGCGGATTGGGCGTCATGATTTCGCCGCGGCCGGACCGCTTCCGCTGGCGGCGCAATTCCAGCCAGGTGGCCGGCACCAAAATGACGATGCCGAGCCCGATGCCGGCGTTGCCCTCGCAAATGCCGCGATAATAGACGCCGCTCAGATAGCCGAAATTTTCGAAGGACAGGAAATGTGCGCCGAACGGCGTAAACAGGAAATGGCGCATCTGCTCGTTCCAAAGGGGCAGCCAGTAACTGTAACACGGCGGAATTAATTCGCTGAATGGCGGCACCAGGTTTTGCAGCGGAACGCAAAACGCATTGCCGATGATGCCCCAAAACGGGTTGAGCTGGAATTTCCCCGAAGACGGCAGGCCCGCCACATCCACCGGCAGCCACGTGCCATAATGGTTTAAATTGATCAGGCTGATGGGCACGATGGAGACGAGCAGGCCCAGACCGGCAATCAGCAGGCTTCCCGCCGGCCGCGACCGGAACAGCTGCCGGGCCGGCCAGGCCGCCATCAGCCACAGCAGCGTCAGCGGCAGGTTGGTCTGTTTCACCCCAGTTGCCAGTGCGGCGGCCAGTAGTGATAGCCAGAGATCGGCGGCGGAATTTTTTTCGTGCGCCCGCAATGCCAGATCCACCGCCGCCAGGACATACACCGCGGCCAGACTGTCGTTGTCCACGGAGCCGGCTTGCAGCGCGTAGCACCAGCCGGCCGCCAGAAACCACATCCACCACCAGGCGACCCGCGGGCGCACTTGCAGCCGGATGAAAATGCTGAAAATCAGCCCGGGCAGCATCAGGTAGGAAATCCAGTTGATGAGAAACAAAAACCGGTCCGTATGCGTGAATAAAATCAGCGGCGCGGCCAGCCATTCGAAGCCGCAGCCGGCGATGTTTCGGCGCGGATCAAACGTGTCGATCCAGTGCCACTGCTCCAGCCACAACCAATTGAAGATTCGCGGTAGCCGGTACGCGTTGGTGTCATAATTCAGGTCGGGTAGCAGTGCGCCGGACAGGAAAGCCAGCAGCACCAGCAGCAGAAAAAACAACGGTGCGGGACGGCTGAAGCGGTGGTAAAATGGCGGGCCCGGTTGGGCCGGGTGTTGCGGCGGTATTTGTTTGACTTTTCGCTGCCAGAGGACAATGGCAATGCCGGCCAGCGCCGCAACCACTCCGTAGCCGATCCGGTTCAACTGATGGAGCCCCGACAAAATCCATCCGGCGCTCACCAGCAAAGTGGAGAGCACGATCCAGCATCGCACAACGATCAACATGGCCGCAGCAGGTTATGAAATAGGCTCAAATGTTCGACTTCAAAATGTTGATGCATGCATCTGTGGTTCTTCCGTGCTGAATTTTCTGTCGGCATTTTTACGGCATCGCTTTGGTTGTTCCATCTCCCCTCGGCTGCCCGCCGGGCGGCTTCATCCGGATATAAAACGTCAGGGTATATTCGTTTGCCAGCCGCTGGCGACCCTCAAAGTCATGTTTTCCAGCGGGTTGATGGGAAGGGAATGGGTTGACCCATTCCCCGACTGCGTGACCTGGGTGGCGTGGTGCTGGAGGAAATAGCCCAGTTGTTTCCCCCACGTGCTGGAGTAGGGGTCGTCCAGCCAGCCTGACGGTGCGTTGGGCGCCACCGGCATATCCGCGGGCATCCTGGCCGGGGTGGAAATTTCCCCGACCACCCAGACGCGATGGCCCGATCGCAGGGTCGCTTCCACTTGTTCGAGCACCGGCGCTATGGCGTTGGGTGTCTGCAGTTTTTCCTTGATCAGGTCGTAGCAATGATACCGGTAATCGGCGATCGGCGGCAGGGTCGTCCATCTCGCCGATCCCCGGTAATAACGCGCAAAGGTAATCCCGTTGTACCAGGGATGGACAATGATTAAATCGTCCGCCGCGGCCGCCTTGGCGACTTGCGCGGCGAGCAGATCACCATTTGTCTGGCGCCAGCGCAAGGCGGAATACGTCGAGGGCACGCATACGATGGCAAACAAGGCGATGGCCAGCACGCCCGGCCGGGTGACCGAATGCACGCGGGGTAAAACACTGTCACAACAAACCGCCGTGAAACACAAAACCGGCAGATAATACCAGACTTGGGTCGGCAGACCGGTCAATTTGATGAACACACCAAAACCGGTTGCGCCGAGCACCATCGCCATCGCGCCAAACAGGGGCAGATCGGGTTGCTCGACCGGCCGTTCTTGCAATCCCCTGATGAAGGGCCGGCCGATGCCGAAAAACACCGCGGCGACTACCACGACGATCCAAATGCCGAGAAAATTGTCCGTCAATTGGGAAAGCCGCCCCAAGGAAATCGCCAGATTGATTCCGGTCTTGCTCACCACCCACCAGGGTTGCGCGTCGTGAATGGGTTTGAGATAGGGCACCAGCGACAGGGCCGCCACCAGGCCGATGGTTAATATGCCGGCAACTTTTGAAATTTGACGCTGGCGGAGGCACACGACGCTGCCGGCCACGCTGATGGCGAGCAGGAAAAAAGCATTTTGATATAAGGTTTGCACACTGACCACGGCGGCCAGGCCTGCCAGCAGGCCGCGCGGCCAGTTGGCTTTTTCGATGAATCGCCACATCAGGCCGATGGTCAGCACCATTAAAGCCGTGCCGAAGGCGTAGGCGCGCATCGAATCTCCGTAACGGATCACGACCGGGTTCAGGGCCGCGAGTGACAGGGCGATCAGCGGTATGCTTTTACCCATCATCCGGCTGGCCGCCCAGAATGACGCCAGTAAAAACAATCCCACGCACCCGCCTAGCACCCGCAGCCCCGTGTCGGTCTGCGCCCATCCCAGTGCCGTCCAGGTGCGGATCACCAGCGGAAAGGCGATGGGACAATGATCATGCATCAATCCCCAGATGATTTCTTTCCCGGTCGGCAGCCCGGCAATGTTTACGAGCCCCACTTCATCGCGCCATAAGCCGCCGGCGAAGGCTTGTGAGCCGCAATGCAAAAATATCGCCGCCCCGGTCATGAGAAGCGCCGTCACCCACATGGCCTTCGGCCAATCGATTTTTGAACCGGCTTTCATTGGGTCTGGTCCCCCTGGTTCACGAGGTTGGCCGCTCCGCTCTTGCGCTGGAAAATTGCCGGCGCGTTGAAATAAGTTGGGTTTGAGGTCCCAATCGCTTTTGTGCTCGTGTCGTTAAAGGCGTTGGTTGGGCCAAAGATGTCCGCCGGCGCCACCGGCGCGTAATTGGTTTGGTAGGCTTTCCACCATTCCAGAATTTTGGTGTTTGGGTTGGGTTTGCTGCCCCAGGACAGGGCGCCAGCCGTGTAAACGATGAATTGCGGCGCGTTGGATTCGATCTGCCGGACCATTTCATCTTGCATCATCCTGGCGAACGGCTGGTTTTCCACCAGCGCGTAAGTGTAGATATAACCGGTGGCCGAGTGGCGGTGCGCCAGAAAATAAATTTCCGGTTCGGAGCCGATCACGGCTACCTGTGCGGTGTCGGCGGAATGGGTCCGGATAAAATCGGCGATGGCTTGCGCTTCCGGAAAGGGATCCCGGCCATAAAGTTCCCGGGCGGCCTGCCCGGGATTCACCGCAAACCAGATGTGGCTGTTGACGAAAACCGTGGCCGCCAAAAAGAGCGCGTAGACCATCATGAACAAATTCCGGGCCTTTGGCTGGCCGGCCTTCTCCTGCGTCCGGATGATTCCCGAAACGGCAACGCCGGCCAGCAGCGCCGCCGCCGGCAGCGTGAGCAGGAAATAATGCGACCGGAAATAAAAACCGGGAATGACGGTCAGGGCCGATGCCACGCTGAATCCGGCCAGCCAGAGCCGGGTGGATCGCAGGCGCTCATCAAGCCATAGCCGCACCGCTCCGGCGGTTGCTAGCAGCCAGAGCAGCAGGGTCGTCGAGGTGATCAGTGGCAATACGTTATAGAACCGGTTGCAGGCGGATGCGAGCGGCGTGACCGAGGCGTATTGCGACGCGTAGGCCACCGTCCAAAACCAGAATTTCCCAAAAACGCCGGCATGCCAGAGCAGCAGCCCGCATCCGCCCAAGGGTAGGAACATTCCCAGTGCGTAGACCAAAACCGCCGGCAATCGTCTGCCCATCGGCCATTCAGTCTTGCCCAGGCAGGTTGCGGCAAACGAAATTCCCGCCCAGGCCGCGATGATGGCCGCGTGCTGTTTCATCAGGATGGCGGTGCCGAACAGCAGGCCGGAAACCGAGGCAGCGAGCCAGCCTCCCGTTTGTCGCGCCCGCCACAGAGCGCACAAGCCGGCGGTGACAAAAAATGCGGCGAAATGCGTGGCGTGACCGGCCAATCCCAGCATGGACGGACTGGCGGCAAGAAAGGCATAAGCGGAAGCCGCGACCATTCCGGTCGTCTCATCGAGCATTTTTTTGCCCAGCCAGAACAGCATCAGCGCCGTCAGCGTCGTCATGACTAGCACGCCCAGATGGATGCCGCCGGGGGTCTGGCCGAACCCGGCCAAGATCAGCGCGTAGGCGGCATAGACCCCGGGAAATTTCATGTTATAGGCCAGCTCGTAGGGCGGAATCCCCTGGAGCATCAGCTGGCCGGCGTAGGCGTATTCGCCCTCGTCCCGTTCAAGCGGAATGGTCAGCAGCCGGAAACGGATCCCGGCCACGAGCAGCAGCACCGCCATCATCAGCCACCAGGTCCAGTGGCGGCGAAAGGCTTGTCGGCGGTCGGCGGTCGGCGCGCCGGGCGGTTGCGTCATGCGCGGCAATTGAGCAAATCAGCCGCCCGCAAACAAGCGAATTTGCCGCGTTTCTGGTTGACCCGCTTCCGTCGCTCGCGACAACCTTGGGCCATGGTTACGCCGGATTCTTGGATGATCTTGCCGTTCGCGCTGTTGCTCGGTGCGATCGCCGTCGCGCCGTTGATCGCCCCCGGCTGGTGGCTGCGGCATTACCCCAAAGTGGCGCTGGGTCTGGGCGCCGTCACGCTGGGCTATTATGTTTTCATTTTGCGCAACCCGGCCAGTCTGGCCCATGCCGCGCACGAATACGTCAGTTTCATCGCGCTCGTGGGCTCGCTCTACGTTGTTTCGGGTGGCATTCACCTTGGGGTCAAAGGCCCGGCCGCGCCCTTGACGAATGTGCTGTTTTTGCTCACCGGCGCGGTGATCGCCAATCTGCTGGGCACCACCGGCGCGGCGATGCTGCTCATCCGTCCGTGGATCCGGATGAACCAATACCGTGTCACGACCCATCACATCGTATTCTTTATTTTCATCGTGGCGAATGTCGGAGGCTGCCTGACCCCCATCGGCGACCCCCCCTTGTTCCTCGGCTACCTGCAGGGCGTGCCATTCTGGTGGGTCGCCGAACATTGCTGGCCCATGTGGGCGGTCGGCATCGGCTGCTTGCTCGCGATGTTTTACGTTGTGGATAAAATCAATTATGCCCGTGCCCCGCGGCCGGTGGGCGAACCCGCCACCGCGACCGGATCCTGGCGCTTTGACGGCCTGCCCAACCTGTTTTTCCTGGCGGTCATCCTGGTTGCGGTGTTCCTCAAGCAGCCGCCCTATCTCCGCGAAATCCTGATGGTTGCTGCGGCCGCCGGTTCCTACTTCACTACCCGGCCGGCCGTGCATGCGGCGAACCATTTTGATTTCCACCCGATTTGGGAGGTCGCCATCCTGTTTGCCGGGATTTTCGCGACGATGATGCCCGCGCTCGACTGGCTCAATCAAAACGCCCCGCGCCTGCTCGGGGCCGATCCCGCGCCCGGCCTTTTCTTTTGGGGCACCGGCGTGCTGTCCAGTGCGCTCGACAACGCGCCGACCTACCTCGGTTTCTTGAGCGCGTTGTTCGGGGTGACCGGGGCCGCGGACATCACCGGCCTGCTGGCCGCCCATTCGCATTCCGTTCTCGCCATCAGCGTGGGCGCGGTGTTTTTCGGCGCGGCCACCTACATCGGCAACGGTCCGAACTTCATGGTCAAGGCCATCGCCGGCCAGCAGCAGGTGCCCACCCCGACCTTCTTCGGCTTCATTTTCAAATTCACGCTCCCGTTCCTGTTCCCGGTGCTGCTCCTCGTCTGGCGGCTGTTCTTTTATGATTAAACATTTGTCACAATCCTGAAACATTCTCTTTGCGCCCGCCGGCTATTTTGGCGAAATTAAGCCGGTCAGAGTTGGGAGCTCCGCGTGCGCACACTTTACAACATACTGTTCATCATTTTTTTCGGCCTGACCGCGCCTTATTATTTCTGGCGGATGCGGCGGCGGGGCAACTGGTTGCCGGGTTTCGGCCAGCGGTTCGCCAAATATGACGCCAGCCTCAAGCAGGCGCTGACCAACCGCCACGTCATCTGGCTGCATGCCGTGAGCGTCGGCGAGGTCAATCTGTGCACGCAGTTGATCCGCGCGCTGGAACCGCGCGTGCCGAATCTCAAGATCGTTGTCTCCACCACCACCACCACCGGCATGGCCGAGCTGCGCCGCCGCCTGCCGACGCATGTCAGCAAAATTTATTATCCGGTGGACCGCCGCAAATTCGTCCACCGCGCGCTGGCAACCATCAATCCCAAGGCCATCGTGCTGGTGGAGGCGGAAATCTGGCCGAATTTTCTCTGGCGGGCCAATCGGCTGGGGATTCCGGTGTTTCTGGCGAACGCGCGGTTGTCGGACCGTTCCTTTCCCCGTTACCGGCGATTCGCGTTTTTGTTCCGGCCGCTGTTCGCGTCGCTGGCTGGCGTCGGCTGCCAGAACGAAGCGGACGCCGAGCGCCTGCGCGCCGTCGGCTGCCGTCCCGAGGCCGTCCAGGTCGTGGGCAACCTGAAATTCGACGCGGCCAGGCTGGACGAACAACGTGAGCTGGACGTGCCGGAAATGCTCCGGCAACTGGGCGTGTCGGCGGACGCTCTGATCCTGGTGGCCGGCAGCACCCATGACGGCGAGGAGATCATCCTGGCGGAAATGGCGAAACGGTTGCGCGCCCGGTTTCCGAAGCTCTTCCTGGTGCTGGTGCCCAGGCATTTCGAGCGCTGCCGCGAAATCGGGCAGCGCCTGGCGGCCGCGGATATAAAATTTTTCCGGCGCAGTGAATTCTCCAAAAAAACCAATGTCCCCGCCGGCGAACTGTCCTGCCTCCTGGTCAACACGACGGGGGAATTGCGGTTTTTTTACGAGTCGGCGACCGTGGTCTTCGTCGGCAAAAGCCTGACGGCCATTGGCGGACAAAATCCGATTGAGCCCGGCGCGCTGGGCAAGGCCATGGTGTTCGGACCCAACATGCAGAATTTCGCCGAGGTGACGCGGAATTTTGTCGCGCAGAACGGTGCCGTCCAGGTTCGCGACGCGGCGGAATTGGAAAACGTCATGGCGGGTTTGCTCGCGGACGAAAACCGCCGGCTGGAATTGGGCCGCAACGCCCTGAAGGTGGTGTCGCAAAACCTGGGCGCCCTCGAGCGCACGGTGGAAATCATTCTGGAGCAGCTGAAGGCCCGCGGAATTTATATCACCCCGGGAAAATGATTTTTCCGCATTTAGCCGCTTGACGAAGCCGTCCCGGCTAACCATATTCGCCTCCACTTTCGCCTTCAGAACCGGAAGTGTATGTTGTAGCCGTATGGCCAAACCAAAGGTTCGTAAAACCGCGGTGGATTCATCCCCAAAAAAGGGAAGGCGCACTGCCGCATTTTTACCCGTTCCAAGTTTGGAACCCGCCATTGGCTCACCCGCCGTCCTGCCGGCCGGCGCCTCCCCGGAGATCGCGGAAAAAGTCAAGGAACTGGTCCGCCTCGCCCAGGAGCAGGGCCAGTTGACCTACAACGATATCAGCGAGGCGTTGCCGGACAGCGAGGCGACTCCGGAAAAGCTGGATGAAATTTTTTCCAAATTGCGGGCGCTCGAAATTGAGATTGTCGACCAGGCCGAGGTGGACAATCTCAAGAAGCCGGATAACGAGGAGGAAGACTCCTCGCGGCTGGACATCCTGGACGATCCGGTGCGGATGTATCTAAACCAGATGGGGCAGGTGGCGTTGCTGACCCGCCAGCAGGAGGTCGAGATTTCCAAGCGCATCGAGGCGGCCGAGGCGGAAATCACCAAAATCATTTACCGCCTGGGCTTTGCCGGCAAGGAACACATCGCGCTCGCGGAAAAACTCCTGGCCGAGCCGCCGCGCGAGCGGTTTGACCGCGTCATTCTGGAAAAAAAGGTGGACAGCCGCGACGCGCATCTGCGGGCGTTGTTAAAGTTGCTGGCGCGCGTCCAGAAAGCCGACCAGGACGTGGATCAAAAATACACCCATTGGCGGCACGCGCACGGCAAGGACCGGACCGGGGAGTCGCTGGCATTGTTCCAGCGGGCGGACCGGCAGCTCCAGAAGGCGTTCCCCCAATTCTGCTTCAAACAAAAAGTCGTCGAGGAGATGGCCCTGGTCGCCGAGAACATCCACGACAAGCTCCAATACAGTTTGCGGGCGCTCGCCGAGGCCGAAATGCAGCGCGAATCCACCGCCCAGCAGCATCTGGTCGCCGCCGAGCGCCAGAAACTCAAGGCCCTGGAGGAATTTGTGCGGATGCCGGTGGCGGATTTTCTCCGCCAATTCGACGCCCTGCGCGAATACTCCACCCATGCCCTTCAGGCCAAGACGGAAATGGTCGAGGCCAATCTGCGCCTGGTTATTTCCATCGCCAAAAAATACACCAACCGCGGACTGTCCTTTCTGGACTTGATCCAGGAAGGCAACATGGGCCTGAT
>CAIJNQ010000081.1 GCA_903822015.1 uncultured Verrucomicrobia subdivision 3 bacterium | reverse complement strand
GGCAGCCTCTGGGCGATGGGTAACAATTCTCGAGGCCAATTTGGCAACGGCACGTTACTTTCCACCAACCGGCCTGAACAAATCGTGATCAGCGGCGTCACGGCGATTGCGGCGGCAAACGAGCACAGCCTGTTTCTCAAATCCGACGGCAGCCTTTGGGCGGTGGGTGGCAATCAATTTGGTGAACTTGGCGACGGCACTTTGCACAACACCAACCGGCCTGAACAAATCGTTGCTGGCGGTGTCACAACAATTGCGGCAGGGAATTGTGACAGCCTGTTTCTCAAATCCGACGGCAGCCTCTGGGCGATGGGTTACAATTATTACGGCCAACTTGGCGATGGCACATATAACAATACCAGCCGGCCTGAACAGATCGTTCCCAGCGGTGTCACGGCGATTGCAGCAGGAGATGGCCACAGCCTGTTTCTCAAATCCGACGGTAGCCTTTGGGCAATGGGTTACAATGGTGACGGCGAACTTGGCGACGGCACATTGAACAAAACCAACCGACCGGAACAAATCGTGGCCAGTGGCGTCACGGCGATTGCGGCGGGATATGATCACAGCCTATTTCTGAAATCCGATGGCAGCCTGTGGGCAATGGGTTCCAATTACTACGGCCAACTCGGCGACGGCACATTGAACAAAACCAACCGACCGGAACAAATCATGGCCGGAGGCGTGACGGCGATTGCGGCGGGATATGGTCACAGCCTGTTTCTGAAATCCGACGGCAGCCTGTGGGCGATGGGTTACAATAATTTCGGCGAGCTTGGAGACGGTTTTCCCTCAAATTATTCTTTGCCGGAGCAAATCTGTCCTTCGCAGCAACCGGTGTTGAGCAGCACACTTTCATCCCAACCTAATCTGCAATTCAACGCCACCTGCGGCTTCGGCGGGAAGTTCTATTTGCTGGGCAGCGCAGACATGACTCTGCCTTTGAACCAATGGTCGCCTCTTCGCACCAATTCCGTCACCGCGCGCGGCACGAATAATTATTCCGTCACCCTGACCAACGCATTTAATCCCGGCGGCCAGCAATTTTACATCCTGCAATCGCAATAAAAATGCGGAGGACATCTTCCTCCATACCATCCTGCTTAACTAACCAATGAAACCCCTGAAAGTACTGCCACTGCTTCTGCTGTCCGCCTCAATGCTGTTGGCTCCAATTAACAGCAGAGCGCAGACCGTTACCAATATCACGTCGGGATGCAATGCCTTTCACAGTTTGTTTCTTAAATCCGATGGCAGCCTGTGGGCGATGGGGTTCAATAGTTTTGGCCAACTGGGCGACGGCACATTAAAGCAAACCAATCTGCCGGAACAAATCGTGGCCAGCAACGTTACGGCCATTACGGTAGGATATGGACATAGCCTGTTTCTCAAATCCGACGACAGCCTGTGGGCGATGGGGTGGAATATTTTAGGTCAACTTGGTGACGGCACATTAAAGCAAACCAATCTGCCGGAACAAATCGTGGCCAGTGGCGTCACAGCCATCGCAGCAGGGAGCTATCATAGCCTGTTTCTCAAATCCGACAGCAGCCTTTGGGCGATGGGTGACAATTCTTACGGCGAACTCGGTGATGGCACGTCGAAAATCGGCACTAACCTACCTGAACAAATCGTGACCAGTGGCGTCACGGCGATTGCGGCAGGTCAATACCACAGCCTGTTTCTTAAATCCGACGGCAGTCTTTGGGCGATGGGTGATAACGAATCCGGCCAACTTGGCGATGGCACATATAACTATACCAACCGGCCTGAACAAATTGTGGCCGGCGGAGTCACGGCCATTGCGGCAGGTGGTTATCACAGCCTGTTTCTCAAATCTGACGGCAGCCTTTGGGCGATGGGCACCAATTTTCTAGGTCAACTTGGCGACGGCACGTTTAACAAAACCAACCGGCCGGAACAAATCGTGGCCAGCGGCGTGACGGCGATTGCGGCGGGATATTATCACAGTCTTTTTCTGAAATCCGACGGCAGTCTTTGGGCGATGGGTTACAATGTTTACGGCCAACTCGGAGATGGCACAACTGATTCTGGGCATTATAAAACCAACCGGCCTGAACAAATCGTGGCCAGCAACGTCACGGCGATTGCGGCGGGATATTCTCACAGCCTATTTCTCAAATCCGACGGCAGTCTTTGGGGGATGGGCGCAAATAGTTCTGGTCAACTTGGCGACGGTTTTTCACCGAACACTTTGATGCCCGAACAAATTTTCCCTACGCCGCAGCCGGTGTTGAGCAGCGCTCTTTCATCCCAAACCAATCTGCAATTTAACGCCACCTGCGGCTTCGGCGGGACCTTCTATTTGCTGGGCAGCGCGGACATGACGATGCCATTGAGCCAGTGGACGCCGCTGGCAACCAATGCCGTCACCGCGCGCGGCACGAATAATTATTCCGTCACCTTGACCAACGCATTCAATCCCGGCGGCCAGCAATTTTACATTTTGAAATCGCAATAAACGCGGTAGGGACGACTTCCACGTCGTCCCTGATTGAATGATGTGACGGGGTGGAACCCGTCCTTACCGTAATTCAATCAAACCAGCGGCAGCAGTTCGAATTGTTTTCCGAGGATCGGCGCGCTTTTGGTCTTCAGCCAGTTTTCCAAAACGCTGGCATAGACGTTGCGGAAATCCACGTTGTATTTGATGTCGCCCTGATACAAATCCTGCGGCGCGAGGCTCGGATACCGGCCCAGCATCCCGGCCTTCACCTTGTTCCCAACGATGAACATCGGCGCCGCCGCGCCGTGGTCGGTGCCGCCGTTGGCGTTTTCATTCACGCGCCGCCCGAATTCGCTAAACGTCATCACCAGCACGCGGCCCATGTTGCCCTGCGCCTTCATGTCGTCCACGAACGCCTTGGTCGAGTCGCCCAGATCCTGCAACAGGCGCTGCTGCGTGCCGAGCTGGTTGGTATGCGTGTCGTAGCCGCCCTGCGAAACGTAATAAACGCGCGTCGGCAATCCGCCGCCGATGAGCTTGGCGACGAGCTTGAGCGAATTGCCCAGTTGCGAGCCGGGATAGTTGGCCTGGTTTTGCACCCGCGCCGCGATGTCGCGGACTTTGTCGGAACTCATCTGCGCATCCAGCGCCGTGCGGGAAATGAAATCCACCGCCGAGCCGCCCTGCATCGGCATGCCCGCCGCGAGCGAGCTGATGGACCCGCCGGAATTTTCCGCGGGTGTCATGCCCGGTCCGCCGTCCGGCGCGGAGCCGGACATCTCCAGCTCGTTTAATTTTTTGTAGGATTCCTCCGTCGCCGTGCCGTTGGACATGAACCGGTAGTTCTGCGGATTGCTGAAGCAGATGCCCTTGGGCAGTTTCGCAAAAAAAGCCTCCGGCAGCTGGTTGCCGATGGTCACGCCCACGGTCGGGTCGGCCCCGGCGCAGGCGTTGTCGAAGTAACGCCCCAGCCATCCGTATTTTTCAATCCGGTCCGAGTCGCTCGCCGTCTGCCAGATTTCCGTCGAGCGGAAATGGGAGCGATTGGGATTCGGATAACCCACGCCCTGCACCACCGCGAGGTTGCCAGCATCATAAAGGCTTTTGAACCCGGTCAGCGCGCCGTTGAAGCCGATCTCGTCGTTCAGTTTGATGATCTTGTCACCGGTCAGCCCGATTTTCGGACGCGCCCGGTGATAAAAATCGCTGGCATAGGGCACGACGGTGTTGATGCCGTCGTTGCCGCCGGCCATCTGCAGCACCACGAGAATCGTTGCGTCCTTGCCGGTGACCACCTGGGTGGCGGAATCCGCCGCCTGGCTCTGCAGCGCGGACAGGGTGTTGGCTAGGAACGCCGGCACGGTCCAAGACAGCGCGCTGCCGAGTACGGTCGTGCGCAGAAATTCACGGCGCGTTTGGAGGGTAATTTCATTCTTCATAATATTGAGGTGACGGGTGGCAGGTGGCAGGTGACGAGATGCTGCGTTTGCTTGCGGAGCGCATTTTTCCTGTCACTCGTCACTCGCCACTTGTCACTTATTTTCATGTTACCTGATATTCCGGCGTGCACATCAACAGCCGGATGGCCGTGTGGATGTCCGCGTCGGTTAATTTGATTTTGGAATTGAGAAAATCGCTGAGCGCCAGTTCCTGTTCGCCCTTAAGCGAGGCCTGCAGCAGTCTTTTCTCCAGCGCGGTCACCAGCAGATCCTTGTCGGCGCGTTCCGCCGGCGTCAGAATTTTATCCAGGTTCACCCCGCCCATGCGGACGCGTTGCAGGGCCTTCATGGCCTTTTCGCCACCCGCCCCGCCCGGCTTTTTGGCAAAATCATTTGCGGTCAGCGGCGGCAGCGTTCCCTGCACCAGCGCGTCGGCGTCGTTGTAGCGCGTCAGCAGCGAATTGGTCGTGATCCAAGTGACGCCGCCGTCCCAGCCCTTGACGTTTGGCGGTGCCAGCAGGTCCTGCCCGAGCTGGCGCAGCATGCCGTAGCTCACCAGCGTGGGCGGCAGATCGCATTCCAGCATCCGCACGCTCCCGATCAGCCATTGCACCGGGCTTTTCACCTGGTTGCGCACGATGTCGGGAGCGTAAAACTCCTCGCAGCCGAACATCACGCGCAGGAGCGGCTTGAAATTGTTCCCGTTCGCCCGAAACACCGCCGCCAGCGCCGTGTTCAATTCGTCGGTCGGATATTGCCCGGCAAAAAAATTCCACAGCTTGGCGGTGATAAACCGCGCCGCCTGCGGTTGGGCGACGATCTGCGCGATGACGTCATCGCCGTCGAGATTCCCGGTGCGGCCCAGAAATGTTTTCTCGCCGTTGTCATGCAATCCGGCGCGATAGACATACTGCTGATTGAGCCGGTCGAGGGACCAACCGGTCAGGGCGCGCGCACCTTCGCCGATGTCGTGCTCGGTGTAATGCCCTTCGCCGAGCGCGAACAGCTCCATGACTTCGCGCGCAAAATTTTCGTTGGGATGCTGTTTATTGCTCTGCGCCTGGTCGAGCCAGATCAGCATGGCTGGATCCTTGCCCGCGTCCGTGAGCAATTGCTGCCAGTTGCCGGTGGCGAGCCGGCGGAAGAGCTCGTTCTGGCGCCACATGTAATAGGTTTCGCGAACTTTTTCAGAGCTAGTCGCGAAATGGCCGTGCCAGAATAGCACCATTTTTTCCTGAAGCGGACGCGGCCCGCGGGCCATGCGCTGGAGCCACCAGCCGCGCAATTCCAGGACCCAAAGGTTCTGCTGCTTGTTCTCCTGCTGTTGGGCCGCCTTTTTTTCCTCCGGCGTGCCATGCTGGTTGATGTCGCGCAAACGCGCCATCCGGGCCGGGTCGGGCCTGGCCCAGTCGGGATTCGGGGTGTTGTCGGGAATCGCCTCGTAATCAAGCAAGGCGGATATCGCACCATCCGGTTTCAGGCCGGCGAGCTTTTCAATTTCCGACGGCGGACCGCCGAAACCGGCGCGGTTCAACAAGTGCGCCGCCGTTTCATAACTCCAGCGATTTGATGAAAGCGGCTTAAGCATACGATCTACCAGACGCAGGTCATTGCCAGCAGGTTTCATGCTCTTCCATTTTGTGCTTTCGTCTCCCTCCAACCGCCATTCACCGACCGAACGCGGCAACTTTTTTAATAGTCGTTGACAGTCGGACTCATGTGTAGTACTTGTTATTACATCTCCAACATTTTGTGAGCGGAGACAATTTTACCTATGAATCTAAAAAATCGGTCGTGCAAAGGTTTCACCTTGATTGAACTGCTGGTGGTGATTGCCATCATCGCCATCCTGGCAGCCATGCTGTTGCCGGCGCTCGCCAAGGCCAAAGACAAAGCCAAAGCCATTGCCTGCTCGAGCAACAACAAACAGATTGGGCTCGCGATGATGATGTATGTCGGAGACTACAACGATTCCCTGCCGCCGCTGAACGATCGTAATTTTGCAACCCATACCGCCAATTGGTATTTTAAAATTCTGGATAGCGCGAAATACATGACGAGCAGTACCACTTCAAACAACGTATGGCGTTGTCCGGTGGTGAAAACCCTGACCGATATCGACTCGGGCACGGTGGGTTACTACAGCTCTCCCTGTGAAGGCTATGGCCCCTTGGAAGACATTGTAGATCCGTCCAAAGGCGTCATTCGTTATTATCTCGACTTGCAAGGTAAGGTTCAAGGTGCCCGAAAATTAACCTCGGTTGGACGGCCCAGCCAGGTCTGGCTCAACGGCGATGTTGGGCGACCGGGCCATGTGGTAAGAGGCAATTCGGTCACCCCGCCACCTTCCAATACCTTGCCCGACAATTACGTGACCGATATCACCGTGATTAAGCCGATTATCGGCTCGGGCTGGAAGAATGTTAATCCCTCGAAACAAGCCGCCTGTCGTCACAGTGGCCGCGCTGCTTTTACGGCTTGCGACGGCCACGTCGAAAGCTGGAAGTGGTCCGATTTAAGCACGGACAAGGACGATATTTTCACGGTCACGACGCCTTTGCTCTAAGAAGACTGGCGGGTCCGTCCGATTGCCACCCGCAGTGCCTGATTTGCCGGCTTATAATTCAGCAATAAACCAATCCTCCACTTTTTTGCGCGCCCAAGGCGTCTTTCGCAGGAAGGTCAGGCTGGATTTCACGGTCGGGTTGAATTGAAAACACCGGATGGGAATGCGGCGCCCCATCTCACCCCACCCGTGTCGCTGCACCAGTTGATTGAGTATGCTTTCCAACGTGATGCCATGTAACGGATCGCGGGGATGTGAGGCCGGGGTCGTCATGCTTGATATCTGTAGAATTGTCCAAACGGATTGATAGTAAAGCCTAAACTCGCAGAGTTCTATGGCCCCCGCTCAGTCCGCAGGCGGTTTGAATATTTTCTCGACGCAAAACCGGACGGCGTTAAGCTCGGTCGAAAGCGCCATGAAACGAATCCTGATGCAGATATTTGCTGGCTTCACCGGTTTCTGCGTCTGGCTGTTGACCACGCTGGCAGCTTTGGCCGGCACAGCCGATTATCGGACCGATCAAATTCTCATCCAACCCGGGGCGGGCAGCAGCCGGGCGGGCCTGGCGGCATTTCACGCCGCGCACGGGGCCCGGGTGCGACAAGAGTGGGCGGCGGCGGGAGGGATCCAGGTCATCACCGTGCCGAAGGGGGAAACGGTGCCGTCGCTCATCGCCAAATATAAACGGAGCGGCCTCGTGGCCTTCGCCGAGCCTGATTACATTGGCCAGGTTTACGGCACCACACCCGACGATACATACTTTCTTAATGGCAAACTTTGGGGATTGAACACAATTGATGCGCCGGACGGCTGGGATGTCTTGACCTCCGCCAGCAACATTGTGGTAGCGGTGCTGGACACCGGGGTTCGCTACACTCACGAAGATCTGTTGTCGAACATTTGGGTGAATCCTAATGACGGGGGTCATGGTTGGAATGCGTTGACCGGCACGAATAACCCATATGACAACGCCATGCCATTTTCCATCAGTCATGGCACCTTGGTCGCGGGTATTTTGGGGGCGGTTGGCAACACAAATCGCGAAGAAGCCATTTTTGCACTGGCATTGACGAAGCCTGCCAGCGAACGCGCCGAATTTCTCGACCGCGAATGCGGCAGTGACATAGCGTTGCGCCAGCGTCTCGACGCCTTGCTGGCCGCGCATGAGTCGCCGGATGAATTGTCGCCGAAAGGCAAACCCGCAGTCGTGGCCACCATCAAACTCGATCTGTCGGAAGCGCCGGATGAAGCCGTGGGCCAGACGCTGGGCCGTTATAAATTGATGGAACGGCTCGGCGAAGGTGGCTGCGGCGTGGTGTATGTCGCGGAACAGACCCAGCCAGTCCGGCGTCGCGTGGCGCTCAAGGTCATCAAGCTGGGCATGGACACCAAAGCCGTCGTTGCGCGATTCGAGGCCGAGCGGCAGGCGCTGGCGATGATGGATCATCCCAATATCGCCAAAGTCCTGGACGCGGGAACCACGGAAATGGGTCGTCCCTACTTTGTCATGGAACTGGTGCGCGGCATCCGCATCACGGATTACTGCGACCAAAATAATCTTTCCACGAAGGAACGCTTGGAGCTGTTCATCAAGATTTGTCAGGCCATCCAGCACGCCCATCAAAAGGGCATCATTCACCGTGACATAAAGCCATCGAACATTCTTGTCACACTGCACGACGGCGTGCCGGTGCCCAAGGTGATTGATTTCGGCATCGCCAAGGCGACGGAAGGCCGGCTGACGGACGCGACGGTTTATACGCAGTTGCACCAGTTCATCGGCACGCCGGCCTACATGAGCCCGGAGCAGGCGGAAATGAGCGGGCTGGATATTGATACGCGCAGCGATATTTATTCGCTCGGTGTTTTGCTCTACGAACTGCTGGCGGGCAGCACTCCGTTCGATGCGCAGGAATTGATGTCGCAGGGCATTGACGCCATGCGGAAAACCATCCGCGAAAAGGAGCCGGTGCGGCCCAGCACACGGTTTGCAACGCTGAAGGGCGACGAGCTGACGACAACGGCGAAGCGGCGTTCCGCCGACAAGTCGAAGCTCATGCACGATCTCAAGGGCGACCTCGACTGGATCGTGATGCGGTGTCTGGAGAAGGATCGCACGCGGCGTTATGACACGGCCACAGGACTGGCGGCCGACATCAAGCGTCATCTGAACAATGAAGCCGTGGTGGCGCGGCCACCTTCGACGGCCTACAAATTTCAAAAAGCGTTTCGCCGGAACAAAATCGTTTTTACCGCCGGAAGCGCCATCGCCGTCGCGCTGCTGCTCGGCATCATCGCCAGCACCTGGCAATCGGTGCGCGCCACGCGCGCGAAACACGAAGCGTTGGCGGCGAAAGAGCAAGCGCTCGCGGCACAAGCCGGCGAATCCGCGCAACGCCAGAAAGCCGAGGCCAACGCCCAGCAGGCGCTGGCGGCGCAGGCGGAAGAAACCAAGTTACGCGAACAGGCCGAGGCAGCGGAACTCGCCGCGCGCCAGCGAGCCTACGCCTCGGACATGAATGTCGCCGCGCAGGCATTTGCCGGAAACAATCTCGGCCGCGCGCTGGACTTGCTGAACCGCCAGCGTCCGCAGCCGGGCCAGAAGGATTTGCGCGGCTGGGAATGGCGTTATCTTTGGCAGCAGACCCGCAGCGATGCCCTGTTCACCCTCGGCCAGGAAGCTTCGGAGGTTTTTTCGCTGGCAGTTTCCCCCGACAGCAGCCTGCTGGCGGCGGGGATGCGCGATCTAGGCGGCGTGGCGGTTTGGGATTTGCGGACGCGTCAGGTGTTGACCCATCTGGCGGACCAGGAACAACTGGGGCGCACCGCCTTTTCCCCCACGGATCCGCTGCTGGCCTTCACCAGCTCCACCGCTCCGGCTTCCGGGCCGCCGCAGGCGACGTTGCGGCTTTGGAACACCGCGACCCGGCAGATAGTGGCCGAACGGCCGTTGGATGGCGAGTGCATGGGATTGGCGTTCGCCAAGGATGGCCGCACGCTCGTCACTTCCACGGCTTCCGGCACGCGAGGAAAAATGACCCTCTGGCGGATGCCCGATGGCGTCCAGCTTACCAATTATCCTTCGCAACAAAATCCATTAGAGGTGGGAACCGGATTTGCCGCGACACCGGACTTGAGTCTCGCCGCCTACGGCGTGCCCGGTGCCAATGCCCGGATTTGCGTCATGGATCTGCACACCGGCAGGGAACTTTGGACGGCGGTGGCAGGCAAAGTTCCTTTGATCAGCGGGCTGGCGTTTTCGCCGGATGGGAAAATATTGGCTTCCGGGGCCGCGTTCGCCGACTCGGACATCCATTTGTGGGAGGTGGCCACCGGCAAGGAAATTGGGAAGCTGGCCGGCCACGGTTCCTGGGTGAGCTACCTGATCTTTTCGCCCGATGGAAAAAAACTCACCTCGAGCAGCGCCGACCAGACGATCCGCATCTGGGACGTGGACAGTCAAAAGTGTGTGGACGTGCTGCGGGGTCATCGTCAGGAAATCTGGTCGCTCACCCGGCTGCCCGATGACAAAACGCTGATCAGCGGCGGCAAGGATGGCACCATTTGCTTCTGGGATACGTCTGTCGTGCATCCGCATCAGCCCCGCATCACCGTCCCGGCAAAGAATGTAAACTACTGGAACTATGCACCCGACGGTCGCTCCCTCCTGACGCTGGATCTGCAAGGCCAGGTGGCGCTGTGGTCGGGCGCGGATTTTTCACTGAAGACGCCGTTGCTGGAAATGGGCACCAATTTTTATTCACCCGATTTTTCGCTGGATGGCCGATTTCTGGCGGTCTTTTGGACCAACGGGTTGATGCAGGTTTGGAACCCTTCACAACGGGTATTGCTCCATCAATGGACCAACGCCCCAGGCAGGGTGAATGGATGCAATTTTCTGGCGGACGGAAAAAAACTGATAACATGGTCCCTGAACGATAATGTGTTTCATAAATTGGATCTCACAACCGGTTTGGAAATCCAGTCCTGGCCGGCATCGTTTGGGTGGTTCATGTCGGCGCTAACACCGGACGAACGTTCATTCATGGTCATTGGTTCCGGCGGAGCCGTCTTCCGCAACCTCGTTGACCAAAGTCAGACCAAGCCGGAGCTGAACTTTCTGGAACCCATCGGGGCCATCTTTTCTCCGGATGGCAAGCTGCTCGCCGTAGCCGATCAGATGGGTTTTGCCCGGGTTTTGGATGCCACCACCTGGCAAACCGTGGCGACTTCGGGCGGCTTTCTCAACGCGCCGCATGGTGTTTGGTTTTCACCGGACAGCAAACGGCTGGCCATCGCCAGCGACGACAAGGAAGCCGTGCGGTTGTGCGACACGGAAAGCTGGCAGGACGTGTTCACCCTGGAAGCTCCCGGCACCGGAATGCAAGGCACGGAATTTTTCCCGGATGGCAATACCATCGCCTGGGTGAACCAGACCACCGCTTACGTCTGGCGCGCGCCGTCGTGGGCGGAAATCAACGCGGCCGAGGCCCAGGACCTGCCTTCACCAGGTTACGGCGGGCAGGCAAAAGCGACGGTGCCGCAACCATAAAGTCGTCGCCGCACGATGGCGGTTAATGTTGACATGACACACATTGGTTCCCGGGGGCAAAGCTTCAGAGGACTGGAGCACTCCAAGACGCTTCGCGCGGTCCGGTGGCCACTGGCAAACGCGCCAGCGTCGGAAAGTGCGGCGGCCCTCCGCCGCTTCTGGCGGCC
Source organism: uncultured Verrucomicrobia subdivision 3 bacterium (assembly GCA_903822015.1). Taxonomy (GTDB): domain Bacteria; phylum Verrucomicrobiota; class Verrucomicrobiia; order Limisphaerales; family UBA11358; genus UBA11358. The sequence continues at coordinate 3,742 of CAIJNQ010000081.1, read as the reverse complement.
GACGACGGTGCCAATGCTACCTGAATCCGCCAGGCAGTTAGCGGTCCATAACCTGGGTTCAACCCGGTGTTTGCGGGATCCGTTGACGGTGAATCAGCTTGTGACTGGGGCGATCAAATCCAGCCGGAAGGCCTTGATGGCATTGAGCATGAATTGGATTGCTACCGCCGCCAGCAGCAGGCCCATAATGCGGATGGCGATGCTCATCACGATCGGACTCAGCCAGCGGGCGCTGCGGGCGGAAAGCCGGAGAATCAGATAGCTCACGAGCGACACCGCCGCGATGCACCCATAGAGCGCGATGTGCTGGGGAATATCCTTCGCCTCGTTCTGGAGCAGGATGGTGGTGGAGATCGCGCCCGGCCCGGCGAGCATCGGAATTGCCAGCGGCGTCACGGCAATGTCCGATTTTTCGGTGCCGGCCCGGGTCTCCTCGTGCGTTTCCTGCACCCGTGACCGCTGGGCACGCACCATGTCCAACGCGACCATCAGCAACAATATGCTCGCGGCGATCTGGAAGGCCGGCATGGTGATGCCCATGACCTTGAAGACCAGCTGGCCGGCGAAGGAAAACACCAGCATCACGCCCGCCGCCACGCAACAGGCCAGCCGCGCGGTGCGGATGCGCTGCTCCGCCGTGTCATTCGGCGTCATGGCCAGGAACGCCGGGACGGTGGCCAGCGGATCCACGATCACGAAGAGCGAACCCGCCGCCAGCAAGATGTATTCAAGCAAGTTGATGGAACGGAATTAGACGCGGATTGGGCCGAAAGTCAATGGAGAGTGCGGCGACTCCCTGCCCCGACCCGCCGGCAACCGGTGAAGAGGAGCCGGACGGACGGTTGGAAATCAGACTTCGGCGGGTGCCTTTTCGACGGGTGCCCGCTTTTCCCGGGCTTTTTCAATGGCGGCCCGCTGCTTTTGAAAACATTCCGGGCAGATACCGTGCGTGGTGGACGTGTCGAAGCCCTGCTGCATGAATTCCTCCAGCCGCACCCACTCCTCGTGATAATTGATCCGCCGGCACCACGCGCATACTCGCATGAATTTTTCCAGATATTGGATGCGCTCCATGATCCGGCGGGTGGACATGCTCACCAGAAACCAGACAGCCAGCACCAGCAACATCTCCAGCGTGGACCAGCGATACACGAAAGCATACGCGTGGTCGGAGAAGATCAGCGCGGGCAGCTTCAGCAGTTCATCCAAAAAACAAAGGGTGATGATGCCCAGAAAACCGAGGTTTTGATACAAAACGATCTTGGTCAGTTGCGAATTCTTTTTCATACGGCAAAAGTTGATTCGCGGAAAGTGTCTCATGCCCCAAACACGCCAAACCCTTGCCGTCGAACTGGGACAATGAGCGCATAAAACATGCCACGGGCTTTTGATGCATTTCTGCGCGTAAAATGCCGTTGCTAAAATAAATTATCCAGGGTGGGTGCGCCCCTCCAGGCGTGCCGCTTCTGGTTTATCCATGCGTCCGGCGGGCAGAGACTGGCCCGCCCCACCCGTTTTTCCTTTTAAGTTGATCAACGAGATGCTTCAGCGTTTTGTTGGAATACGGATGCCCGCGGAATCAGGGCCCGGCGACCAACGAAGTTTCCCGGCCCAGGGCAGTTTAAGAAAGCTGATAGCCGCAAAAAACCGGAGGGTGTGGGATTACCGGGCGCGTCATGGATTGCGGCGGGAAGCGAAGCGCCACGCCGCTTTTGCGCGCCCGAAGATTAATTCCCTTCGACCCTCTTCGACCGCTCGAAAGCGGTGTCGCGGCTCCCGCCTTGCCACCGCAGTCCATGACGCCTCCAACCTGGCCACATTTTTATATAGTTCGCTCCCGACCCCGGCTGAATATCGAAGACGGAAACCGGAGTAAATGTGGTAAGCGCTCCGTGGTGACACAGAGGGCAGAACAGGCTGCAGCCGGTCCACCATCACGAATTGTGAACCTGCCGCGGATCGGGAAAGACCCCAGCAATCAGGAGCAAGGCCTGGTTACGTTATTTCTTGAGCGTCCGCAGATAAGCGATGGAAGCTTTGATGTCCTCGTCGGCGAGTTCCGACGCTTTCATCAAGGTTTTTTCATCCTTCTTCATGCCCTCTTTGATGGACTTGAAGGCCTGATCATCGGTGAACGCGGCCTGCACGGCGGCATCGGAATAATCCCGGGCGCCGAGCTTGGCCCCCATCTTGGTCGCGCCCTTGCCATCGTCACCGTGGCATTTGGTGCAGTTGTCGGAGTAAACCGCCTTGCCGTCGGCGGCCAGGGCGGTGGTGGATAAGGCGAGCGCGAGCGCCGCCGGTAATGCGAACAATGCGAGTTTTTTCATAGCGTGTATCATCCTCGCGCCGATCGGGCAACCGGTCTAATCCGTTTTTGCCAAAGACTGGACGTGGATTGCACACCGTTTGGGGTCAAACCACCCCCTGGCCCGGGCGGCATCATACCCCGGCGCGCTGCCGGGTCGCCTCGTAAAGGAAGATGCCCGTGGCGACGGCGACGTTGAGGGAGTTCATGTGCGAGGGCATCGGGATCTCCACCATGTCATCGCAGGCCGCCAGCGCGTTCGCCGTGAGCCCCGGCCCCTCCGCGCCGAACACCAGGCAGCAGTCGCCGCGCAAATCCGCCGCCGCCAGCTTCCTGGCATCGGGCCGGGGATGCGCGGCCAGGCAGCGCACGCCGCGCGCCCGCAAGGCGGTCAAGGTGGCGGCCAGATGGCGGACCTGCACCACCGGCTGCTCGAAGATCGTGCCCATGGAGCCGGCCACCGCCCGGCGCTGGAAGGGACTGCCGCACGTCTCGCCCACGATCAGAGCATGGCTGCCAAACGCCGCGCAGTTGCGGACGATGGCGCCGATGTTTTCCGCGCTGGCGATGCCCTCCGCGGCGGCGAGGAGCCAGGGATGCGGGGAATTTTGCAGCAACGCTTCCAAATCCGGTTGCGGCGGGATTTTGGCCACGGCCAGCGCGCCCTGATGCATCTGGTAACCAGTGATGGTTTCCAGCACGGGCGTTTCGGCGACGTATACCGCAATGGCTTCCGGCCGGGCGCGCAGCTGCGGCTCCAGGTTTTCCAGCCAGACGGGCGTGAGGAGTGCGGAGACGACGGTGTACCGGCTCGCCAGCAGGCGCCGGATCACCTTGTGGTTGGCGGCCACCAGCACGCCGGCCCGCTCATGTTCCGCCACCCGACGCAGCGTCCGGTACAACGCCAGTTCCGGCGCCTCGAGCGATTGCACCGGGATGATTTGCGAAATGGCCACACCCACATTAAAACGTGCGACGGCACCAATGAAAAGGGCGGAAAATACGAAGGCAGTCGTCAGTTGGTAGTGATGCGTGAAACGTTTCAGTTGGGCCAAGGTTCAATTTGACTACCCAAGCCGCAAAAGAACGAAGAAAGACCAAAGCCAAAGACTGGCCACGGATACAAGATGGCTCCGGATAGCGCGGCGCGGCATCCCAGCCAAAAAATGCGCGGCGCGCCATCCTTTTACCCGAACATCATTAAATTTCTAAAGAACCCGGGCTGACCCGTTCCGGCAGTGACACCCTAGGGCGTCGGCGAACCTCGAAACCGGACCAAACCAGACCAAACCAGACCAAACCGGACCAAGAAATGAAATTTTTTAGAAAGTGGCATGTGGCATGTGGCATGTGGCATGTGGCATGTGGCATGTGGTGAGTGGCGAGGAGGCATAGATATGCGAATTACGAGTTGCGCAAGGTGGGTTGGGGGTG
>CAIJNQ010000080.1 GCA_903822015.1 uncultured Verrucomicrobia subdivision 3 bacterium | reverse complement strand
GCCAGCGTGTGCACCTCGCGAGTCTGCTCCCCACCGGCTATGACTTCAAGTGGAAGTATTTTATCCAACAAAAAACAGTGGCGGCCAGACTGGCATTCTATAAGACTTCATTTCATCCGAGATGAAAACCTTGCTCCGCCTGATTGCCCTCGTGCTGATGTTGCCAAGTATATCGCCGGCGGCTGATGCGCCGCTGACCTTCAACGACCCCAAGCCGCACCGCTACGAACTCACCGGCCGGGCCAGCCAGATTGATCCGCGCACCCGCCCGCATCCGGAAATCGATTTTGTGTTCGAGAAAGACGGCAAACCCGCCGATGTGGAGAACGCCTCGGTGGATACCCGCGTCCCACCGCAGGGGAAGCTGGTCATCTGGCTTATGGGTTACAGTGCACCGCTCGTTGAGCGCGTGAACAGTTATGGTCTGCACGCCATCCGCGTGCATTACGCCAACAGCTGGTTCGGCAAGTTGGGCAATGCTGCGCCGCCGGGAGACACCCAGTTTCTCGGCAATATCCGGCTGGAAGCGGCGACCGGAGAAGATTTCAGCCCGGTGGTGGACATCCCCAAGCCCGACGGCCTGATGGAACGGGCGTTGCAATTTGTGAAATGGCTCGCACAGACCAATCCGCCGGGCCACTGGGATTATTTCCTCACCGCCGACCATCAGGCGCTGCGCTGGGATCGAGTGATCATCGCTGGCGCTTCCCACGGTGCGACCACCGCCACCCGCTTCGCCAAATACCAGCGGGTAGACCGGGTAGTGATGTTTTGCGGGCCACGGGATCAGACGGAAACCTGGCAAGCGTTGCCTTCCGCTACCCCGGCCAACCGATTTTTTGGGTTTAGCCACGTCCTCGACGGCGGCTGGACCGGGCATCATTACGATCGTTCATGGGCGATGCTGGGACTGCAACAGTTTGGCCCCATTGTGAATGTGGATCAGGCCCAACCGCCCTACGGCAACACCCGCCGACTCATCACCGATGCGGAGGTGAAAAACGACCCGCGCCGCGCTCATAGCTCGGTCGTGCCGGGCGGGGCGGCGGTGAAAGACGTCAATGGGAAATACCTCCATGAAGCGGTTTGGCGTTACCTGTTCACCCAGCCGGTGGATCAGGTGGGCCAAGCGGTGGAAAAATGAACCGGCAGTTTGAACCACTTCGAGCCGGTATTTCTGGTCAAGCAATGAACGTGGCAGCCGCTTTGTGATTCGGTTAGACGATTTCGTTTGGAGGTTCACCGACAAGCGGTGTGTTCATTTTACTCAGCCGAGCCATTTCCTACCCACCCGCGAACACCGGCTGGAAGTTCGCCTCGGTCAAGATGCGAGCGACCTCCGCGCGCTTGTCGCCCTGAATCTCGATCTGGCCAGCCTTGACCGTGCCGCCGGTGCCGCAGGCGCGTTGCATCGCCTTGGCCAGTTGTTCCTTTTCCGGCAGGCCGATGCCCACACAGTTCTTCACCACCGTCACCGTCTTGCCACCGCGCCCGGCTTTGACTCGGAGGATGTCCACGCGCCCGCGAGGCTTCCGCGCTGGCTTCGATGGCGGGGTGATGCTCGCTGGCAAAGATTCAGGTGCAGGCGGCAGGCCGGCGCTAGACAGCGCGGCAAAGGGAGCTTGAGTTAAACCCGTCCCGCCGTCTGTGGGAATGCGTTTGGAGGCCGTCATGAGCTTTATTGCTGTGCCATCTCGCCAATGAACCAATCTTCCACCTTCTGCCGCGCCCAAGGGGTTTTCCGCAGGAACGTGAGGCTGGACTTCACCGAAGGATTGAATTGAAAACAACGGATCGGGATCCGTCGTCCCATTTCACCCCAGCCATGCCGCTGCACCAGCACATTGAGAATGTTCTCCAGAGTGATGCCATGCAGGGGATCGCGGGGATGAGAAATCGGTGTGGGCATGTGCGTCAATTCTTGATCAGCGTGAGCATCATTTTGAACCGTGTGATGGCTTTGAGTGCGTGAGGTTGATTGGCCGGCATCAGAATCATCTCGCCACCCAACACGCGATGGGTATGGCCAGCCACCATAATTTCAGCTTCACCCTCCAACACTTGCACCAAAGCATCGAAAGGGGCTGTGTGTTCGCTCAATCCCTGTCCCTCGTCAAAGGCAAACAACGTCACGCCGCCACTGGACTTTTTTACGATTTCACGGCTCACGACCGCACCGTCCTGATAATTTACATAGTCAGCGGTTTTGGTGACCTGGGCACCGAGCAATCCTCTGGGGATGGTGTTCATACCGGAATGATAATCTAGACTGCCGTATTGTCCTCACATTTGATGCCAAATAAAAAAGCGGAGAATGACTCCTCCGCTTGCAAAACTTCAGGGTGACTGCGCTGTCCGTTCAAGCCTTGCCGCCGAAGCTGACGTAATCATCCAAATCCAGCAGGTCAAACCAGGTGGCGATGTCCTCGCG
>CAIJNQ010000079.1 GCA_903822015.1 uncultured Verrucomicrobia subdivision 3 bacterium | reverse complement strand
TTTGCCGCCGTGATGAATTTCGACCCATCGTCGACGGACTTGTGAATGTCCGCCAGCATCTCCAGCACCGCCTGGTTCGCGCCGCCGTGCAACGGCCCCCAGAGCGCACAGACACCCGCCGCGCAACTGTCAAACAGATTCGCCTGGCTGGAGGCCACCATGCGCACGGTCGAGGTGGAGCCATTCTGTTCGTGATCCGCATGCAGCAGGAAAATCAGGTCCAGGGCCTTCACCACTTCGGGTTTGATTTCAAAATCCTCATACGGCATCGAGAACAGCATGTGCAGAAAGTTCGCGGTGTATTTGTAGGTCTGCTTCGGATAAATCAACGGCAACCCGTGCGATTTGCGGTACGAATAGGCCGCGATCGTCCGCACCTGCGAGATCAGCTTCGCCACGTAAACCTCGAACTCCTTATTCTTGCCCCACTGCCAGTGCATCAAACCCTCGTCGAAACAGCTGGCCGCGTTGATCATCGCCGAGAGGATCGCCATCGGATGCGCCCCCGTCGGGAAGCCCTCGAAGTGATACGTCATGTCCTCATGCAGGAACTGGTGCTGCGTCAGCAAATCCGAAAAGGTCTTCAACTGCGCGCGGTTAGGCAGCGCGCCATAAATGATCAGATATGCGGTCTCGATGAAATTGGACTTCTCGGCGAGTTCTTCAATCGGAATGCCGCGATAGCGCAGGATGCCCTGGTCGCCGTCGATGAACGTGATGTTGCTGGTGCACGACCCGGTATTTCCGTAACCGTCATCGATCGTGATGTAGCCGGTGTTTGCGCGCAGCGCCGACACGTCCACCGCTTTTTCGCCCTCGCTGCCGACGAGCGTCGGCAGGGAATAAACTTTTCCGTCCAACTCCAGTTTTGCTTCTTTACTCATGGCTCCTTTATGATGATCGGTAAATTCACTTTCATTAAAATTTGCCGTTGAACCGGAGAATTGGCAAGTCGCGAAAACAGATTCCCACCAAAATTCCGCGCACCGATTTCACTGGCGCGGAGTTCGACTATTTGGCGAAATCAACAATCATGAAACGCTGGGCCGTCCTGACCGTCCTGCTTTATGCTCTCGCGCTGATCCTGCTCACGCTGCCGGTGGCCCTAATCGCCTTTGGCCATTGGGGCAAAAACCCGGGCCCGTTCGGACTCCAGCAAATCATCGAACTTTATCAGAACCGGGGCTACTGGCTCTGGCTCGCCGTTCTGGTCGCCGGGTAAATGTCATTGCTACTGCTGCCGATTAACCTCGCCGAACGTCGCCTCCCGGCACGCCGTCCCCTCAAAGTTCCGGTCATCGTCACCGCCTTCTTTCTGGCCAATTTCATTCTGGCCGGGCTGGTGTCATTGCTCTGCGCCATCTTTCGGGACGACGGTTTCAGCATTTTCACTTTAGCGGTTCGTTTCGCGATTTTTTTTCGGCAACCGCCTGGTTCAGGTGGAACGACCTGGGGCGGCATCACGAGTGTGATCATCATCACGGTTTTCTTCTGGATCATCTGGGCCGTCCCATTTCACCGTGCCACCAGATCGGATGAGCCTGACGCGCTCCTGAATCGCTCCCTTCGCTGGCTCCTGCGCGGCAGCATCCTCGAACTCATCATCGCTGTGCCGTGCCATGTCATCGTCCGCCGCCGCGACGATTGCTGCGCGCCAACCGGCACTTTCCGGGGCATCGCCACCGGCCTTTTCGTGATGCTCCTCTGCTTCGGCCCCGGTGTTTTCTTTGTGTTTCTGGAGAGATTCAACCGCCTGCAACCCAGACCGGAGTCGCGGAAAAACACATGAGATGACGCGCCCTTTCGGCGCAAAGCGGCCGGCTTCATTTAGTCCGACAAATTGCTTTTGGTTTGCGTCGCCGCCGTTTAATTTTCACGGACGCAAATGGGATTGAAACGGTTCAACACGCTTACCCGTTCCGTGCAAGAATTCACACTGTTGCTCATGATGGTGTCCGCACCCGTCCCGGCGGCAGACGCGCCGACACCTATCGAAGGGGAGCCGCCGGCGTGGGCTTATCCGGTGAACCCACCGGATTTCCAGCCGACTCCCGACGATGGACAGTTACAGCATGTTCCCGACAGCACGGCCGCCTATCCGGTCAGCCAGTTGCGTGATCTTTTTTTCGCCCCGGACTGGCACCCGGAAGATCATCCGCCCATGCCCGAAGTCGTCCGGCGCGGCCGAAAGCCCGGGGTGTATGCCTGCGGTGTCTGTCATCGGGCCGACGGCCCGGGCGGCCCGGAAAACTGTAGTCTCGCCGGCCTGCCCGCAGCTTACATCTTCGAGCAGCTGGCTGATTTCAAGAGCGGAGCCCGGAAAAGTTCGGAGCCGCGACGGGCTCCGCCGAAAATGATGACGGCACTCGCTCAAGCTGCGACCGATTCCGAAATCGCGACCGCCGCCGCCTATTTCTCGGCGTTGAAACCAAAGCAATTGATCCGGGTGATCGAAACCAACACCGCTCCAAAAACCTACGTCGCCGGATCGTTTTTGGCCGCCTTGAAAACGGGTGAAACCGAGCCCATCGGGGAACGCATCATCGAAGTGCCCGAAGATTTGGAACAGTTTGAGCACCGTGACTCGCGCTCCCGTTTCATCGCCTACGTTCCGGTGGGCAGCCTCCAGAAAGGCCGGGATATTGCCGCCACCGGACTCGGGGACAAGACCATTCAGTGTCGAACCTGCCACGGGCCCGATCTGAAAGGCTCTGCAACAATCCCGGAAATCGCGGGGCGCTCACCCAGCTATATCTTCCGCCAACTTTACGATTTCAAATCGGGCGCCCGCGCCGGAATCAGCAGTGCACTGATGAAACACACCGTAGCCAAGCTTGCGGTTGATGACATGTTGTCGCTGGCGGCTTACACCGCTTCTTTGCCGCCCTGAGCTGACTGGTTCACCCTCGTTTTTTTAGTTCGCCGACCGATCGGGCGGAAACAGTTCCTGCCGACACCTCGGACGAAATAAATTTCCGCTTTAGCTTTCGTCCGCCGCGCTTTAACTTGCGCGCTGCCAATGGCCTTGAAACTGTTCAACACGCTGTCCCGCTCCGTCCAGGAATTCACCCCGCTTCTTCCGGGAAAAGTCGGCCTCTATTGCTGCGGCCCGACCGTTTATGACTTCGCGCACATCGGCAACTGGCGCACGTTCGTCTTCTCCGACCTCGTCCGTCGCACGCTGGAATTCTCCGGCTACACAGTGAAACACGTGATGAACATCACGGACATCGAGGACAAAATCATCAAACGCGTCCGGGAGCAAAAAACTTCCCTGCGCGAATTCACGGGAAAATTTGAGACCGCTTTTCTTGACGACCTGAAGGCGCTCGGTTGCCGCGAACCGCACGTCAAACCGCGCGCCACGGAATACATCGGCGAAATTATTGCACTGATCGAAAAACTCGTCGCCCGCGGCATTGCCTACCAAGCCACCGACGGCTCGGTCTATTTTTCCATCAGCAAATACCAAGGCTGCGGCTGCCATTACGGCCAGCTGTTGAAATTGAATTTCGACGGGATGCGCACCGGCGAACGTGTTTCCAGCGACGAATATGAAAAAGAATCCGTCGCCGATTTTGCGCTCTGGAAAGCGCGCGCGCCGGACGACGGCGATATTTTCTGGCCCAGTCCGTTCGGCGAAGGCCGGCCCGGCTGGCACATCGAGTGCAGCGCTATGAGCATGAAAGTGCTCGGCGAAAGTTTCGACCTCCACCTCGGCGGTGAGGATTTGAAG
>CAIJNQ010000078.1 GCA_903822015.1 uncultured Verrucomicrobia subdivision 3 bacterium | reverse complement strand
TGGTGATGGTGCACGTTCCCACTATGCGAAAAAGTATTCCAAATGGGACGCCAAATTGGAAACCGAACTGAAGAGCGACGGGCAGACGACGAACCCTGATCGCAAGTGGGCCGACGACCGCCAATATATTCATGATGCCTGGTCTCACCAGGAATAAGAGGATTACTCGAATTCAGATAATCGAACAGCCGATCTTAAACCGGTCGGTTGTTTTTTTTGAAATGTTTTTCCGGTTGCGCTCCATGCTGAAACCAAAGCGCCATTTGCCAGTCGCCGACATCGTTTCTTCCAATTCGCTTCACGACCACACGTTTGAATTTAAAGCGTCTGGCGTCCAATCCGGCGATTCTCGGCAACGAACCGGCAGCGATGCCCCCGCGTCAACGCTTATCGTCCGGCGGCTTTGGACCTGCCAGACAGTCAGCGATGGCGCTTCATTCAGTTAGGGTAACACCCCATGGCAAAGGCCCAACTCAACGCGTAACTTCTAATCAGAAATGAATGGCAAGTTATTTCCATTCAAAACGAAACATAAATTATATGACTCTATTATTATCCCCGGTTATTGGCAGTGCGATCTGGATTGGTGGCGGCGGAGTCGGTCTCTTAGTCGTCATCGTCATTGTTGTCCTAGTGCTGCGACGCTGAACTTTTGGAGAATCTGCGGGATCTTTATCAACTATTTTTCCATACCATGCCTATGATTGCACTTTTGATAGCACCCATGTTTGCCGCTGCCGGTTATTCCCTGATTTATCTTCTCCTCGGTGGTGGGTTGGGCGGAGCCGTCCTCATTTTTATCGTGGCAAAAATGTTCGGTAAATAAATTTCAACACAACAAACACAAATAAAAATATGAATACACACAAACATACAGCCAGTAACGACCTGGGCACACTCGCCGAAGACGCGCGTGCGTTGATGGCCGCCACGGCAGACGTGGCCGGGGAAAAAGTGGCGGAGGCACGCAAGCGTCTTCATTCCGCGCTGGAAAGCGCCAAGGAAATCGCGACCAATGTCCGCGATAAAGCCGTCGCCGGTGCTAAAGCCACCGACGAGGCCGTGCGTGAAAACCCCTACAAAGCCATTGGCATCGCCCTTGGTGCCGGAATGCTCCTCGGCGTCCTCATCGCCCGCCGATGCTCCCGCAAAGGCGAGTGATTCTGATGGATCGATCCTATCACCGGCTCGCACCTCCGTTATCGTCATGAGGTGGTAAACGGGTCGGCTCTTTACTTTGCACACTCCCGTCCTCACGCTAAAACCCAATGGCCACTAAACTGATCCCCTTCGCCCGCTGCACCGAACTGCTCGGCAGACGCAACCTCCGTCCAAGCTTCCAATTGCCGTATGGGCACAAAAAAGCCAGCCTGTGGAAAAATCAAAACACAGACTGGCTCAACCCTAACCCGAACAATGAAACCTAACCCGCCCCCAATTTATCCGTCATCAATGGAAATTGCTACCGGGTATGATTTGCAAATTTTGGGTAAAACTTTGCAAATTTTGCTGACTTGGACTTTTAATCTCTTTCCTTGGCTCCACGCTCCTCGCTCCATGCATTTTTCAGGTCTCAATTCTCTGACCTCTGACCTCTGACTTCATCCTTGGGCTGGCGTGGCCAGCTTCATCTTGAACGGCTTCGGCCATTTCATGCTCCGGCCCGGCGCCCATTCCGGCACCAGTTCCAGTTCCAGCCGCAATGACTCCCCCGCGCCCTTCGTCGGATCCTCCACATACCCGTTGGCCTTCAATCCCTCCGGATTGCCCCGGTTCATCGCCCGCCATACGCCATAAACCTGTGTCATCCCCGCCCGTTGCCGCCGCGTCTCCAGCTGCGCGTCTATCTGCTGCCCCAGTTGAAAATCCTCCCGCACCGCCTCACACCATTGCATGAACGAGTCCATCACCCCGGGCAACTGCTGGTGCCGCTTGTCCCCGCTCGGCTTGACCGCCGCCAGCAACAACAGTTCCAGCGTGTCCGCACAATCCGCCAGCCGGCGCCGCGCTGCCTCCTCATCCGTCCGCCCCCACTCGCTCTGGCGGTGATGCTCAAAATCTTCGGCGCGGTAAAGATGTCCGTCCTCGGCTGTGCTCAGCGGCACGCTCACTCCCGCTTTGAGCATCCTTCCGTCCACACCCGTCGCCAGGGCGATCCGCCGCACATACGTATCCGATACCTGATTTCGCCCCGTCTCCCAGCTCACCACCGCATCTTTGGATACTCCGATCATCGCCGCAAATTCTGCCTGCGTATATCCGATGATCTTGCGCAGCGCCCGAATGGCTTCATTAGGTTTATTTTTCATAATTATATCGTAGACTAAGCATACACTACGAAAATAATGCTTGCCAAGTAAAATGAATCGGATTAAAAAATTGAGAATAATATAAAACTACAACATTTAATGAAAGGCATGATGATGAACGATATCGAATCTGTTTCCGCCGCGTCCGCGCTTTCCCCCGTCTCGGGCGAATCCGACCGTGCTTTTGAGGCCTTTCGGGCCTATTTCGAGCTCGGACCCCGCCGCCGCTACGCGGTTGCCGCCCGCAAAGTCGGCGTCGCTCAGTCCACCGTCAAACGCTGGGCCGGCGAATTTGACTGGCGCGGCCGTATCATATCCCTCGCCGCCCATGCCATGGAACAATCCGCAAACGCCGAAAGCGCTCTCCATCGGGCCGATCTCATCGATGCCGCCGCTCGCACCAAGACCTTTCGCGACCGCCAATTCGCTCTGGCCGAATCCATCCTCAACGTCGCCGAGCGCTATCTCGAACGCATGGATGAGGACCAGCTGGACCAGTTGAGTTTCGCGGACGCCTGCAAAGCCTTCGCCTTCGCCTCCCAGCTCGGCAAATACACCCGCGAAACCGACGGCTCGGTAGCCCCCGATCACAGCCTGCGTGATCAGTTGGCTGCTCTGCTCGATCAGGCCTGTGGTGAAACCCTGGCGCCGAAATCATCGGCAACCCCCAACACCGCTGCCTCGGCTAAGCCATGAAAGCCTCAAAGCCACAAACATCTACAACCTTCCATCTGCTGGCCATGATACCTTTTGTTCATTTTTGCCATTTTCAAACCGGGGTATCAAAAAGGAGCAAAAAGTATCAAAAGGTATCAAAAAGTATCCTCCGGTCATCTCAACTTTCACCTGTGCTGCTATCAAACCTCAATTTAACTGGAAAACGCTATTGCCGGAATAGCATCTGCGTTAATCGTCAAAATCTGCGGATAAACCGGTCCGGTGCCTATGCGTGGTTTCAAATTCTCCGCCGCCGGTCTTGTTCTTCAAACCATTGATTTATGAAATCGAATCCTCAAAATAACCAACCGCTCTCGGCCGCGTCACAGGCGAAGCTGAAGGCCTTTTTTCAGCTCGGCCTGCAACACGGTTGTCCGCGCGATCAGCTCCTCAACTTCTCCAACGTCGGCCTCATCCTGCAGGCGCGTCAGCTCGCCGCCTGTGCCGCCGCCCGGCTCTGCGACCAGCCCGATGGGCCTCGGGCCGTCGGCTACGGCGGCGCCCGCGGCGGCGGCAAAACCCACTGGCTCCTCGCCCAGATGGGGGCTGATGATTGCCAGCGCCGCGCCGACCTCAACTGCCTGCTCCTGCGCAAGGTCGGCAAATCCAACCTGGAAAATTTCGAAACCATGCGCCAGCGCCTCTTCGCCCGGCTGCCCCACGAGTTCAATGCCTCGCGCGGTATCCTCACCTTCGCCAACGGGTCCCGCATCACCCTCGGCCATTACCAGTGCGAAAAGGATATCGATAATTACCTCGGCCTCGAATACGACGTCATCGGCCTCGAGGAAGCCACCCAGCTTACCCTCCGCAAATACGAGGACATCTCCACTTGCTGCCGCACCAGCAAGCCGGACTGGCGTCCGCGGATTTATTCCACCACCAATCCCGGCGGCGTCGGCCACCAGTGGTATCTCGAAAAATTCATCGTCCCGCACCAGTCCGGCCGCGAGACCGAAACCCGCTTCATCCCCGCCCGCGTGGATGACAACGCGTTCATCAACCCCGGTTATAAGGCTGACCTCGCCCGCCTCTCCGGCTGGCAGTATGACGCCTGGTATCAGGGTCTCTGGAACTTTGCCGCCGGCCAGTATTTCCGGAATTTCTCGCCCCGCCTCCATGTCCTCAAAGAAAATTTCCGGCCGCCGCTCGGCGCCGAATGGTTCGCGGCCATGGATTACGGTTACACCCATCCCACCGTTGTCCTCCTCGGCTGCCGCGATGCGGCCGGCAATTTCTATGTTCTGGATGAACACGCCGAGCGCTACTGGATTCCCTCCCGTCATGCCCAGGCCATCAAGTCCATGTTCGCCCGGCACGAGGTTTTTTGTTCCCGGGATCACCTCCGCGATCATCTCCGGGTCCGCTTCCCGGATGCCTGCACCGAACGCGATAGCCTTTGGCACCTGTGGCAGCAGCGGCGGATCCTCACCAAATTTGTCGCCGGCTCCGATGCCTTCGGCAGTGAAAGCAGCGGCGATTCGGTCGCCCGCCAATACCGTGAATTCGGCCTGTCCTTGCAGCCCGCCAATATGGATCGCGTGGCCGGCTGGTCCGCCATCGCCCAGCGCCTCGGCGATCCCGACGCCGGCATCCCGCCCACTCTGTTCATCCACCCGCGCTGTGCGCGCCTCATCACTTGCCTGCCATTTTTGCAGCACGATCCCGACCGCCCCGGCAATGTCCTGAAGTCCAACATCAACGAGGAGGGCTTCGGCGGCGATGATCCCGCCGACGCCCTGCGCTACCTCGTCACCATTCATATCCGCACGATTCATGTTCGCAAACTCTCCGGCCTTTAGCCGGAACAATTATCAACGGGGCAACAGACGATGGCGGAGGGTTCAGGCTGAAGTTGCGCTGCCCTCGCCCGAGCTCGCTCGGAATGGAATTTAACCGCGGCATTTTTCACGGGGTGAACCAAGGTAAAAGCAAATCCGGGAATTCGGACTTTTCTGCGGGAGGTTTTTCGTCATCATGACGCAGATGTTTTCATCCGAAATCAAATCCGTTCACTTCACCGGCATCGGCGGCACGGCGATGGCGTCCGCCGCGGCCGCGATGCTGGACAAGGGCTTCGCCGTCACCGGTTCCGACCAGAATGTCTATGAGCCGATGGCGTCGTTCCTCGCCGCCAAGAAAATTCCGGTGATGAACGGCTACGACGAGCGCAACCTTGCATCCAAGCCCGACCTCGTCGTCATCGGCAACGCCATTTCGCGCGGCAATCCGGAGGCGGAATACGTCCTCGATCACAAGCTCCGCCAGTGCTCGCTGGCGGCGCTGCTGGCGGAGTTTTTCATCCGCGGCAAGCGCTCGCTCGTCGTCGCCGGCACGCATGGCAAGACCACCACGACCTCGCT
>CAIJNQ010000077.1 GCA_903822015.1 uncultured Verrucomicrobia subdivision 3 bacterium | reverse complement strand
GTTCGCAGGCCATCGCGGAACAGGCCGGGGTGCGCCTCGTGCCGGTGAAAGAAAAAGGCTATGGCAGCGCGCTCATCGGCGGCGTTCGCGCAGCGGCCGGCAAATGGATCATCATGGGCGATGCCGATGACAGCTACGATTTTTCCGACGTGGCCGGCTTCGTCAAAAAATTCCAGGCGGGCGACGAACTGATCATGGGCTGCCGGCTGCCGGTGGGCGGCGGCACCATCACGCCCGGCGCGATGCCGTGGAAAAACCGCTGGATCGGAAATCCGGTGCTGTCCTTTATCGGCCGGTTGTTTTTCAAATGTCCCGCGCACGATTTTCATGCCGGCCTGCGCGGTTTCACCCGGACCGCCTTCGAAAAAATGGATTTGCAGACCACCGGCATGGAATTCGCCTCCGAGATGGTCATCAAGTCCACGCTCAAGGGGCTGAGGATTTCCGAGGTGCCGATCACGCTTCACCGGGACGGACGTTCGCGTCCGCCGCATCTGAAGCCGTGGCGCGACGGCTGGCGGCACCTGCGGTTCATGCTGCTGTTTTCGCCGCGCTGGCTGTTCCTGGTGCCGGGATTGTTGCTGTCCGCGCTGGGGATCCTGTTCGCCGCCGCGCTGGCGTTTGGCAATTTCCGGGCCGGGCGGGTGGAATTCAATGTCGGCACCCTCATCGTCGCGTGCATGACCGTCATCGTCGGCTTCCAGCTGGTCGCGTTCGCCTTTTTCACCAAGGTTTTTGCCATCGCCGAGGGGCTGCTGCCCGACGATCCGAGACTGTCGCGCGTCTTCAAGGTTTTCACCCTGGAGAAAGGCCTGATCCTCGGGCTGCTGGTCTTTCTGGGTGGAATCATCCTGCTCGCCCGCTCGGTCTGGATCTGGCAGCAGGCGGATTACGGAATCCTGCCGTCCATGGAGGATAATCTGCGCCGGCTCATCCCGGCGACAACGCTCGTCGTTCTGGGCATCCAGACGATTTTTTCCAGTTTCTTTATGAGCACGCTCGGCTTGAAAACCGCAACGCGCAAACCGCCGGGAGCATCGTAGCGGCGTCTCGGCAGAACGCCGCAGGCTTCAGATTAAATCCGGAGCTTCTCAACCTGAAACGGCCGGCAGTTCAGGCCCGCGCGGGCATTCCTGGAAAAATCCGGCGACGGATTTTGATACATCAGGCTCACCAGGCTGTCGCTGCGGAAATTCAATCTCAGCCCGCAGGTTTCCGCCGACTTCAACCCCGCCCAGACCAGCCGCCAGGGGAGGGGGATGAACCGCGGTTTTTTATCCAGCCAGCGCGCGATCTCCATCAGCAGTTGCTTGAACGGCCACGGTTGTTCGTTGGCCGCGGTCAGAATCTGCGGGGGAATCTTCACTTCGCCGCCCGCGTAGCGGGCGCTGAAATCCGCCAGATCCTCCTGATCGACCAGAAACTGGATCTGCGAGCCATCGCCGATCAGGGGAACGAAGGATGACTTGCGGATTTGCTGAACCAGTTTGCCGAACATCCCGCCGGGGCCGCGGCCATAGACCAGACCGGGCCGGATCACGAGGGCCCCGCTGTCCAGCGCCATGCGTTCAATCTCCAGCTTGGCCTGCCCGTAAAGCGAGCGGCAGCCCTCGTAGGCGCTGATGGAGGAAATGCAGATGATCCGTTCAATTTTGGCCGCGCGCGCGGCCGCAAAAAGTTTTCGCGTGCCTTCGACGTTCACCGCCCGGATTTCGTCCCGGCGCAGCGGCTTGAAATCGTAGGCGCAATGGACCAGCGCCGTTACTCCCGCCAGCGATTGCGGCGGAAGGTCCGCCCCGAGCTGGAAGGGAATGCCCGGCGTGCCGGGTTTCGGTTGGCGGGTCAGTTCCAGAATCCCCCAGCCGAGGGCGGCAAAATAGCTTTTCAGGCAGCCGCCGACGTAGCCATTGCTGCCGGTAATGGCGCACAAAGGTTTTGGTTTCATGATTGGCAAGACGACCCGGCCCTCACCTCACCCCGGCCCTCTCCCCTCCCGACGGGCGCGGAGAGGGAGGAGAATGCGCTGCTGCCGGTGATGGCGCACCCCGGCCTGAGGGATGATTGGATTGTTGGATCCATGGATAATTGGATTAATGCGGCAAACACTGCCGCATCCATCCCCTCAATAATCCATCAATCCATCAATCCATCAATCCAATTTTTCAGGCGGCCGTTTCCCAGCCGATGCGGTGGGCATTGGCCATGACGGAAAACGTGATGGTCGTGGCCGGCACCGCCGGCAGCACGCTGGCGTCCACGGCGTGGACCCGCGACCAGCCATGGGGCCGGCCCAGCGGGTCGCTCTCAAATTGTCCCGGCGCCGCGCGCATCGGGAGCGAGCCGCCGCAATGGAAGCCCCGGCCCGGCTCGGCCAGCTGCAGCAGGGGCGGCACGATCATGCCGCCGAGCCGGCGCGTCTGGGACAGCAACTCGCGCAAAACTTTTTTCACCACGGGCCGCGTGGCGGGATTCGGCCGCGCGTCCAGCTGCAGATAATCCCGGTCGCCATCCCGCTTCAAGGTCAGCGCGATGGCGGGCGACTCATCGGAATGCAGATAGCCCTGGACGATGACCATGCGCTCCACCAGCGGCGCGGCGAACCTTTTGAGCGGACCCAGCGATGCGCGCACGGCCTGGCCGATGATGTCGCTGTAAGTGTAAAGCTGCAGATGAATGCTGTGGCGGCTGATGTCCGGCCGGTTCAATTCGATGAACAGCTGGCTCAGCGTGTAGAGCGCCTCGGACGCCACGTCGCGGGTCCGGCGGCCGAGCAGGAGCGGGAACAGAAAATACTGGCTGTCGCGCAGGATCAGCGGCTGGTCGTAGGCCCCTTGCGACCGCAGCAGAATCTGCGCGGTGGGGATCACGCCCGCCGCCAGGTAAACCCGGTCCGCCGTGAACGCCAGCGGCGCGCGCGTCTCGCGGTGGAAGCCGGTGATGAAAACCTTGGACGGATCTTCCCGGATCGATGTGACGATGACATCGCGCTGGTAGGTGAATTTTTTATCTGCGCGCAGTTCGCGGACGGTGTCGGCGGAATTATAGATGCACCCGTAGGGGCAGCCATACATGCAAAACCCGCAATGGACGCAGCCGCCGGCCGGGCTGTGGTCGGCGGTGCGCACCGCCACGCGGGCCCGGCCGAAATGCCAGCCGCGGCCGCGCAAGGCGTCGCGATGTTGATTCAGATTGCCCAGGAGCCGGTCCGCCTGCCGGCTGGAATTCAGTTTGCCCGGCTGGTCGCAATGCAGGGGAAACAGCTCCGCCAGGTCGTCGCGCTGCGCGGCCAGGCCCGTGAAGGCCGTCACCGCGCGGTAATGCGGGGCCAGTTCCGCATTGCTGACCGGCCAGCCGGCGATATCCGTGTCGCGATACGGCAGCATGGCCGCGCCCCAGACATTGCTCAAGCCGCCGAGCGCGAGCGACGGTTTCAGGCCGGTGCCATGGTTGCGCCACGGGATGGTTTCCGGTGTTTCGCGGTAGGGAAAATCGGAGCCGAAAACCAGCTTGAGCGGCACTCCCTTGGCATCGGCGGCCAGGTTGCCCTGCAGGGCCGTGCGCTGCGCCGCGCTCCAGGCCCCGGGTTTGACAGCGGCGCAATCGCGGACGGTCCGGGCGCGATCGGGCTCGAGTTCGAGCCCGGCGTCGAGCATCAGCACGGTAGCGCCGCGCGCGAGGAGGGCCTTCGCGCACGCGACGCCCGCCGGGCCGGAACCGATGACGCAGTGCATAATTGAGGCGCGAGTAGAAACGCGCCGGGGCCGCAACTCAAGACTTTTTGCGGCGGGATATTAATTTTTGCCGCTCCGGCAGGGAGGCAAGAGGTTATTTGCAACCGGATATCGGGCCGCCCCAACAGGGGAAATGAAGGATGGCATTTGCAGTTGGCAGCTGGCAGTTGGCAGTTGGCAGTAATCAGAAGAGTGAAGTCAGAGGTCAGAAGTCAGAAGGGTGGTGGGTGGCGATTTCCATTTGCCCCGGCCTGGGTCCGCTGGTTTACTCGATGCGATGAAATTGTTAAAATGGCGAACTGAAATGCCATGGCTGGTCATGGTCGCGATGGTCGTGGCCTCCGGTTGGGGCGGAAGGGTTGAGGCGCAGACGCCGCCGCCGCCGGCCACGAATTTGTGGTCGGCGGTTTTTCCAGCCTACAATAACAGCAGCACCTCCACCCCGGCGGTCGCCCCGGATGGCACCGTTTACGTCGGAATTTTCAACGGATATTTTTTAGCTTACACCCCGGATGGCGCCACCAAATGGTCGTTCAAGGGGGGGCGGGAAATCAAGTCGTCACCGGCCATCGCCGACGACGGGACGGTCTATTTCGGCTCGCGCGACCGGAAATTCTATGCCTTGACCCCGGCGGGAAAACTCAAATGGACATTTGCGTCCGGGGCCTGGGTGGATTCCTCGCCGGCCATCGGGGCGGACGGCACGGTTTACTTTGGCGGCTGGGATAAATTTTTTTACGCGCTGAATCCGGACGGCTCGCTCAAATGGAAAAAATCCGTGGGGGCCATCGTGGATTCCTCGCCGGCCATCGCCGCCGACGGCACCGTCTATTTCGGGGCGCATGACAAAAACCTTTATGCACTGCACCCGGACGGCTCCGTGCGCTGGGCCTTTCCGACGGGCGGGGCGATCATTTCTTCGCCGGCCATCGGGGCGGACGGCACGGTCTATATCAGCTCCCTGGACGGCAATCTCTACGCCGTGAATCCGGACGGATCGGAACGCTGGCGCTACCATATGGAAAGCACCACGGAATCCTCACCGATCGTGACCCCGGAAGGCGACATTATCATCGGGCAACAGCAGCTCACCCTGGCGGTTAAGAGTGATGGATCGTTGAATTGGAAATGTGGGATGGAGGTGCCGATCGAAGTGTCCGCGGTGGCGGTCACCGGCCGTTGCTATTTTTCCGTGCCTTGGGGGACGGTGCGGGCGGCAGCGTCCGGGGAGCCATTTATTTGGGAACGGCGGCTCTGGGATGCCGCGATGGAGACCTATGCATCCAGCTCCCTGACCGGCAGCCCGGACGGGATCCTATATGTCTGCGCGGGCTCCCGGCTTTACGCCATCCGTCCGCCGGGGGAATTGCTGCCGCCCGCTAAAAGTCCGTGGCCGATGTTCCGGGCCAACCCGCGGCATACGGGGAGGGTGGGGGCAAGCCAGTAGGCAGAAGTCAGAGGTCAGTCGTCAGTTGGCAGTTGGCAGTTGGCAGTTGGCAGTTGTCCTTACTGACCCTCAACATGCAACATGCAACTTGCAACATGTAACATTTGAAGTGGCACGACACCGCTTTCCCCTGGCGAGACGTGTCTCGCAAAAGCAAAGCGCGGACATGTCCGCGCACTCCAAAGCGCACGCCTTAGCCATCCGACGCAAAACAACGAACTTGATATCTGGCAATCGCATTGCAATATTTCAACCATGATTTCCCGCAAACATTACACCATGCGCGGGATCAACGAGACCCTGCGGCGGAATTACCGCGAGGCGGTGGAGGGGGCTAAGCGGACGAATGGATAAATGGATGAAGGCAGTAGGCGACCCAGACTTGCTTCAACCACGAAAATCGGCCATAGTATTTCCAAGGCAAAAGTTTGCTAACATCCAGAAATCAGGCGGCGTGAATCATTCAAAAACTGATCAAGTGAGTTTGGAACTGGCCCGGCGCATCGCGGAGCGGATGCGCTGGCAGCCGGAGTTGGTGGATTTTGCCCGTGCCAACCTCGCGCGCTGGTCGCAACAAAACCACTCGGCCCCGTCGCTGCTGCGCTGCTATGCCGAGTGGCAGCAAATCCTTTCCCGCCCGGTGGCAGAGATTTGCACTCTGCTCTGCACTGAATCGGATAACGCCCAGCGTTTGAGACAGAATTCGCCCTTCGCCGGCGTCTTGTCGCCGACGGAAGTCTGGGAGGTCAAAGCCCGCTTCCGCCATGCACCGGCAACAGCTTGAACATATCATCCGGGCCGCCGCCGGCATCACCGGGGCGTCGGAATTTTCAGACACGCTTTACATTGGAATTTTCGGTCACAAATTTACGTTGTGGTGTGCGGTGGCACGACACCGCTTTTTCCCCGGCGAGACATGCCTCGCAACGGCAAAGCGCTGACATGTCCGCGCACTCCAAAAACACCGTCCGGATTTCGGCGGCACTTCATTTGCCAATGGCATTGAGTTGACGCGGTGCGTTCCGGCAGAATCCGGTCGCTATGTCCCTTTTTCGCCGCGCGCTTCATGGGGTGGCTTCCAGCTGTGTTTTGCCGGGGGCCACGGCGGTGTATTCCATGGCTTCCGTGCCGGTGGCGCTTTAAATCAGGCCTGATTTGGTCAGTTCCTCGGCGAGCATCCTGGGCGAGACCACTTTCACCCCGGCAACGGTTTTGCCAAAGAACCGGCCAAAATCTTTTTCGTCGCCGGTGAGCAGATAGTTGGCCTGCCCGGCCACGGCCCCGCCCAGGATCGGCAAATCCTTCAAAGCCAGCTTCACCGGCAGGTCCGGGTGCAGGGCATGAATGAGCTCACATTTTTTGACCAGGGAATCCAGCGACCTTAGTGCGTCCGGAAATTTTGCGGCCAGATTGCGGCGGGCTTCCTCCACCGCATAGGCGTTGGTAAGGCAGTCGCCTTCGCGGCCGAGCAAATCCAAAAAGGCGCGCAGCCGACTTTGCGGCAGCGCGCCGGAGAAGAGAATGTTCGCGTCGAGGAAGATCCTCATTTCTTCAAGCGGAAGCCGGCCAAGGCCTGCTCATTGTGGCGGGCGAATTCGGCGACCCGTTGGTCGGTGTAGATTTCCACCGGGAACGTGGCGCCGGCGCGCAGCAGGATGCCCTCCGGGGTTTCCTCGGCCACCACCTGGCCCTCGCCGGTCAAACCGATCCGCTGCCGCAATTCCTTGGGCAGGGTCAGGGTTCCGCGTCCATTGATGTTGATGACTTTTGTCATGCATTCATGATTTCACACTTTCAGCATTCCTGCAAGTCAGCATCTGAGAGCTTGTCTGAAAATTCCGAGGGGATCTGCGGCGAGGGATTTTGGTCGTGGCCAAGGCGGCGAGGGAGGAGCATCCCCAAAGCGGGCTGTGCCGACCG
>CAIJNQ010000076.1 GCA_903822015.1 uncultured Verrucomicrobia subdivision 3 bacterium | reverse complement strand
TGTCCGACTTGATCCATGGATGCATCGGACTCTTGTAAAACAGGATTTTCCGCTCCGCCGGAATCGACGCGGCAGCAGGCAGGGTGGTTGGCGTCGGCGGTTTGAATTTGAAATACCAGACTGCGCACGCTCCGGCGGCAACCAACAGCAGCAAAATAAATTTTGTTTTCATAGCTTTTCTTCCGGCAAAATATTTTCCAGTTAAACCAAGGCCGCGCTGGCGGCAGAAAACCGGTGTTTTTGGGAGCTGAAAATCCGTGGCGGATTTTGCGCTTCGGCGCGGGACACACCACGGGCGTCAGCCGGGAAGAATCAGAGAAGCCGGGCGCAGTCGCGGGCGAAAATCGGCAGGGCGGCCGGTTTGAGTGCCGCCGCGTTGACGAAACTGAGCGCCGCCGGCGCGGTTAGCGGAGTCGGAATGGAAAGTGTTTGGGACAGCAGCGAAAGCTCATTCTGCGGCGCGCTGCGAACTGTGGCGCTGACCGGCGCGGCGGAATTTTTTTGCGCCGCGCAGCAGGCCATTTTGCCGCCGCAGTGGCAGCAGCCGTGAACGGCGGGCGCGATGCACCACGCCGGCTGCGCGCCGAAGAGCGGTGCCAGCGCCAGCACGAATCCACAAAGTATGGCCACGGCCGTTTTCACAGTTTTATTTTCGTCCGGTCTGGCGGTTCGCGCCAGACCGGTTTTGCGAAACAATAGTTATTTTTTGTCTGCCGCGCGGATCTTGGCGAGGTGTTTTTCAGGATCTTTATCAAAATCCTTTTTGCAGCCTTTGCAGCAAAGTTTCACTTCCTGATCCTTGTAGGTGAACGTGAACGGCTTGCCCATCTCGCCAAGTTTTTCGCCGGAAACCGGGCAGGTCGTGAGCAAATCCGGCGTGGCGTTGGTGCTGACTTCGCTCGCCATCGGAGTGGTCATGCCGCCCATGCAGCAGGATGGCATCGTGTCGGTCGCGGCCGTGAGTTTGGTGGAGAGCGCCAGAACGCCGAGCGCGCCGACGGTCAGAAACAGATAGAGGTTTGATTTTTTCATAGTTGGTTAAATGTTATTGTTTGTTGTGTTCGTCTTGAACACTTGGCTTACACCGGGGCCGACAAAAACCCGCAATTTATTTTATTCCGTTGAGAAACATTACCGGCCATTAGGAAAAAGTCAACGGACGCAGTGGCGGCACCGGCGGATGCCGTGAAAGATTTCCTGCGGGTTTTTTGGGCGGACGGGGTAAGCGGATTGCTGACATACCGGCGGCAAACGAACTAATTGCCAACGGACACCAAAAATCTAAACTGCGGGCGGCGGGAATAATTTCCGCCGCCCACCACGCACTAAAAACATGAACTCCGACGACCTCAAGCTCAAGGCATTGCTGCGCGGCAACCGGCCTGCACCGGTGCTGCCGCCGCGCTTCCAGCAAAACGTCTGGCGTCGCATCGAAGACGCCGAGGCACCGGCAAAATCAGCGTCGTGGATGGATGCGCTGGCCGCGCTAATCTTGCGTCCGCGCTTTGCCTTCACCACCGCCGCCGTGCTGCTGATGGCCGGAGTTTTCGCAGGCACATTGGAAGGCCGGCAGACGGCGCGGCACGACGCGCAGATGAATTATCTCGCCTCGGTCGCGCCCTATTCCGTGCGCTGAACATGAACCGTTCGCTCGTCATTCTCCTCGGCTCGCTGGCGCTGGGCGCGGCGATTTTTGCGGGTTCGTATTTCACCGCCCAGCGCGCCATCGTGATGTGCTGTGCCAAGCCGGCGGATGATCTGGGCTGGCTGCAAATGGAATTTCATCTGGGCGATGCGGAGATGGCGCGCATCCGCGAACTGCACGAAGGCTACCTGCCCAAGTGCGCCG
>CAIJNQ010000075.1 GCA_903822015.1 uncultured Verrucomicrobia subdivision 3 bacterium | reverse complement strand
TGGATTTCAGCCTGCCCGGCATGGACGGGCTGGCCGCGACCAGAATTCTCAAAAACAACCCGTTGACCAGCCAGCTCACCGTCGTCGGTCTCACGGCCCATGCCATGAAAGGCGACGAAGAAATCGCCCTGGATGCCGGCTGTGATGGCTATCTGACCAAACCGTTTAACACCCGGTCATTCATCTCCAACGTTACCAAATACATCGAAGCTGCCGATTCGCACCAAACAATAACAACCCGATAAACATCATGCAAAGAAACACACCGCACCTTAAACCCACTATCAACCAGCCGACGCCCGGCTGGGGTTCCGTGCTCGTAGTGGATGACGAACCACAAAACCGCACCCTGTTGCGCGACCCGCTGGAAGCCTTCGGTTACCGGGTGGAGGAAGCCGAAAATGGCATCCAGGCATTGCAAAAAATCGCGGCCCATCCGCCGGACGTCATCCTGCTTGATTTGATGATGCCCAAAATGGACGGCTTCGAGGTTTGCCGGCAGCTGAAGGGGGATACCAAGACGGCGCACATTCCGATTCTGATGGTCACCGCCCTCTCCGAACGGGGCGATCGTTTGCTGGGCATTCATGCCGGGGCGAACGATTTCTTGAATAAGCCGATTGATATTCAGGATGTGACCTTAAGGGTGGGCAATGCCATTTACGCCAAACGCCTCTACGACCGGCTGCGCGCCGAACAAGAGAAATCTGACCGGCTGCTGTTGAACATGCTGCCCACGCCCATCGTGGATCGGATGAAAAAGGGCGAGACCAACATTGCCGACAGTCTCCCGGATGTCACCGTGATGGTTGCGGACCTGGTTGGATTCACCACGCTGTCGGCCCACGTCGGCCCCGAGCAGATCGTCGAAATCTTGAACGAGATATTTTCCGCCTTTGATGTTCTGGTGGAAAACCACGGCCTGGAAAAAATAAAAACGATCGGCGATGCCTACATGGTTGCCGGCGGCATCTCCCTTCCGCGACCCGACCATGCCGAGGCCTGCGCCGAGCTTGCACAGGACATGCAGGAAGAAATCGTTCGGTTGAACCAGCTATATGACACTTCGATTCAGTTGCGCATCGGCATCTGCACCGGACCGGTCGTCGCCGGCGTCATCGGCCGGGGCAGATTGGCTTACGACCTTTGGGGTGAGACCGTCAATCTGGCCTGCCGGCTGGAATCCAAAGGCGAGGCGGGAAAAATTCAAATTGCCGAATCCACTTACGAACGGTTGAAGGACAAATACCAGTTTACCCCGAAACATAGCCTGATCGTCAAAGGACATGACCATCTGTGCGCCCATTGGCTAGGCAAACGGATGGACTTGTAATTTATGGGCAAACGACTAAGCCAGCTGATTCAGACGCTCCGCGACGAGTTGCAAGCGTATGGCAAGTTGCTTGCCCGGCTTGATCGACAGGCAGATGCGGGTCCAGACCGGTTCGTAAGCTACACCAGCTTCAGGAAAGGTGAAATCGGGATCCGGTGCCGGGCAATAAGGCACGCCCAGCAGCTTCGCTGGGAAGCCTGGCGAAATGTGGCCAGGGTATTGCATGTCAGGTTTATGACCCCCATGGAGGCGCTGATTCCATTATTGCCGGATGATTATCAAGCCTTGATCAGCCAACTCCACCGTCAAAACCGGGAACGGATGGAGCGAGTGGTATCCTCACTGTTGATCAAAAATAAAAAAGGATCTGCCACCTTGCACCGGACAAGTCAAAATGACTGCCGGACAACAGGATTGAGGAGGCAAAACCGGCGGAAGTCATTAGCTTGAAAACGCCCCCTGAAATGAATTTATCGGTACCCTATTTGTAGGCGGTGGCCCGGATGTAAATCACCGATCCTCAAGTTAGGGCCGGACATTTTTGAACAAGCCGGGCCAACGCTTTCGTAGATATTCCTGAGTTTCCAGCAATTCGGCTCCTGTTTGAGCGTTTTTCACCAACAATTTTCCTGCCCGATTTGATTTAACTGATTGAGCGCCCTGCAAGGGCACCACGATAATAGCCTGGGGTAAGCTCGCCCCACGAGCGCCACCCCGGGAAACGTCATCCAAAAATATTTTCTCCCTCGCCCCATCGGATGGGGAGAGGGTTGAGGGGCAGTCAACGCTGCAGAGGAAATTAATCGTTTGAAGCAAATAGATAATCCCACAACACAGCTGCAAAACAATTCAACGGCCAGGCCGGCGATTAACAACACCCGTTCGCTTTAAACATTGGTGAATTGCGAAAATTTTAGCCGACCGTAGCTGTCTTTTGCCGTCCGATACGGTGACCTTTCCAACCGTAGAAGGCGACATAGGCATAGGCGATAAGCGGGACAATCAAAGAAGTTTGCAGGCTCCAGACATCAGCAATGCGCCCCAGAATCGCCGGTAAAATCGCCCCGCCCAAAATCGCCATGACCAGCAGCGATGACGCCTGGCTTTTGTAAATGCCGATGCCGTCCAGTGCCAGCGAGAAGATGGACGGGAACCCGATGGAGGTAAACAGGCCTATGCCCACGATACACCACATCGCCAGCCGGCCGCCGGCAACAATCGAGATCGCCAGCAAAATGACGATGGTCAGCGAAAAAATCATGAGCGTGCGGTTGGCCAGCGCCTTGCCGAACTGGAACAGCAACCAGCACAGCGCCAGCAGCGGAAGATAATTTACGACCAGATCCCAGCCGCGCAGCGACCACAAAATGAGAAAGGCGGCGAAAGGGATGCCGGCCAGAAACAATTGTTTGTGGATTGTTTTCATTTCGCTTAATTCGACCGCCCCCATGAAGCGGCCGATTAACATGCCCCCCCAAAACAGTGAAACATATTTGCTGGCATCCAGAGCCGAAAGACCCGCCACGCCGGGCTGGCCGAGAAAATTGATAATGGAACTGCCGATGGCGACTTCGCCGCCGACATACATGAAAATCGCGAGCACCCCGAGCATGACGTGCGGATATCTCATGGCGCCGATGCCGCGTTCGACTTTGCCCTCCCCCACGTGCGGCAGATTAATGGAGAAAAACACCAGCGCCAGAATTACGAAGATGATGCAGAAAGCCAGATACGGCACCTTAACGGAATCCGCGCCATGGGCGCCGGTTTTGGCGAAGTATTGAAATATGAGATACCCGCCAATTAGCGGCCCGATGGTGGTGCCGACCGAATTGAAAGCCTGCGCCAGATTCAGGCGTCCGGCGGCGCTGCTTTCAGGTCCCAGGATCGTCACATACGGATTCGCGGCGATCTGCAGCATGGCGAAACCCAGGCCGACAACGAAGAGGGCGATCAAAAACAAGGGATAGGAAACGCTGTTGGCGGCCGGCCAGAACAGGGCGCTGCCGCTGGCTGAGATCAGCAGGCCGATCACCACGCCATTCTTATAGCCGATGCGTGCGATCGGGTCGCCAGCCTTGACGGAAATGATGAAATAAATCAGTGCGCCGATGAAATAGGCGCCAAAGAAAGCAAACTGGACCAGCATGGCCTCAAGGTAATTCAGCGTGAACGCCTCCTTGAAACGCGGAATGAGGATATCATTAAACACGGTCATGAATCCCCACATAAAAAATAACACCGTCATGATCGAAAACGGACCGCGATAGGTTTGTCCGTTGCTGGAGGGCGAGGATGGGGAAACGACGGCGGTCGAGGGAATAGTTGCCATAGATTTTTTTAAGCTTATTTATTATTTGAAATGACTGCCAGTGTTAAAATCATGGTGCCGTTTGTGATTGAATGCCTTCCTGACGAGCGTCCCAGAAATCGTGTTGACGCGGCAAACCGGGAGCGGGTGATTGGCCGGGTTCCTTTTTATGGAAGGCTTCAGGCCTGAAGCCAGGACCACTTGCGACATTCTGTACGGGGTCAGGCTCTGGCGAAATCCCGGTCCCCGGCGCTGGTCAAGCCATGAACCATCAAGCCGGGCGGGCGGTTCATGACTGAGCCACCGGGGCTCGCCCGGATCATCGGTAACTTGCCTCTGAGATGGCCAGCCCTATTCAGGTCACTGGGCATTTACTTCCACCAGGCCCAAATCGACATATTGTCCCCCGACGGTCTGATGACAGTGCAACGCGACCAGATTGTTACCGGGTTTGAGTGCCGCCCGACCTTCGGGCATCATCGGCAAAACATCGTAGCCGGAGATGAAGCCGCCGGCTCGGATGGCGAGCACCCCGTTTATGTATACTTC
Organism: uncultured Verrucomicrobia subdivision 3 bacterium; assembly: GCA_903822015.1. Taxonomy (GTDB): domain Bacteria; phylum Verrucomicrobiota; class Verrucomicrobiia; order Limisphaerales; family UBA11358; genus UBA11358. The sequence goes on along the minus strand of CAIJNQ010000075.1, from coordinate 6,149 downwards.
CACATCCTCGTCGTGATGCAACCAGGCGCTGATGTCGCCATGATTTCCGGCCGGCAAATCCATTTCCCGCCGCAACCAGATATCGTCCGATTTCCAGATGGTGCCGATAATCGCGCCCGGCGTCCCCGCGGTCCCGAATCCGCTCAGTCCTCGTTTCCATCCGGAAACATCAAAACCTGAATTCATCCAGCCATCCGCTGGCCGGGTGGTGGTATAGTTCCACATCGCCGGCTGTTGGTCCGCCGCCGGAACATTCACCGTGACCTTGGGTGGCACCGGCATCGGCGCCCAGTTCGCCGCCTTGGTCTTGTCCCGCCCGGCATATTTCTGCCAGACCGGCTGGTGGTAGAGCATCTGCAGAAACACACCACCAACCACCGGCCGCGCGTCGAAACCGACTCGCCGCGCCGATTTCGTCTGATACCAATCGGACATTGGCGTGCGGTCCGGCGTCGTGTTCAAAAATGATAGGATCGGCGCAACCAGGGCTTCAAAGTCGGCGCGGTTTTGTGTGAGTGTCGCCGTCCAGGTGATCCAGTCTAGCTTGGTGTACGTCTCGCGGTTATCCAGCGGCAGGCCGTAAGGATTCTGCATCTTCTTGTAAAAATCCATTTCTTTCTGCTTGGCTTCGGCTGGAAACAAATTCAATCCCAGGATCCGGTCCCAAACCAGATTGTATTTCTGGCTCCACGATCCCGGCCGGTCAAACGCCAGCCGGAAATGATCGCCGTCATCCGCCTCCCTCAACCAGCGCCGCGCAAACTCATGGGCCAATTGCGAATATTCATCCGCCTCGGCCTGGTCGCCGCGCATCGCGCAAAGCTTGGCAAACGAGCCGAGTCCGCAGATCGCCTTGGCGGACAAATTCACATTGTGCGCCAGGTGGCCGGCGAAATCATCCGTGCACAATTGTTTCTCCGGATCAAAACCTTTTTCCTTGAGATACGCCGCCCATTGCTCCAGTTGCCTCCAATAGAGCCCGGCAAAATTGGCGTTGCCTTCCATCTGCGCGACCGCACCAAACAGGCAGAGCAGATTGCCGCTCTCTTCCACCGGCATCTGGTTGTTCACGCCGCGCTCGCCATCGCCGTAGACCTGGCCGTTCGCCTGCGGATAAGTGCCGAGGTCATGCGGCGCGAAGGGAAATTTCCATCGGTCGCTCGCCGCGTAATTCATGAACGGCACAATGAACGACTTGGCCAGCGTGGGGCTGAAAAATAAAAATTGCGGCGACATCGGGTAAAAAACATCGGAAGTGCTGACGCACCCGTTGGAATGGTTTTCCTTGCAGAACTGCAACGGCTGGCCGTTGGCGTCGGCGACAAATTTTCCGGCCGCAAAACACTGCCGATACGCCAGCGCCGCCAGTGCCGCATAGTTTTCGCCGCCGGCATTGCGCAGATCGGCCATTAATTCGTCGTCGAAAGCCGCGCAGCGTTTCATCAGTGACGGATAATCATGCGCCGCCGCCTGCAAAAGGTCAGCCGCCTCCCGGCCATTGCGCCGCCAATAGGGGCGCAGGTTTTTCTTCATGTATTGGATCGAATACAGATCGTCATAGGCCAGCATCAGCCAGCCGGAAGCCGGCTGGTCTTGAACCGCGCCGAGATTCATGGCGTAGGCAATCACCGAATCGTTGCGGGCATTATTTTGCAGTGAAGTTTCGGCGGCAGCTATGCCAAGGGCTCCGCTGGCAACGAAATTGGAGCGGACAAAGTCGGCAGCGTTGACCGTGGAAACCACACTTCGACTCCGAACTGCCGCCAGATAAAAATAGCCCCAGTCAATACCAAGGTCGTCGCCCTTTTTCTGCAACACCGGCTGTTCCACTGATCCCACGCGCCAGGCGCTCAGATTGGAAACCTCGGCTTTTCCAAAAGTGACCGGCTGATCCGTCTGGTTGACAGCCAGTTCCGCACGGGCGTCAAAATAAACCGACACCGTGTGTTGCAGCGCATCGGTTGACTGCGCCTCCCAGGTGACATACGTGACCGGTCGCGACATCACATCCAAGTCATCCGGCAGGTCGGCGGTCATGAAGGTCTGCGTGAGTTGAATGCCCCGGCCGGCAAATGAGTAAATCGTTCGCGTCGGCAGAACTTCCAGACCGGTCTGCGGCAAAGCCGGAACCTCCGCTGGTTCCATGCCCATGAGCCGGAAGGTCTTCCCGTCAATCCGCACCAGGCTGGTCAGCCGCTGTGGTTTGCCGGTCCAATGGGTTGTGTCTTTATCGGTCAGCTTGTCCGCCGCCGACCAGATGCTGAAATACGGATCGCACGCCACCAGCGGCACCGCCGGCGGACGGAGGTTTTCGCCGCGTGCGTTGAAGGAAATAAATATTAAGGGCAGGAGCGGGGGCAATAAACGTAGCAGGCGCCGGATAATGTTATGTGTCATAAAAAAATTTAAGCGGCTTCACCCGGCCGCCACCGCCCGGTTATTGTTCCAGCGCATTATCACCGGCCGGCACCGTCCAAGCGCCCGCCCGATGTGGATCCTCGCCATTATGCCACTTCGCCCGCCAATCGCGGTTGCTGGTATCGGGTCTTCCCCGCGCGAAGGGCATGGCCGGCTGAAAATCACGATGCGTAACCGGCGGAGTGTTTGCGGCCGGATCGTCCTCATTGGAAGTCAGGCGATGCGCGGCACATACCCTCAAAGTTTTGTCGATTTGAAATGAAATTCCCCCGACACCACCGCCAGCACGGCGCAGCCATTTTCCATGCGAATAAATTTAACCCCGGCGGCTTTTGACAGCGGCCGGCCCCCCTCGGTGATGTTTTTGGAATCGCTCGCCGGCAAATAAACCTCTGCCGTCGTGTTCGCCGGAATGATTGTCTCCAGTTCAAAGCTTGACCCGTGCCGGCGCCAATTACTGACAATCCGGCCGTGGATGGAATCATAGTGTGATTTCACCCAGTTAATCGGCTTTTCCACGCGATCACTGTCTGGCGACGGCGGATGCGGGTGGATGATGATTTTATCATAACCCGGGCCGGCGGACTGGATGCCGGCCAAATCACCGAGCATCCATTCGCCCACGGCCCCGAACGAATAGTGGGCGAAGGAATTCATGGAGGCGTTCTGTTTTCCATCCAGACCACCAAAGCCGTTCGCCTTGGTGTAGCTGTCCCAATGCTCCCAAATGGTCGTTGCCCCCTGCTCCACCTCATAGCCCCAGGACGGAAATTTTCGGCTTTGGAATAGTTTCACGGCCTGATCATTCTCGCCCACGCTGGTCAACATGGGCAGCAACGGCCGCGTGCCCAAAAAGCCGGTGGTCATCCCGGAATTGTCGGCGGTTTCGCCGGAGCGGATCTTGTTGGCCATTATTGCCCCTGATTTCATCCGCAACTCAGTGGGTATCAGATCCATGTACAGTGCAAGGGCATAGGCGGTTTCGGTGTCCACCGACAGCGAGCCGTCCGGCCTGACATATTTCCGGATGAACGCCGCCTTGATGTTTTCAAACAACTGCCGGTAGTTCTCCGCCTCCGCCTCCTTCCCGATTGCGTCACCCATACCCCACATCAGTTTCGCCGCATAGGCGAAATAGACCGTATCCACATAATCCAGCGGCGTTTTGGTGCCGAACGAAAGCCAGTCGCCCCAGTCATTGCCCTGGTTGATGCCCAGAAAATTGGTGCTCGTGCTGATGCGCCAGTCCAGAAACTTAACCATGTTCGGCCAGCAGCGTTCGACGATCCGCGTGTCGCCATATGCCTGCCAAATCGTCCACGGACAAATCACACCTGCATCGCACCACGCAGTTCCGAAACCCCAGCCACTTTGGAATGGATTCGGGCAATAGCCGGGAAATGTGCCGCTGGGTCGCTGGGCTTCCATCACTTCGCGCAGCCACTTCGAGTAGAAAGCGGCGACATCGGCGTTCAACGTGGCGCAATGAACATAAATTTGCGCGTCGCCCATCCACCCAAGGCGCTCGTCACGTTGCGGACAATCCGTCGGCAGATCAATAAAATTGGCGCGCTGCGTCCACACGATGTTTTTGAAAAGGCGGTTGGCCATGGGATCGCTACATTCAAATTCGCTCGTCAACGACGTATCGCTTTGGAGGACGATGCCAGTGATGGCATCCTTGCCCGGGTTGCCGGGATAGCCGATGACTTCGACATATTGAAAACCGTGAAACGTGAAGTGCGGGGTCCATTCCTCGCCGTTTTTATCCCCTTTCAGTATGTAGTAGTCCGTTGCGCGTGCCTTGCGCAAATTTTCCGTCATCAAACGGCCATCATCGTGCAGCCGTTCGCCAAAACGCAGTCGAATCTTCGTGCCGGCCGCGCCTTTGACTTTGAGTCGAACGACCCCGGCAAAGTTCTGTCCCATGTTGAAAATGAACACCCCATTGGTCGGCGAGGTGATGGCCACGGGTTTAATTTCCTGGACCGGGCGCACCGGCACACCGGGAAACGCCTCAAGCTTCGCCGGATGTTTGAATCCCAGTTCAATCGGCTGCCCTTTTATTTCCACCTGGTCACCCGGCTCGTCGCCTTTGAATTCATCGTAAAACGTTGCCGGCAGGGTATCGTTTTCGCAGGCCAAAATCGCTTGGTCCCATTGGAGGTCGTCGAAATTCGCTTTGGTCCAGCCGGCCGTTTCCTTGCGGGCATCGTAATATTCACCCATCAAAAAATCACCTTCCCGGATCGGGCCGTCGCCGGTGACCTTCCATGATTTATCGGTCGGAATAATCTCCCGCGAGCCATCGTCGTATTCTATTTCCAGTTGCGCCATGAGCGCGGGTGTTTTTCCGTAAATATAGCGCCCGATTTTTTCGGTGCCAAAACCAGCATGCAAAGCGAACCCGACATAGCCGGAATACCAGCCATCGCCAACGCAAGCGCCGAGCGCGTTGTCACCCTGTTTGACCCGCCCGGTCACGTCGTAGGTGTTGTAATAAGCGCGCTGATGGTAATCCGTCCACCCCGGAGCAAATCGCGCGTCGCCGATGCTCTCGCCGTTCAGGTAAAATTCGTAGACACCTAAGGCCGTCGCGTAAATCGTGGCCCGCTTCACGGATTTGGACAGGACAAACTCCTTACGAAACTGGTGCACGGGCGGCAAAAAAAGCCGGCTCCGGTTTTTCCAGATTGGCGTGGTATCCAAAAATGATATGTAGTCTGCCTGCCAGTTCTCCGGCCGAAGCAAACCCATGGTCCAGGATGCCGGAAGACTCCAAGTTGCCTGATTGGCATCATCCCAGACGCAAACTTTCCAGAAACACGGCTGTCGCGACTTGAGCGGTTTGCCGGAATAAACAACGCTCACGCTCTGATCGCTGTCCACTTTACCGCTGTCCCACAGGTCGCCTGAGTTATGATTTAACAACTCCAGGCTTGAGGACACTAGGATTTGATATGCAACTTGCGCTGCGCCGCGTTTGCTGGATTCCAGACGCCAGGACAAACGAGGCTGAGCCTCGTCTATCCCCTGCGGATTGACCAGATATTCGCAGCGGGTAGCAGTTGGTATGTTGCCATGGGCGTTCGCAATCGATGCGAGAATGAACGTTGCCAGGATGGTCGTGGTGAATATGTTCTTCTTCATGTAGATGGAGATGTTTAAAAAATGTCCACACAACCTGCGCGGACTACGGCCATAGCGGAGGTCATAATTGCGGGATGCTGAATGGCATTTCATTAGTTCATAACTTTACCACGTCTTGGAGAACCACTCATTATTATCGAGATTCGGGCCAAATAGTGTCTTCCTGCAATTCGCTTAAAATTGTTGGCGACGGTGTACCAAAGAGTCAGCGAATTTACGTGTGTTTACAACAAATTAACCATTAATCCGCAAGTCAAGTTCCCCGAACACGACCAGTTTCCCATCACCGATGGACAATCATTGGCTTAATAATTCCAGGTTAAACGTCAAGACGTGCTTTAAAAAAGTGTTTCACACCACGGGCGCCAGCCTAGTAGAAGAATGAGCGGGACTGTAATAGCGCGCGGAGTTTTTAGCATTCTAGCCGGCTTCGACTTCGCACCAGTAGTTTGTTTTGCATGAGAACATTCGGAAGGATGGGGTAAAAAATGGCACCTCATAAAACCCAACAAAAACGGCCCTGAAACGAGGGTCTCAGGGCCGGAAATTGGTTGCGGGGGCTGGATTTGAACCAACGACCT
>CAIJNQ010000074.1 GCA_903822015.1 uncultured Verrucomicrobia subdivision 3 bacterium | reverse complement strand
GCGGCACGGGCGCGAAAGCCATCGTGGAACTCAAGAAGCAGGTGGACCAGATCGTCCACGGCCAGGCCGTGACGAAGGAAGTCTATCCCCACCAGATCGCCTTCAACGTCCTGCCGCACATCGACTCCTTCCTCGCCAACGGCTACACCAAGGAAGAGATGAAGATGGAAAACGAAGGCCGCAAGATCATGCACCACCCGGCCTTCCGGGCCAGCGTCACCTGCGTCCGCGTGCCCGTTTATCGCGCTCACTCGGTCGCCGTCAGCGCGGAGTTCGACACGCCCGTGACCGTGGAAGCCGCGCGCGCCGTGCTCCAGAAAGCCCCCGGCCTTGATGTCGTGGACGAACCGGAGAACAAGAAGTATCCGATGCCGCTCTTCACCTCCGGCAAATACAACTGCGAAGTCGGCCGCCTGCGGCTGGACTGCGCGCTGGATAACGGCCTCTGCTTCTGGGTGAGCGGCGACCAGCTGCTCAAGGGTGCGGCGCTCAACGCGGTGCAGATCGCGGAAGAGCTCTTGAAGTAATTGCAACCGCCAAGACGACAAGCACGCCAGGCGGATTTCAACCAAGGCCGGCAGATTAATTTCTGCCGGCTTTGCCTGTTCTCCGGTTAATCTGGACAGGCAGCGGCGGCGGGAATACGGTGGCTGAAGAAACCGAATCCGCCGCCGCCTTTGCGGCTGGCAGGAAGGCCGGAAACAGCAATCCAAAAGGGTGACGGACAGAAACTTAAATGCAAAACACACTCAAAATCTGGAAACTTGATGGAGTACAAAGCCCGTGGTCTATTATCTGTTAGGCGTATCTAGCCATGAGTGATATTCGACAGCTACGGTTAGCCAGATGGGAGCGCATCCAAAAGGGCGGCATCTTGCGTTTCATTGCAACACGCGGACTTATTTTTGCCGTGTTCTTTGGAGTCATGGTTTTTATATCGTCGCCATTGCCTTGGTATCTTTCGCTGATTGTATCTTGTGTCGCAGGTTTAGTTTGGGCGACCGTCATGTGGTTTTATACGATGTGGCTTTATTCACGAGCACGGAAGTCTGGTTCTTGATTATGACCGATACGCTAATATGCTGATAGGCTACGAACCTCATTTCCCTTAAACCCATCACTCGTATCTCAACGACTCAATCGGATCCAGGTTCGCCGCCTTCCATGCCGGGTAGGTGCCAAAGACGATGCCGACGACGGAGCAGATGCCCAGCCCGAGCGCAATCCAGTCGAACGGGATCACCGGGGGCACTTTCATCAGCCACGCCACGCTGTTGCCGCCCAGACTCCCCAGCGCGACGCCGATGACGCCGCCGACCTCGCACAGCACCACCGCCTCCATGATGAATTGCGTCATGATGTTCCGCTTCTTCGCGCCGATCGCGCGGCGGATGCCGATTTCGCGCGTCCGTTCCGTCACGGACACCAGCATGATGTTCATGATCCCGATCCCCGCCGCGATGAGCGCGATGGAACTGATCACCGCCACGCCGAGCCGCACGGCGCGCGTGACGCTGTTGAACTGTCCGATCAGCGAGTCATTGGAGAAGAGTTCAAAATCGTCCTCCGCGCCGGGCGCAACCTTGCGGGCGTTGCGCAGGATGCCGCGCACTTGTTCCTCGCAATCGTCGTAACTCGCCGGATCGCGCGCCTGCACCAGGATCGTGAGATCCTCCCACCAGCGGCCGTAGCGGTTGAGCGCCGTCGTGATGGGGATGATGGCGAAGTTATCCTGGTCGCCGGTTTGTGCGCCGCCCTTGGGCGCGATCACGCCGATCACCGAATAGTTGATGCCGTTGAGCTTGAGCTGCTCGCCGATGGGCAGGCCGAGCGGAAAAACCGTTTTGGCCAGGCTGTCGCCGATCACACAGACATTGCGGGCGCTCTCCACGTCGGTCTCCATCAAACCGCGGCCCTCGGCGACCAGCCAGTTTTTCGCGGGAAAACTGCCGGGCGTCTCGCCGAAGATGTTGACGTTGGGCGGCGTTTTTTTGAACCGGGTCTGGACCTGGCCGCTCCAGAATTTGCCTTCCACGCCCACGCTGCTGGCCAGCGTGGCCTTTTCCTCCACGCGCTGGCCCTGCGCCAGGGTTATGGGTTTCCGCCGCCAGTATTTTTCCCAGTCGGAACGGTTGCCGAACTGGATTTCCGGCCAGCGCTGGATGGCGAAGGTCTGGCTGCCCAGCTGGCTGATCTCGGTTTCGATGTTCTGCTTGAGCACCCGCATCGCCGTCATCACGACAATGATGGAAAAGACGCCGATCAACACGCCCAGCAGCGTGAGCGCCGAGCGCAGCTTGTGCGCGGCGAGCGCGTTCATGGCCATCGTGAAGCTCTCCTTTGCCTCGGCCAGCAACAAGGTGCCTTTCCGGTGGGGCGAGACTCCGTCGAGCCCTGACTTTTTCGGAGGTGTTACCATGTCAGTGGATGGATTGTTCCTTTATATGGCCAGTCTTCAAGATTCTTCGCCAGCCCTTTGCGAACCGGATTTTCCTGAACATAAAGCCACTTGGCGGAATAGTCCTCGTCTTGCCGCAAACGGTGATGCCAGCCGCGTGCTTGAAAACGCCATTCTTCATGTGCGTGCCGGCGGCAAAAATCCCGTTTCCAATATGTAATCCATTGTTCAATCGTGAACAACAAATCACGCGGGGCACAAACAGCGTGCAGATGATCCGGCATCAACAGGTAATCGCCAACCAGCCCAGCTGTCGCCGCCAGCCAGGATTCACAGAGACAACGCTGGGCCTCTGAATTGGACAGCCACGGCTTGCGATCTTCCGTCGTTACCGTGAGCAAAACAAAATTTGGCCGGCCAGACTGGACATGGACGCCTGCTGCAGGATTCTTTCGACCGACCTCATCATATAGCTGGCTCATAAAAATTAGTCAGGGCTCGACGGAGTCTCGCCCCACCGGGTTTAGTTGTTCACTCGTTACGGAGGGCATCCACCGGATTCATCCGCGCGGCGCGCCAGGCCGGTAGAAAACCCGAGATCAATCCGGTTAATAACGACACCAGCAGCGCCATGGCCACGATGTTCGGCGACAGACTGGTCGGTATGAAATGCCGGGCCGCCAGCGTCGCCAGCCACGCGATGCCGACGCCGATGACCCCGCCGATCAAACAGATGCACGCGGCTTCGATGAGAAATTGCAGCAGGATGGTCCGGCGTTTGGCGCCGATCGCCTTGCGGATGCCGATTTCCCGCGTCCGCTCGGCCACCGAGACAAACATGATGTTCATGATGCCGATGCCGCCGACGAACAGCGACAGGCTGGTGATGCACAAACCGATCAGCGCGATCCGCCCCGTCAGGCGATGGAACAGCTGGACGATCTGGTCCTGCTGGTTGATGGCGAAATCATCGCCCTGGTTGGGCGCCAGCCGCCGGATGTGGCGCATGGTCTGATGGATTTCCTCGCGCGCCTCGTCGAGTTTCACCAGGCCTTTGACCTTCACCTGGATGTCAATCTCCGGGCGGTTCCAGATTTCCGCGAGGAATTGCCGCAGCGGCACGATGATCCGGTTGTCCAGGCTCCAGCCCAGCATGGTTCCCTGCTTTTCCAAAATGCCGACCACTTCAAAGGACTGGTTCTCGATCTTGATTTTCGCGCCGAGCGGCGATTCGCCGCGAAACAGGTTGCTCGCCACTTCGCTGCCGATCACGCAGATCGGCCGGCCGCCCTCGGCATCGGCCATGGTGAGAAAGCGGCCTTGCGCCACGCTTACGCCGCTCGTGTCCAGATAGGCGTCGGTGGTGCCGATGATGTAGGCGGTGTTGGCGCTGCGATCCTTGTATTTCACCGAATCGCCGCTGTCGGTCGCCATCGGCGCAATGGTGGCCAGCGGAAGCTGTTCCGCCAGCGCCTCGGCTTCAACCAGCCGGATGGGCCGGCGCTTTTGCGCCTTCAGCCAGCTGTCTTCGGAGTTTTCGTCCACCCAGCTGTTGCGCTGCACATAAAACACATCCGCGCCGAGCGAGGAAATGCTTTGCAAAAAGGCGTTGTCCAGACCCTCGATGGCCGCCGCCATCAGCGTCACGGTGACGATGCCGATGACAATGCCCAGCGTGGTCAGCGACGAGCGCAGCTTGTGCGCCCGGATGGCATCCCACGAAATGCCGAAGCCTTCGCGCAGTTCGGAAAACAAATTCATCGGATTGGTGGATTGTTGGATGATGGATGAGTGGAGGGCAAGGTGTCGCGCCAGTCGTGGGTCTGGCGTTTATTTTCCGGGGATTCGATCAGTCCCAGCAGCTTGTTTTCCACCTCGTAGTGCAGTTGGTCAATGCTCACGAATTCATCCTTGGAAATGAGCCCGACCGTTTGCAAGCCAATTGCACGAGTCAGCGTTTCGGCCAGCGAGCCCTTGGCGATATAAAGAAACTGGAGATATTCCGGCAGCGAGCGCCAGCCATAACCTTCCGCGATGTTTGCCGACACCGACAGCGCGGCATCCCGAAACTGCGACTTCAGCTTGAAATCCGAAACCACTTCGGAAAGACGAAACGCCAGCGCAAACAAGTCCAGCCCGCGCTGCCAAGTTTCCAGCTTCATATAGCCGCGGTTCAAATTCCGTCGCTTCGTATATTCCATAAAAACAAAACGGAAGCATGGATTTTTGGATCGATTTAATGGTTCCCCCGACTCCAGCCATTTATCCATCAATCCATTTATCCAATAATCCGTTTATCCGGTGCCGTGAGGCACCTGCTCATCGCTGGCGATGAGACCGTCCCGGATGCGGATGATCCGGCGCGCCAGCCGGGCCACGTCCTCCTCGTGCGTGACCACGATGATGGTGTTGCCCTTGCGCGAAAGCTCCTCGAACAGCGCCATGATTTCCGCGCCGGTCTTGGTATCCAGATTTCCCGTCGGCTCATCCGCCAGCAATATCGATGGCTTGTTCACCAGCGCGCGCGCGACCGCAACCCGCTGGCGCTGGCCGCCGGAAAGTTCGGTGGGCTTGTGATGGATGCGGTCGGCCAGGCCCACATGGGTCAGCGCCTCCAGCGCGATCTTCCGCCGTTCCTCCGACGACACGCCGGCGTAGATGAGCGGCAATTCCACGTTGTGCAGCGCATTCGACCGCGCCAGCAGGTTGAACGTCTGGAACACAAAACCGATTTCCCGGTTGCGAACCTCGGCCAGCTGATTGTCGCCCATCTCGCTCACGTTCGTGCCGTTGAGTTCGTAGCTGCCGGCGGTGGCGGTGTCGAGGCAGCCCAGCAGGTTCATCAGGGTGGATTTGCCGGAGCCGGACGGCCCCATGATGGCCACGTACTCACCGCGCTGGATCTCCAGCGAGACGTCGCGCAAGGCATGGACGGTTTCCGCGCCCATCTGGTAGCGCCGCGAAATATTTTGCAGGCGGATCAGGCTCATCTCAGAATGGATTGGTGGATTGGTGGATTATTGGATGATGGGAAGCGAATCCGCCGATCAAAAATCCACTTATCCGGCGATTCATTTGGCCTCCGTGTCCGCTCCTGCCGGGCCTTTGATGACTTTTTTGCCGTCGGCCAGGTCGCGGCTGATGGCGCGGTAGCCGCCGGTGACAATCTCCTGCTCGTTGGTGAGGCCGTCGGTGATCTCCCAGTAATTATCGTCGCAGATCCCGATCTTCACCGGGACCATTTTCACGTGATCACCCTCGACCACGAATACGACCTCCGCCAATTTCGGCAGATTATCCTTATCCTTGGACTTCCGGTCATCGGCAACCCCGTTGGTGGCGGCCACGGCATTCGTCGCCGCACTGACGCTGTTCGTGGCGGCGCTAAGTTTATTGGTTCCCGCGCTCGGGCTGTTGGTGGCGGATCCCGATTTTTTCTCCGGCGGTTTCGGCGGGCGGGTCGTGACGCTGGCCAGCGGCACGGTCACTGCATTGGTGCGGTAGCGGGTTTCAATCTCCGCCGTCACCGACATGCCGGGGCGGAAATCCTCTTTTTCGTTGATGCGGATGCGCACTTCAAATTTGGTCGCCTCCTGCGACTGGCTGCTGCTGTAGGCGCTGGCGCCCTGGCCCGACCCTTTGGACGAGTTGGCAATCTGCGTGACGGTGCCGGGGAATTTCCGGTCCTTGAAGGCGTCCACTTCCAGCCGCACTTTCTGGCCGGGCTTGATCAGCACCACGTCCATTTCGCCGATGTCCACGCGCGTCTCCATTTCGTTCAGGTCGGCAATGGTCATGATTTCCGTTCCGGCGTTTTGCACCGTGCCGAGAACCCGTTCGCCCGCCTGCGAATTCAGGCGGCTGACCGTGCCGTCCAGCGGCGAGGAGATGGTCGTCTTGCTCAACGAATCCTCGGCGCTGGCCACCGCCGCCTTGGCCATCTCCACCTGATCCACCGCGCTGTCCAGCTGCGCCCGGGCCACGTCGAGGGCGGTTTTGAATCCGACATAATCCGATTCCGAAAGCAGCTTGCGGCTGAACAATTCCTGGTTGCGCCGGAAATCCGCCTCCGCCTTTTCCAGATTGGCCTGCGCCGTGGCCTGGCCGGCGACGGCCGATTGGTAACTGGCCTTGCTCTGGTTCAGCGCGGCCACATAAAAATCCGGTTTGATCTTCAGCAGCAGCTCGCCCTTGTGGACGTACTGGCCTTCCTTGACCACCAGCTCGGTGATTTCGCCGCTCACCTCGGGGCTGATCGTGACCTGCAGTACCGGCTGGATCTTGCCGTTGGCCACGACCACCTCCGTGAGATTGCGGCGCGTGACTTTTTCCGTTTGGACGGTGATGACCGGCTCGCGCTTCTTGAACACCGCCACCAGCGTCAATGCCACCAGCACAACGGCGATGGCGGCCAGGATTAAAAGCTTCTTCCGTTTTTTTGGGCTGGCCATATTTTTGAAATTTAGAGAGGATGGTTTTTTAAATAAAACCGGTCACATCGCCATCCGGCCGAACCCAATGCCGACGAATAGCCGGGTGAAGGCGAGCCATTCCATGGCGGATTCAGTCAACATTGGCACCGTTGTCGGACGCCAGAATAGCGGAGGAGGGCCGCCGCACTCCACGACGTTGGCGCGTTTGCCAACGGCCACCGGACCACGCAAAGCGATTGGGATTGCTCCAGTCCCCGGGACCCCGGGTGTGTCAATGTCACCATCAACCATCATCTCATTCCCGGGTCTGGCGAATTTTGCAAAGAATATTGGTCTGGAATCCATATGCGTTTTTATTGAAATACGCTCATGCCCCGGCAGTTGTTGAGGGCTGATAACCAAGCCGGTTGTGTCCTAAAATTGGACACTTAAGGGCGCCGGCGAACTTCGAGACCAGACCAAACCAGACCAAACCAGACCAAGAAATAAAATATTTTGAAAAAGGGGCCAGAGGCCAGGGGCATGTGGTGGTGGCATAGTTGTCTGCCGCCAGAAAAGTGGCGGAGGGCCGCAGGCGATCACACCGATTTGCCGGAACGAGAATACATTCACCGCGACGAGCGGCAGATGCGTCTTGTTTTTTGGGCTGGCCATTTTTTTGAAAGTTAGGGAATGGTTGTTTAAATAAAACCGGTCACATCGCCAGCTGACCGAACCCGATGCCGACGAAAAGCAGGGTGAACGCCAGCCAATAAAGGAAGACCAGCAGCAACGCTTTGGCAAACGGCGCCCCGGTGAGCCGTGCCAGGCCGCAGGCGGTCACGCCGATTTGCCAGAACGAGAATATATTCACCGCGGCGAGCAGGAGATGCCCCTTGTTCTTCATGTCAAAATCGCTGACCGCCAGGGCCAGGCTGGGCGTCATCCCGAGCTTGCCGGTGATGACCGTGAGCAGAATCGCCACCACCGCGCCCAGCACCAGGATCATGGTGGCCAGGCCCGCCACCTCGACGCCTTTAATAAAGGGGAATTTGACTTTCAGGAACAGCTGCCCCATCAGCCACAGGACAAACGCCCACCAGAAAATATGCGCAAAACTTCCGATCACGGCGCCCACGCCGCCAAAAAGCATCAACATCGTCGGCCCCGCAAACTTGTCCATCATCGTCAGCGCCTGGTCCGCCTGGGCCTGCGTCAGCTTGCCAGCCTTCACCTGCTGGTCCATGACCTTGGCCTGCTGGTCGTGGATCTGCTGCACAATGGCCGGCTGCGAAAAGATGACGCCGGCGGAAATGATCCCCACGACAATATAAATCACGGCCGGCACGAGCCAGTTGGCGGTGCCGGGCTTGGCGGTTTTTACTTCCGCGAAAACGTCGCCGGGAGCCGTGAAGACATTCAGCAGCCGCGACCCTAGGGTCGTTTGTATTGGCGCCGGATCAGGATGGGCTGGGGCGGTTTCCATGAGTGGCCGGATTGGTTTACGCGGCCAGAATGAATCCGGCTGGAGATTTTGTCCAGTGCCAATAAGATTCAGTCATCATCCGCGTTCTTCACCGCCCAGGCGGGATACGGCTGCGCGCCCATTGTCGCGCGCCAGAGAATGCGGTTCAGCACATCCTCGTTGCATTGGTCGGGCTGCTCCAACGGCAGCCGCGCGGACACGTAGGCGTCCTTGCGCTGCTGCGCGTCGGAAATTTTCTTCGGCGCGGGATTCATCTCATCCAACGGCACGTTGTTCGTCACCGCCTCATAGGCGGTGAAGTCCGGCGGGTTGGTGAAGCAGTCGAACATCGGCGTGGCCGTGGCGTCCATCTGGTTCATCGGCGGCAGGCCCAGCATCAGTTCCATTGTGCGCAGCAGGCTGGTCTGGTTGTATTGCGTGCTGACGACGGCATGGCGTTTCGTGAACGGGCTGATGACATAGGCCGTCGTGCGGTAGCCACTCACGTGATCCCAGCCGTTTTGCGGATCATCCTCGATGGCGATGATGCACGTGTTGGTCCAGAACTGCGAATGGCTGACGGCCTCGACGATCCGGCCGAATGCCAGGTCGTTGTCGGCCACCTGCGCTGCGGGCGTGGGATTGCCCGGACTGGTGCCGCAGGTATGGTCGTTTGGCAGCCAGATCAGGGTCAGATTCGCCAACGTCCCGGCAGCTTCCGATTGTTTCAACTCCTTGATGAAGATCGCCGCGCGCACCTGGTCCGGCACGCCCAGCGCCCAGCTCGGCCAGTTCGTCACCAGGTAGGGCCGCAGCGCCTCAATATCCGGTTCGCAGGCATACGCGATGGCGTCCGCGCCGTTCACGTAATCGCGGTAGCAATCGAGATACGTGAGCTTGTCCGTGCGCGCGGGGTCGCGCCAATGGTTTTTCTCCCGGGTGAATTCGCCGAAGTCGCGGACGGTTTTGCCGTGCGCCAGCGCATCGTTCCAGATGAAACCCGCCGGCGAATAGGCCAGCGCGTCGCGGTCGTCGTCCCCGCCGCCGCTCGGATAACTGCGCGGCCAGCCCGCAAACGAGCGCTCCAGGTATTCCGTCGCGATGCCGCTGTCGGCCCAGTTGTGGCCGTCCGCGCTCAGGATGCCGGAGCAGTAGGTGTTGTCCAGCAGCGTAAATTCGCGGACGAACTTGTGCTCGTTGGGCGTCACGCGCCCGCCGAAAGTGCAGAGTGTGGCGTCGCCGTTGCCAGCCGCCACGTCCCCGAGCACCTGGTCGTAGGTGCGGTTTTCCTTGATGATATAGATGACATGCTGGAAGACGCCCGGTTCGCCGACGCGTTCCGGCACGGGCACGGCCGGCTGGCCGGGTCGCGGCGGCAATTTTGACTGCGCCAGCAGCGGATAGCGCAGATTCGCCAGCGCCGTCTGCGTGAACGCGGCCAGCTCACGTTTCGACGGCACGGAAACCAGCGAAAGCGACCCGCAATATTGATGGGTGGTGAAGCCGAAGCCCGTCGCGTCCGACCGCGCCGGCTCCGTTTTGGCGGCGATGTCCTTGAGGTTCGCCACGCAGATTTTCTTCGCGCGCGCATCATAGGCGATGGCGCCCGGAAACCACCCGACGGGAATCAGCCCGAGCAATTTCGAGGCGCCGGGCTGGAATTGGACCACCGCCACGGCGTTCTGCGTGCCGTTGCACACAAAAAGTTTTTTGCCCGACCGGTCGAAAGCCAGCGCATTGGGCTGCGCGCCGAACGGATCGCCCGGACTTTGCCGCATGCTGATCGTCTCGACGATTTTGTCGGTGCGGGTGTCAATCACGCTCAGCGTGTCGTCGCCCGCGTTGGCCACGACCAGAAATTTCCCATCCGGCGCCAGCGCCAGCGCGCAGGCATGCGGCCCGGTCAAAATCTCAGGTGGGGCGAGACTCCGTCGAGCCGTGACCTTGCCTTTGACTTCCGTAAGTTTGGGCTCGACGGAGTCTCGCCCCACCAATGATGAAGAATTATTTTGAAGGTCAATCACCGACACCGAGCCTTCGCTCGCAATCGAGCGTTCATCCACGCGCACCAGCGTCCCGCGCCCCGCCGGACCGGTGACGCTGTCCGCGTCGGGCCGCCGGCCGCCCCAGTTGCTCACGTAGATTTTATTTTTGCCCGGCACCACGTCGAGCGGCGCCACGCCCGTGGCCCACTGCCGCAAAACCCTTCCGGTGGCCGCGTCCAGTTCCAGCAGCCGGTTGGAAAGATTGCCGGCGACGTAGAGTTTCTGGCCGTCGCGCGATACCGCGATCCCCGCGGGAATTTCATTCGTGCGGCGCGGCGCATGGGCGGGCGGCAGCGCGATGGAATACAGCGGCGCGACCTTTTCATCGTTGCCCACGCCGAAAACCTTGAGATCGCCGTTGACGTTCGCCAGGTAAATCCGCGCGCCGTCCGGCGCAAAGGCCAGGCCGGTGTAGCTCAACTGCGCCTTGCCGTCCGGCGCCAGGATTTCCGCCGACACTGCCGCTTGTTCCCGGGCCTGGTCGGAGGGAAAGGTCACATGCTGCAAAATCTGTCCGGTCGCCGGATCGAGGACCACGAGTTCATGCGTCAGCCCCGCGGTCACCAGCAGTTTCCCGTCGGGACTCAGCGCCAGCGCGTTCGGCCGCATGCCCGGCAAGGCGACCTGCGTTCCGGCGGGCGTGACGAGCTGGTTGACCGGCGTGATCAAACCCCCGGCGCCGTGGCCCACGGCATGGGTCGAAGCCTCGGTGTCGGCCGCACGAACCTGAAGCCCGAGGCTGACGACGGCGATTAGAACGTAGCGGCGGTAATTTTTCATGACATTTATCCTGAACTTCAGACGCGCCCGCTGCCGGGTCGGGTTACGGCGAACTCATTCCACCGCCGGATCCAGCCGCTTGTCCGGCACGAGATATTTGCGGACGTAATCATGGACGGCATTTTCCAGCGAGGTGACCGGCGCCGCATAGCCCGCCCCGCGCAGCCGCAGCAGATTGGCCTGCGTGAAGTACTGGTATTTGTCGCGGATGACTTCCGGCATTTCGATGAATTTGATGACCGGCTTCTTTTTCAGGGCGGTGAAAACCGCATGAGAGAGATCAATCCACGTACGCGCGTGGCCGGAGCCGATGTTGAACAACCCGTTCGCGCGCGGCGTCGCCGCCAGGTGCAGCGTCATCGCCACGCAATCCTTCACATAGAGAAAATCCCGCTTCTGCTCGCCGTCCTGGTATTCCTTGCGGTAGCTCTTGAACAGCCGGATCACCCCCTCCTTATGCACCTGGGCGAAGCTTTTATGGACGAGCGACCGCATCTCGCCCTTGTGATCCTCGTTCGGGCCGTAGACGTTGAAATATTTCAGGCCGCAAATCTTGTTCAGGAAGCCGGCCCGCCTGGCGTGCAGGTCAAACAGGTGCTTCGAGTAGCCGTACATGTTCAACGGCCGCAGCGTGTCGAGCAGGGTATCGTCATCATCCATCCCGGCCGACCCGTCGCCGTAGGTGGCGGCGGAGGACGCATACACGAAGCGCGCCTTGTTCGCGAGCGACCAGGCGGCGAGGTCGCGCGTGAACTCATAATTATTCTTGATCAGATACGTCGCGTTCTTCTCGGTCGTGGCCGAGCAGGCCCCGAGGTGCAGCACCAGGTCGAATTTCCCCAGCGCCCCGCTTTGCAGCCGCGGCAGCAGATCGGCCGCCTCCACGTAATCCGCAAAGCGCAGCGGGGCGAGGTTGCGCCATTTCTCGTCCGAGCCCAGGATGTCGCTGACCACGATGTTGTCGCCACCGCGCCGGTTCAGCGCCCAGACCAGCGCGCTGCCAATGAAACCCGCGCCGCCGGTAACCAGGATGCGCGCGTCCGAAAAATCATTGGGCTTCATAGACTTTTAAAAATGGCTTCAAGTTTCCGGCGGCGGATTGGCGGCCAGATAGGATTCCAATCTGACAATCAAAGGCGGAATGTCCCGCTGCACGGTATTCCATACGACATAAATGCACATCGTCGTAATCGTGTATGAGAATGTTTCGCATCGCAGTGATGAGCTTCCAGGGGATTTCGGGAAGCAGATTTCTGGCCTCGGGCGAAAGGCGGCGGGCGGCCTCGCCGATGATTTCAAACTTGCGGTTCACCGCCTCGTATTTTTCCTCGTTCGCCTTGAAGGCCTCCAGTGAAATTCCGTCGGTAAATCGCCTCACGGCTTTGGCCGCTTCCAGGATGTCTTCCACATGGGCGTTATCCTTCCGCATAAATCGGCGTGGCGGTTGAGAGGATGGAGTGCTTGCGATAACGGTTGCGACTGCGTTCAATGGCGCGCCGGCTAACCAGATCCACCGGCCGGCCAAACAGGCCGGCCAGCTGGTCTTGCATGTCCGCCCAGTCCAGCAGCGTAGGCCGGGCGTCGCTGCGCAGCGTGGCCAGAAGATCAACATCACTTTCCGCGCGGAAATTTTCCCCCAGGGCGGAGCCGAACAGCTCAAGGCGCGCAATTCCGCGTTCCTGGCAGAATCGTTTGAGTTCTCCGCGCTTGTAATTTAGCTTCACGATAAACCTTAGCCTGCACCGGCGAATATGTTCAAGTTTTGTTTCGTTACCACCCCAGCACATGCGCGAAAATCAGCGGGGCCACGATCGTGGCGTCGGATTCGATGATGAATTTCGGCGTCTTGATCCCCAGCTTGCCCCAGGTGATCTTCTCGTTCGGCACCGCGCCGGAATAGCTGCCGTAGCTCGTGGTCGAGTCGCTGATCTGGCAGAAATAGCCCCAGAGCGGCACATTGGTGCGGCCCAGGTCCTGGTGCAGCATTGGCACCACGCAGATCGGGAAGTCGCCGGAGATGCCGCCGGCGATCTGGAACATGCCCAGCGTGCTCTTCTTCGTGGCCGTCCGCGTGTAGAACTCCGCCAGCCACGTCATGTATTCGATGCCGGTGCGCACGGTGTGCACGTTCTTCACTTCCCCGCGCATGACCGCCGCGGCGTACATGTTGCCCAGCGTCGCGTCTTCCCAGCCGGGCACGACGATGGGCAGGTTCTTCTTCGCCGCCGCCAGCATCCACGAGTTCTTCGGGTCGATCTGGTAATATTTCTCGTATTTGCCGCTCAGCAGCACCTTGTAGAAAAATTCGTGCGGGAAATAACGTTCGCCCTTCTGGTCGGCGTCCGTCCAGACTTCGAGCATGGCCTTTTCCATGCGGCGCATGGCCTCGCCTTCGGGAATGCAGGTGTCGGTCACGCGGTTCATGTGCCGCTCCAGCAGGGCCTGCTCGTCTTGCGCCGTGAGCGAGCGGTAGCCGGGCACGCGCTCGTAGTAATCATGCGCCACCAGGTTGAAAACGTCCTCCTCCAGATTCGCCCCCGTGCAGGTGATGAGATGCACCTTGTCCTGCCGGATCATCTCGGCGAGCGACAGGCCGAGCTCCGCCGTGCTCATCGCGCCGCCCAGCGTGATCATCATTTTGCCGCCGGCATCGAGATGCGCCACGTAGCCTTTCGCGGCGTCCACGAGCGACGCGGCGTTGAAATGACGGTAATGATGCTGGATGAAGCGGGAGACTGGACCGCCAGAAAGGGGTCCGCCGGAGGTTTTGGGTGCAGATTTTTTGGCCATGATAAATTTGTAAAAATTTGTTCTGTTACAATACGGATGTTCCCGCGAAATCCAATCTCAAATTGAAGTTGCCTCGAAGTTTGCGCCCCGCGCGAAGTCGTCCGGCGGCGCCCCCGGATTCAAAAACTCATCCGGTCTTTGCGCCTTGGCGTCTTGGCGTGAGATTTTCCTGAACCCTCGTGGAATGGCTCGAGCCACGGTGCTGAATTAATTTGTTGTGACGCCCGCCCTCACCTGTGTCCTCTCCCCCGGGGAGAGGAGTTTGCCAATCACGCTTTCCGGTCGCTCGAGTGATGGTCCAAACCATCCAGCGCCGGGGTTTTCCAAAGACGCGGGGAACAATTCTCCTTCTCCTCGGGGGAGAAGGCCGGGATGAGGGGGGATGTTCTTACTAACTTCTGCAGGCTGCCGGCAAAGACCAGCATGTCGCAAAGGGCCGTGGAATGGCTCGAGCCACGGTGCTGAATTAATTTGTTTTGACGCCCGCCCTCACTTGTGTCCTCTCCCCCGGGGAGAGGATTCACCGGTCACACTTTCCGATTGCTCGAGTGATGGTCCGAACCATCCAGCGCCGGGTTTTTCCAAAGACGCGAGGAACGCCACGCTTACCCGGCAGTTGCGGCCTCCCCGCTCATTCCCTCGCCTGTCGCCGCAAAAATTCCGCCGGGCTGACAATCGGGATGCCCCGGAAATGCCCCAGCGCGAGCAGATGCTTTTTATCGCCGCTCACGATGTAATCGGCTTCCGCCGCCAGCGCACATTCCAAAATCATTTCGTCATCGGGATCCGGCGTGGCGCCCGATGCGCGTTCCATTGGAAAAACCAGTTCGGCGGCTTCGGTCAGGGCCGCCACCCATTCCACACATTTCCGGCCGGGATGGTCCAGGCGAAGTTCTGCCACCGTTTCGTGGTATTCAGCGAGCAGGCCGGGGCTGACCGCTGCCGCGCACCGGCCTTGCGCCCAGGCCGCCAAGCAAGCAAACGGCGCCCCCCGCCAGAAGCTGGCGCTGACCACGACGTTGGTGTCAAAAACGACTTTCACGCCTTGACGCGGCGGCGCACCCGTTGCAGGGCCGCGGCCACGGCCGTTTCAGCTTTCGCCGTCATCGCCGGCAAGCCGCGACCGCCCAGCAGCAGCGACCGCACCCGCGCCGGCGTGAGGGACCGGCGCTTGCGCATGACAATCAGACCGCCGGCGTAGCCGACATCCAACTGGTCGCCTGCCTTGATGCGCGCCATATCGCGGATGGCTTCCGGGATGACCGTCTGGCCCTTGACAGAAACTTTGGCAATCATGCGGTAAGCCTAGTCTTACTTTGGCAGGAATCAAGCTGGATTCCGTTCCGCCGCCGCTGGCGGCGGCCCTTCTCCCAGGGGGGAAGGTCAGGATGAAGAGGATGTTCTTACTAACTTCTGCAGGCTGCCGGCAAAGACCAGCACGTCACAAGGGGCCGGGGAATGGCTCGAGCCCCGGGACTGCATTATTCTGTTTTGACGCCCGCCCTCACCTGTGTCCTCTCCCCCGGGGAGAGGAGTTTGCCAATCACGCTTTCCGGTCGCTCGAGTGATGGTCCGAACCATCCAGCGCCGGGGTTTTCCAAAGACGCGGGGAACGCCAAGTGTTACCCATGTCCTGAACCAAAATTTGTTACCGATGTTCTGACTGACCTCTGACCTCTGGCCACTCGTCACTGCCCACTAGTTTGCTTATTGCACCGTCACCAGGTCCGGCCCGGCCAGCGAGAGGTTGCCCTTGCGGTTGCCGCCGAATCTCGGCCGGATGATGACATTGTTGACGCACGTCAGATTATTCACGCGGAACGCCGCGCTGCCGCAGTTTTCGGCGATCAGGTTTGTGAAGGCGTTCTGCGTGCATTCGGATTCCGGCGCCGGCTCCACCCGCCCGGCGGTGACCTGCTCCGCATGGGCCATGAAAACGCCGAAATGATGGCTGTTATCGATCGTGACATTGTGGAACTGGTTGTCCCGGCTCGACCGCATGAAAATGCCCAGGTCATTCCCCGCCAGAAACGCATTGGTGATCACGTTGTGGTCGAACGCGAGATCGAGCGAGATGCCCGCGCCGGGATTGTCATGGAGATATAGATCGGCAAAGACCGAGTGCGTCGTGTAATAGCACGCCAGCCCGTCAAACTGGTTGTCGAACGCCGTCAGGCCGCGCACCGTCAGCCGCTTCACCCCGAGCGTCGTCACCAGCCCCCCCGAGCGGCAGGCCGCGCAGGTGACTCTTTCCACCGAGGAATCGCTCACGCCCTGCACCGTGATGCCGTTGTTGCGGATTTCCGAGCCTTCGCCCGCCAGCCGCCACAGCTCGCGCTGCTGGTTCCGCCGGTTGCCGTCGATGAACAGATCCGCCACGCGCAGATGCTTCACGGTCCGGTTCGGATGGTTCACCGGCTCGCCCAGGATCAGCACGGGGCAATTCGCGGCATCCGCCAGCCGCAGGATGGTGGCGGTGCCGGAGCCGCGCAGGGTTTGGTTGTCGCGCCGCAGCACCACGGGCTGGCGGATGGATATTTTTTCGGGGGGCAGGATCACTTCCCCGCCGCTGGCGGGCAGGCCGTCCAGGGCCTGTTGAATTTCCCGCTCCGTCACGCCGGAGGGCAGCGTGATGCTGGCCGGCTCCTTCGCTGCCGCCGCCGGGAAAGCGGGCAGCCAGCCCGTCAACGCCAGTAGCCCGAGGACGACGAGGTTTCGCCGAAACCTCCCGGGCCGGCCGGTCAGATTGAAGATGGCTTTCATGGCAACTAATTTTTCCACCAATCAGGGCTTATGTCCTAATATCCGCCAAACAAAGAATTGTTCCAGCATTATTTTCGATTTTTTTAAATTATTTTCGGGGCGGGATTTTGATTCAGCCCGGCCCCGGATTCCGCTATGCTCCGCGTGCAAATGAAGCCGTCTAAAATGAACGCCGCCGCCGCGACGCCCGCCGCCCTCGGCTACGCCATGCCCGCCGAATGGGAGCCCCACGCTGCCACCTGGCTCGGCTGGCCGCACAACGCCGCCGACTGGCCCGGCAAATTCGCCGTCATCCCCTGGGTTTACGGCGAGATGGCCCGCAAAATCTCCGCCGGCGAGGACATCCGCCTCCTCATCCGGCATGAAAAAGACAAGCAGTTCGCGCGCCACGTCTTCCAAAGCGTGGGCGTGGATTTGCGGAAAATCCGGTTCGTTCTGCACCCCACCAATCGCGGCTGGACCCGCGACACCGGCCCCATCTTCATTAAAAGGCAGAAGGCAGAAGGCAGAAGGCAGAAATCAGAAACGGCCATCGTCCATTTCCATTTCAATGGCTGGGCCAAATATGACAATTGGCGCAAGGACACCCGCGTCCCCGAAACCGCCGCAAAATTGCTGGGCAAACCCCTCTTTCACGCCCAATGCCCCATCCCACCCGCCACTCGCCACTTGCCACTTGCCACTCGCCCTTTCGTCATCGAAGGCGGCGGCATTGAGTTGAACGGGCGCGGCACGCTCCTGTCCACCGAGGAATGTTATCTTGATCCGAAGATCCAGGTCCGCAATCCCGGCCTGGGCCGGAAGGAGATTGAGAGCACGTTGAAAGATTATCTGGGCGTGACCAACATCTTCTGGCTGGCCAAAGGGCCCAAGGGCGACGACACCCACGGCCACATCGACGACATCTGCCGCTTCGTAAACGCCAGAACACTTGTGCTGGTCCGCGAGAAAAATCCGAAGGATGAGAATTACCGGCCGCTGGCGGAAAACTGGGAGCGCATCCGGGACTTGCGGCTTGAGGACGGGCGCAAGCCGGTCGTGGTGGAACTGCCCATGCCCGCGCCGCTGTATTTTGAGGGCGTCCGGCTGCCGGCCAGCTACGCCAATTTTTACATCTGCAACGCCGCTGTCATCGTGCCCACCTTCAACGACCCGAACGACCGCGTCGCCCTCGGCATTTTGGGCGAGTTGTTCCCGGACCGGCCCGTGGTCGGCATCAACGCCGTGGATCTGGTCTGGGGCTTCGGCTCCCTGCACTGCCTCACGCAGCAGCAGCCGTTGTGATTTTGGCAGTGCCCGCAACCGCGTGGAATGGGGATATACCCTTGAAGTTTCGATCGCCGTCATTGCCGTCTTTGACACGGTTCGCCAGGTTGTCTAGACTCCATGAATGACCAAGAAAATACCGCTTGAGCGCGTTTCGGCTGTATACAGAAACGAATGAGGTAGTTTCAAATCAATTTCTCCGATCAATGGCCTGTAAACGGCGGCTGAAAAGTGCGGCGGGTGTCTTGTGTGTGACGCGGCGGTTCAAAAGTGCGGCATCTTCATTAACCATGAAGCATGTATCGCAATATGAACGACTGGACCGAGATTCGCAGACGGGTGTTGGTGGATGGTGTTAGCCGGCGGCAGATTCTCCGGGAGACGGGG
>CAIJNQ010000073.1 GCA_903822015.1 uncultured Verrucomicrobia subdivision 3 bacterium | reverse complement strand
GGCGAGGCCCTCGATCAGCTCGGTGCGGATTTCGCCGGCCAGCTCCTGCAATTGCGGCACCGTGAGCTTTTTGACGTGCTCCGGGCAATCCACCATGTCCAAGTATCGGCTCATAAATTCTTAAAACTTTTTAACTGCGATGCAAACTATGGATTCATGGATTACTGGATTGTTGGATTATTTGGGCCGGACTGCAAATCCATCCATCCACGAATCCACGAATCCAAACATCTGCTTTTATTCTTCGGCCAAATCAGCCGGCTTCAACTTCAATTCGCCCCCCGCGGTCTTTTCGAGTTGCTGGATTTTCACTTCCGCTTCGGCGAGTTTTTCCTGGCAAATCTTGACCAGCCGCGCGCCTTCCTCGTAACGGGCCAGCAAAGATTCCAACGGCAGGTCGTCCGCTTCCATGGCGTCAACGATGCCCTCAAGTTTCTTGAGGGCCTCTTCAAACGGCAAGCCGCCCTTGGCCGCGTCACCGGCCTTGGCTGGTTTTGACATGGCAAAAAAATAGGAAAAATAAACGGCCGCGTCCAGCTTCGAGAAAGCCGATCCCGGTTAGATCACCGCAAACTAAAAACCGTCGCCGGGATATTTCAAGCCTGCCCGTCGGCAACCGTGTTTTGGAAGCCGGCTCAGCGGAGCAAGGTTTTACGCAACGCGCTGAGGATAAATTGCCGGCGTTCACCGGAAAGCAGCGAGCCAAACTTGAACTGCCGGCCCTCGCGGGTTTCGATCAGCAGCGAAAAGCTGTCCTGCCCCTTGCTATTGATGGTCTGCAGAATCCGCACGGCTTTCACCTGAGAAGCGTCGAAACAACGACGCCAGCTGAGCGCGCCGACACCGGTGCTGATGGCGCCCTGTGCGCCGGCGACCCGCACTTCCGTGCGCCCAAACAGGCAGTTCAGGCAACTGACGGCAACAAACAGACCAACGGCCATGAAAGGCGTGAGAAACAACCACAAAAACAGCACCGTGCCGCCGCCCATGCTGCCGCCATTCATTTTCGGCGCGGGAAACCAGTCGGGCTGGGGAAGGTTCAGGACATGCAGGGTTCCCGACAGGGCGAAAAGCACAAATATGGATATGATGCCGTTCCAAAACAGCGCAAAGAAGAGCAACCCGAAAGCTGTACCAAGGCTGCGATTCGTCGCACCGATTACCGAGTCCCCGCCGGCGTTGATGAACCAGGCACCCCGGGGAGGCTGGTTCAAATCCACCCAGGTTTCGAGATTATCATCAAGTGTCAGTTCCGAAAGCCGGTAGGAAAGATTGCAGCCACGGCAATATGCCACGTCATTGGCAACGTTGATATCATCGGGTGGAATCGGCCGGCGGCACTTGGTACACACAGGCGTTGGCATGCAGGGATTTTTTAAAGCTTAACGCTCGCCGAAGAAAGCGAATTATTAACCGGGCGCGCTGACGCGGCTGGCAAATTCACCGTCGGTCAAACGTGTTTTCACCGGCTGACCCGCTTCGACTTCGGCCGCCGAGCGTAAAATACGGCCGGTCGCCACGTCGGTGGTGATGGAATAGCCGCGCGCCAGCACCTGTTCCGGACCCAGCGAGTTCAGGCGTCGTTCCAGCTGGCGCAAGGTTTCGCGCCGCGCCTTCAAGGCGAGCGACGGTTTTGCGCGCGCGAACCTGCCGGCGAGATTATCAAAAATCAAACCGCGCGAACGGGAGCCGGATTTTAGCCCCCGCAAAAGGCCCGCTTGCAAATCGTCCAGCCGCTGCAACACATCATTCAGCTTCCGGCGCGGATGCAGCCGCGCGAGCCGGCCATCAAGTTGGGAAAGGTGATCCGTGGCGGATACCAGCCCGCGCCGCGCCGCCCGCCGCAGCAAGTCCGGCGCATCCCCGACAAACTCGCGGCTGGCAAACACGCCTTCGGTGATAATTTCCGCCGCCGCGCTCGGCGTGGCGGCGCGCAGATCCGCCACGAAATCCGCAATGGTGAAATCGATCTCATGGCCGACCGCCGACACGACGGGGATGGCCGATTCAAAAATCGCCCGGGGCCACCGGCTCCTCGTTGAAGGCCCATAAATCCTCCAGCGAACCGCCGCCGCGGGTGACCAAAATCAGTTGAGGGCTGAAGGTTGAAGGTTGAAGGTTAAAAGCGTTGAGTGTTCGGATGGCTTCGGCGATTTCCTTCGCCGCGCCGTCGCCTTGCACACGGCAGGGCGCAAGGATGATTTCCAGGCCCGGATTTCGCCGTTGGATGACGTGCAGCACGTCGCGGATGGCCGCGCCGGTCGGCGACGTGACCAGGCCAATACGCTGTGGATATTCCGGCAGCGGCCGTTTCCGTTCCGGCGCGAAAAGTCCTTCCGCCGCGAGCTTTTGCTTGAGCTTTTCGAAGGCGACCTGCAACGCGCCAACGCCCTGCAATTCCACCGCCCGGACAATGACCTGGTATTGGCCGCGGGCCTCATACACGGTCACGTCGCCTTGCAGCAGGACTTTTTGACCATCCGCCAGCAGGTCGCGATGGGGCACTTTTTCGCGGCTGAACAGCACGCAACTCAGCTGTGATCCCGCGTCCTTGAGCGTGAAATACATGTGGCCGGAACTCTGCGCCCGCAGGTTCGTGACTTCGCCGCTCACCCAAACCTGGCCGATTTGCTTTTCCAGCAAACTGCGGATTTGCGTCGTCAAATCGGTTACGGACAAAACCCGGCGCGTCGATTCCGGCGGAAACAATTCACCGAAGTTCCATTGTGATCTGGGTTTACTCATCAAATGCGGAGCCATTAAGCCACGCGCGCCGCGCCGAAGCAAGCGAACGGAGAAACCGGCAATGAAGCCAGAGAGGCAAAGCCGCAAAATTGTTGTCGGAACGTCGATGCGTCCGGCATTATCAGGGGCAGGCAAGCCAATTACGATTTACGAACCATGAAAATTCTTTTTATCGGCGGCACCGGCACCATCAGCTCGGCCTGCGCGGAACTGGCACAGGCGCATGGATTTGAGCTTACGCTCCTCAACCGCGGCAACCGGCCGCCCCGCCCCGGCACACGGCAGATCACGGCGGACATCAGCAACGCAGCAGCCACGGCGGCGGCGCTTGGCAACGAACGCTGGGACGCGGTCGTAGATTACATCGCATTTACGCTGGCGGAATTGGAACAGCGCATCGCGCTTTTCCGTGGACGCACCGCGCAGTTCATCTTCATCAGCTCGGCCAGCGCCTATCAAAAACCCCTGGCGAGCTTTCCCATCACAGAATCCACGCCGCTGGTGAATCCGTTCTGGGAATATTCACGGAACAAAATCGCCTGCGAAGACCGGCTGCTGCGCGCCTTGCGGGAGGAAAACTTTCCGGCGACGATTATCCGTCCGTCGTGGACTTACGACGAAAAGCGCATCACGGTGCCGGTGAACAGCCCGAAAAGTTTCACCGTCGCGGACCGCCTGCGGCGCGGTCAGCCGGTGATTGTGCCCGGCGACGGCACGTCGCTCTGGACGATGACGCACAACACGGATTTTGCCAAAGGCCTGGTGGGCCTGCTCGGGCACCGCGGGGCCATCGGCCACACGTTTCACATCACCTCGGATGAGGTGCTGACGTGGAACCAGATTTACGAAGCCGTGGCGGAAGCGGCGGGCGCACCCAAACCGAAACTCGTCCACATCGCTTCGGATTTCATCACCGCCTGTTTGCCGGAATTTGCCGGCGGCCTGCACGGCGACAAGGCGCATTCCGCGCTGTTCGACAACAGCAAGATCAAACATTTTGTGCCGGACTTCGTCGCCACCACACGCTTCCGCGACGGGATGGCCCGCTGCGTGCAATGGTTTGATGCCGACCCGGCGCGGCAGGAGATTGACGCCATGGCCAATGCCGCCTGGGACAAGCTCATCAACGCCTACGAACGAGGTCTGGAATCGGCAAAAAAAGGAATTCGGTCGCTGAAATTTACGGTCGGAAATTGCCCAACCGGCTGGCGGGCTCAAAGCGACTTGGCCACGCGGCGGAAGTGGTAACCGATAATGGCCAGTTCCATGGCTTGCGGGAACTGGCGCGGACGCCGGAGCAGAGTGCCCACAAACAAACGCCAATAGCCGACGCGGCCCCGATGCCAGACGCCCAGCACCCAGAAAGATTTTAAAAAAGCGACAATGTCGGCACGCGACAACCGCCGGCGCGGACCGCCCGGGCGATGGCTTTTCAGAAAGGTGCGAATCCGCTGGTAATAATTTCGCGGCTCGTAAAGTTTTCTGACCAGGTCACGATAGCCGGATTGCAAGAATTCGCGGTTCAGCCTGGGGCGGAAGTTCAGCGCGGCGTCCGTGTTGTTGCCGGAGCTTTCGGCTTCGAGGCGGCCTTCCGTTTTCAACCGCTGCCAGAGGCGCGTCTGCGGCAGCGCGGTGAGCAATCCCACCATCGCCGTCGCCACGCCGGAACGCTGGATGAACTCAAACTGCCGCTTGAAGATGTCGTCCTGGTCGCTGTCGAAGCCCACGATGAACCCGCCCATGACCTCCAGCCCGGCACGTTGCAACGTCTGCACCGAGGCGACAAGATCGCGGTTCCGGTTCTGCACTTTGTGACATTCCGCCAGCGACTCGACCGAGGGTGTTTCGATGCCCACGAACACTTTCTTGAATCCGGCTTGCACCATCAGCGCGCACAATTCTGCATCGTCGGCCAGATTCACCGACGCCTCGGTAAGAAATCCGATCTTGGTTCGGGTTCGTTCCCGCCATTCGATCAAGGCGTGCAGCAGCGCCCGGGTCCGCACCTTGTTGCCGATAAAATTGTCATCCACGATGAACACCATGTCGTTCCAACCTTTCTGTCGCAGGCCGTCGAGTTCGGCAAGCAATTGCGCCGGTGTCTTGGTGCGGGGCGTGCGGCCATTCATTACAATGATGTCGCAGAACTCGCAGTCGAACGGGCAGCCGCGCGAAAACTGCACCGACATTGTGACGTAATGGCGAAACTTGATGAGATCCCAGCGCGGCGCGGGTGTGTGGGTGATGTCCGGCCGGTGCGATGATTGGTAAATGGATTTTAGCAGACCCCTTTGCAGGCCAGCCACGACCTGCGGCATCAACTCCTCGGCCTCGCCCAGAACGAAGTGCTGGATTTCCGGAAACGCCTCGTGCCCGGTCGTGAACAGCGGCCCGCCGGCGATGACGGTTTTTTTGAACGCCGCGCACCGTGCCACGATTTCGCGCACCGAATCCTTGTGGACAATCATCGCGCCCAGCATGACGTAATCCGCCCAGCGCAAGTCCTCGTCCCTGAGCTTCTCGACGTTCATATCCACCAGCTTGAGCTGCCATTCCGGCGGGAGCATTGCGGCCACCGTCAGCAGGCCCAGCGGGGCCATGGAGGCCTTGCGGGAAACAAAGCGAATGGCGTGTTTGAAGCTCCAAAAGGTGTCCGGTGTCCGTGGGCTGATCAGAAGTATTTTCATATGCCTACGCATTAAGGGCAACCCGCAACTCGAACCTAGGCCTGCCGGGTTACTTCAGCAAGATTTATTAAACGGGTTCCCAACCGGCTCACGAAGCCTGGCGCAGGTCAAGCCAGCACGATACCGACCGGACAATGGTCACTGCCCGTAATTTCGGGGCGGATAAACGCTTTTTTAAGCTGCGGACGCAACGACTGCGAGATGAGAAAATAATCAATGCGCCAGCCGACGTTCCGCGACCGCGCGCCGCTCATCGGACTCCACCAGCTGTAATGTCCCCCGCCCGGCTCGAATTCGCGAAATGTGTCCACGAAACCGGCATTCATAAAGGCGGAAAAGCCGTTGCGCTCCTCGATGGTAAAACCATGGTTGCGGACATTTGCTTTTGGATTAGCAAGATCAATCTCGGTGTGCGCCACATTGAGGTCGCCGCAGAAAATCACCGGCTTTTTCTTTTCCAGCTGTTTCAGGTAGGCGAGAAAATCCTTATCCCAGATCTGGCGATAAGGCAGCCGCTCCAATTCACGTTTGGAGTTCGGCGTGTAAACATTCACCAGGAAAAAATCTTTGTATTCGGCGGTCAGCACGCGGCCTTCCCGGTCATGTTCACTGATGTCAATGTGCGGAACGACATTGAGTGGCCTGGTCTTGGTGAAAATCGCCGTGCCGGAGTAGCCCTTCTTCTCCGCACTGTTCCAGAACGTCGCATAGCTGGCGGGCCAAAGCTGCTCCACCTGGTCGGGTGTGCATTTGGTTTCCTGCAGGCACAGCACGTCCGGTTTTTCGGCCGCGAGATATTCCAGAAAGTTTTTCTTCAGCACGGCGCGCAGGCCGTTGACATTCCAGGAAATCAATTTCACGCGGCGGAGAATAAACCATGGATGTACACAGATAAACACGGAATCTGAGATGATTTTACCGGATTGAATAAATCAGCCAGTTCCGGCATCTAATGCTTCATGAAAACAGCCACTTTGACCCTGGCCTGCCTGCTGGTGCTAGCGAACTTCGCCCGGGCGCAACCCGACAGCGCCGGCCCCGCCGAGGCGAAGCCGTTGCCGACCGTGGATTACGTGCTACAGCACGTGGTCGCCCGGGCGGTCAATCAGGAGGACAAGAACGACAATTTGTTCGACATGAACTACCAATACATCCGCACCCGTACGTGGGAATACCGCAACAGCGCCGGTGAATTGAAAAGCCGCGAGGAGAAACGCAGCGTGGAAAACAAGGCGCTGCGCATGGCGGCCAACTCCTCCGGACACCCCTCAGCTCCACCGGCCACGCCGCCGCCCGCCGTGAAGGACGAGCCGGTTTCCGACACCCATTCCAACATCCGGGGCAAGGCCCTGAAAGTGAAAGACTATTCCATCCCGAATCTGATCAAGCGGTTTCAGTTCAAGGTCGTCGCGCGGGAAATGCTGAACGGCCGGCCGTCGATTGTGGCGGATTTCGTCCCCCTCAACGATCATCTGCCAGTGAACCAATTTGCGGACAAATTCATCAACAAAGCTGCCGGCCGCATCTGGGTGGATGAAGGGGATTACGCCATCGCCCAGGCGCAACTGCACCTGACCCAGCAAGTCAACGTGCTCGGCGGACTGGTCGGTGCGATTTGGAAATTCAACTATGATTTCACCCGGGTGCGGACGCCCGAAGGCTACTGGTTCGCGCGCAACATGGACTGGCATCTCGAAGGCCGCGAAGTGGTGATCAATCGCATCGTGGATTACCACGAGCGAAAACTGGACGAGCAGAAAATCACGACCACGATGGTTGCCCGCTAACCTTTCCGGACTTCAAGTCCCGCCCGGGAAAAGTCCCCGGGGATGGCCGCAGTGAGAATGGGGCCGAATTCAAAGCCGGGAGGATTTTTAAAGCGCCGGCCTTCCGGCGGCTATTCCGATTGAAGTTTTTCCACACCAAACGTGTGCCAATCAATCGGCACCGTTTTTTCGTCGCGCAGCCACCGGATGAACGGATCGTCGGCAGCTTTTTCCTGAACCCGGGCAACGAATTTCAACACAGTACGACCGGCATCAGCCTTCCGTATCTCGTGACTTAGCTTTTTTTGCTCGAATTCCAGAACGCGGCTAATTTAATCGCGGACTTGGCAAACGCAAGCGCAGATGAATTAAAATTTGCGTTTTGCCGATCGCGCCGGTCCGGCTTACGCCAGATTGACGATCAGGGCGGAAGCGGCTACGTTGTTGGAAGTTAAAAATGATAGCCAACCTCGCCAGCAAACCAACGACCGCGTCCAGTTTTCGCACCGGCGATGAACGTCTCGTCAAACTGACCGCCAGCGCCGCCAACAAAGTTTCCACGCTGCTCACCAGGCAAGGCCGGCCAACCGGGGTCCTGCGCGTGGCGGTCGTCGGCGGCGGTTGCTCCGGCCTGCAGTACAAAATGGATTTGCAGGACGGCCCGGCCAGCCGCGACATCCTGGTGGAAAGCGGCGGCGTGCGCGTAGTCGTGGACCCCAAGAGCGCACTCTACGTCACCGGCAGCGAACTGGACTACGTTGAGGCGCTGCAGGACGGCGGTTTCAAGGTGAAAAACCCCAACGCGGCCACAAGCTGCTCCTGCGGTGAGAGCTTCAGCGCGTAAAAACGGGGGAACATTCAACATTCATCGCCGAACATCGAAGGCTGCGTATTTTACTTCGGTTGGAGGTTGGGAGTTGAAAGTTCAATGTTGAACATTTCTGATTTCCAATGACTGACAATTTCGCCCTGCTCAACGAACCGCGCCGTCCGTGGCTGGATGTGGATTTGCTTAAACAGAAATTCCTCGCGCGGGCATCCGGCGCACATCCCGACCGCGTCCACAACGCGAGTGATTCCGAAAAGGCGGAAGTCACGAAACGCTACATTGAGTTGAATGCCGCCTACAATTGTCTGGCCGACCCCAAGCTCCGCCTGCTGCATCTGCTTGAACTCGAACTCGGCGCGAAGCCGAAGGACATCCAGCAGATCCCCCCCGCGCTCGCCGATTTGTTCGCCGAGATCGCGACCGTATGCAAAAACACGGATGGATTTCTTGCGGAAAAATCCAAAGTCACCTCACCCCTGGTGCAGGTCCAGCTCTTTGAGCGCGGACAGGATTGGGTCGAGAAGCTGAACAGCCGACAACGCAAACTCAACGAATTACGGGAGAAGCTGAACGGCGAATTAAAATCCCTGGACGCCCGATGGATTGCCGCGGACGCATCGGCACGCCGGGAAATGCTGACAAAGCTGGAGGAAATTTACCGGCTTTCCGGCTACTTCAACCGCTGGAACAACCAGATTCAGGAGCGCGTGGTTCAACTCTCATTTTGATTTTCAGCGCCAAAAGCGCAGGTGAAATCAGCCCGCAGTTTCAACGACGGGATTGAAACTAAAAAACAAGCCTAAGAGAGACGAAAGACTCGGCCGCCCCTTCGGCGCTTTCTCATTTTTCACAACGAACCCCGCCGTTGAAACGGCGGGCTATTTTCGGTCGCCGCTACGCGGCTTCAAACCGACGATTTCATTCCGCCTGAAGCACGATCACGCTCAAGGGCGGCAGGTTAAACTCCGCCGACTGCAAGTGACCATGGCAGGCGTGGTTTTGCGCCGTAACACCGCCATAATTCCCCTGGTTGCTGCCGCCGTAAATGGCCGCGTCGCTGTTCAAGGCTTCCTTCCATTTGCCGCCGCGCGGCAGGCCGATGCGATAATTCGGCCGCGGCACGGGCGTAAGATTCAGGATGACCACCGTCTGATTTTTCCCGTCGGCCGTCTGGCGCAAAAATGACAGCACACTGTTTTCGCGGTCGGTGCAATCAATCCAACTGAAACCCGCATGATCGTAATCCGCCTGCCAGCAGGCGGGCGAATGCTGATAAAGCCGGTTCAGGTCGGCGACAAATTTCTGCGCGCCGCGGTGAAACGGGCCCGCGTCGAGCAGCCACCAGTCGAGCTGGGCATTTTCATTCCATTCGGCGCGCTGGCCGATTTCGCCGCCCATGAACAACAATTTTTTTCCCGGGAAAAACCATTGATACGCGAGAAGCGTGCGGAGGTTGGCAAATTTCTGCCAGTCATCGCCGGGCATCCGCGTGATGAGCGAGCCCTTGCCGTGCACGACCTCGTCGTGCGAGAGCGGCAGCACAAAATTTTCGTTATGATGATACAGCATCGCGAACGTGAGGTCATTCTGGTGATATTTGCGATGCACCGGCTCGCGCTTGAAATAGCCGAGCGTGTCGTGCATCCAGCCCATGTTCCATTTGAAGGAGAAGCCGAGCCCGCCGATATAAGGCGGGCGGGTCACCTGCGGCCAGGCGGTGGATTCCTCCGCGATTGTCATCACGCCGGGGAATTCCGTATGCGTGATATGGTTGAATTTCTTGAGGAACTCAATCGCCTCAAGATTTTCGCGCCCGCCGTACTGGTTGGGAATCCATTCACCGGCCTTGCGCGAGTAATCGAGGTACAGCATCGAGGCGACCGCGTCCACGCGCAAACCGTCGATGTGAAACCGTTCGCACCAGAACAAGGCGTTGGCGACTAGAAAATTGGAAACCTCGTTCCGGCCAAAATTAAAGATCAGCGTGCCCCAGTCCTGGTGGGCTCCCTTGCGCGGGTCCTCGTGCTCAAAGAGCGCGGTGCCGTCGAATCTGGCGAGCGCCCAGGTGTCGCGCGGAAAATGCGCGGGCACCCAGTCCACGATGACGCCGATGCCGGCGGCATGGAGGGCGTTCACGAGAAACTGAAAATCCTCCGGCGTGCCAAAACGGCTAGTGGGCGCAAAAAAGCCGGTGACCTGATAGCCCCACGAGGGATAAAAGGCGTGCTCCGCAACGGGCAGAAACTCGACGTGGGTGAAGCCCAGGCGTGTGACGTAATCCACGAGCGGCTTCGCCAGTTCACGATAGCTCCAGGATTCGGTCGCGGTTTTTTTCTGCCACGAACCGATGTGCATTTCATAGACACTCATCGGCGAGCGCAAGGCGTCGCGCTCGCGGCGCTGCTTGAGCCAGGCGTCGTCGGTCCATTTGAATTTCTGCGTGTCCCAGACAATGGCCGCCTGCTTGGGCGCGACCTCGAAGAAAAAGCCGAACGGATCGGTGTTCAGCTTGATCTGGCCGTGCGCGTCGCGAATCTCGAACTTGTAATGGGCGCCCGGCCCCACGCCGGGGATGAAAATTTCCCAGACGCCGGACGCGCCCAGCAGACGCATCGCGTGAACACGCCCGTCCCAACCGTTGAAATCGCCGACGACGCTGATGCGCTGCGCGTTCGGCGCCCACACCGCGAAACTTGCGCCGGGAACGCCGTCGATGGTGCGGAGCTGCGCGCCCAGCTTGTCATAGATTTTCCGCTCATCGCCCTTACCGAACAGAAACAAATCGGCCTCGCCGAGCGTCGGCAGGAAGGAATAGGCATCGCGCGTGCGACGAATCTTAGCCTGATGATCCGTGATCACGAGATCATAGGCATAAACCGCGCTGGCGAGCCGGGTCTGGCCCTCAAACACGTCCGTATTGGGAATCCGTTTCAGCTCGAACGCCGGCTTGTCCGGCTCGTGCACCGGTTGAACCTCGACTTTTTGGGCGCCGGGGAGCACCGCGCGGACCACGAGCCCCGATTGGTCGCCGAGCGGCTGCATGCCCAGCAGCGAGTGCGGCGATTGATGGGTGAGTTCAACCAGACTGCGCAGTTCATCTTTGGTGAGCAACATAACGTGGAAACTTTATAGCAGAGTCTTTTCCTCCCGGCACGGCAAAGCAATGGCAAAGTGTGGAATTATGGAACCTAGTGGCCGCGGGTTCCGCCGGCGATCGGGTCGGCCGAAAAAAAATTCGTCCGGTGGTAGACGCCAAGGAGGTGGAGGTGAGGAACCCCGCTGAAGAGACGTTCTGCCACCGAACAATGAACTTTTTCGCAGATTTCGCCAAGGGTTGCCCTCCGTCCTTTGTCTTTTATTTGGCTTTTTTTGTCATAACCGCGGCTTGAGCATCACCCGCGGGCGACCATGATTCGTTATCCCGCAGTTCAATGCCCGGCTTGAGAAAGGCAATGCGCCGGCTCTTGTAAAGTTTGCCCAGCGCCTGCTTGAACGCTTTTTTGCTGACGCCAAAATTCTGCCGGATCTCGGCGGGGGAACTGTCGTCATCAAAAGCCAGCTTGCCGCCACTGATCTGGAGGGCGGAGACAATCAGGTTCGTCAACGGGGCGACCCGTTTATAGCCGGACGCATCCAGGCTCAAATCAATTTTTCCGCCCGCCCGGACTTCGCGGATGAAGCCCTTCAACTTCGCGCCGATTTTCAGCGCGGCGGAAAGCTGGCTTTTATAAAGCAGGCCGCGATGGGCGTTTTCCACGATGGCATTGTAGCCGAGCGGCGTTTTGCCGGTGACGAGGAACGTGACCGGCTGGCCGGCGCGATAGGCGGCCGGTTCGCGGTTCAGGTGCCGGTTCAGCCGGGTGCTGGCGAGGATGCGGTTGGATTTCAGGTCGAGCCCGATATAGACCACCACCCAGTCATCGACGCGCAGGGGGAATTCCTGTTCACGGAAGGGCACCAGCAAATCCTTGGCCAGCCCCCAATCAAGAAACGCGCCGACCTGCGGATGAACGTTAATGACTTTCATATAGCCGAATTCGCCGACCATGGCGTTTGGCGTTTCGGTGGTGGCCACGAGCCGGTCTTCAGAATCGCGATAGACAAACACATCGAGTTTCTGCCCTTGGACGAGATTTTTCGGAATATACCGGCCGGGCAGCAGGATTTCGCCGAGTTCCCCGCCATCCAGGTATAGGCCGGGGCTGGATTCCCGGATGATGGAGAGCAGATTGCGTTTGCCGAGGATTGCCATGCCGAAAGAGTTTAACCATCGGGTGCCGACATCAGGAGCAAAATCGCTGCGCCGGACGAATCCGGTTATTCCTGCTGCCCGACCAGCGAGAGCGGCCCGTCCAGTTCTATCTTGATAATCGTGGCGTCGGGATCCATGGCGGCTTCGGGAAGATCAACGATCAGGATGCCGGGCTGATTGGCCCAGAGCGCCTGCATGAAGCGGCGGGACTTCAACTCCCCGCCACCGACGACGCTGACGCGCTTGATGATGTTGCGGATTCCCTTCACATAGACCCCATCGGCCGGATGGTCGTAACAAACCAGATAAAGCACGGACCGGTCCTTGCTCAACAGGCTGGGCCCGTAATAATAATCCTTGGGAATACCGGCGATGGTGCCGTAAAGCGCTTCGGCGCTTTTATGCGTCCAGCGGCCGAGTCCGAGCAACACCTGGGTTTCTTCCGGCGTGACGGTGCCGTCGCTGCGCGGGCCGATATCGAGCAGCAGGTTGCCACCCTGCGAGGCGCATTCGGTGAGCAGGCGGACAATCTGGCGGACGGATTTGAAGTTATGATCCCGCTGTTGATAACCCCAGGAATCGTTGATAGTCATGCAAAGTTCCCACGGTCCGTCCGGGGCGATCACGGGCAATGCCTGCTCGGGGGTTTGATAATCACCATAGCCCTGCATGCGGCTGTTCAAAATGACACCCGGATCCCATTGTTTCAAAAGTTGACGCAGCCCGGCCATTTTCCACTGCGCAGCCGATCGCTCCCAGTCGCCGTCAAACCACAGCAGATCGGGACGAAAACGTTCGCAGATTTCCTTCAATTGGGCGTCGTGGAAAGCCAGAAACCGCTGCCAGGCCGCCGGGTTTTCCGGCCCCTGCGGATAGGAAAAACGGTTGGTCCGATCGGACGGGGACTGTCCGGCTTCATTCAGCACGCTGGCATAGTCCGGATGCGACCAATCGAGATGCGAAAAATAGAGCCCGACTTTCAGGCCGTTCGCGCGCAGGGCAGCGCAGTAAGGACCCACCAGGTCGCGCCCGGCGGGTGAAAAATCCTTCGCGTTGAACCGGCTTTGGGCGGTGTCCCAGAGCGCGAACCCGTCGTGGTGCTTGGATGTCAGGACGGCATAACGGGCGCCGGCGGCCTTAAAGAGTTGCGCCCATTGTTCCGGATCGTAATGGGCGGCGGTGAACGTACTGGCCTGATTGGTATAAACGTCGTAGGGCATATCGCCGCCGTGGAAAGCCCACGACTCGCTGCCCTTGCCTTCGGAGTAGATGCCCCAATGGATGAAAATGCCGAGCCGCGCATCGGTGAACCAGGTCATGTCCGGCTTGTCCGTGATGACCGGCGGCTTGACTCCTTCAGCGCCGGACCGGCCGAGACTGATAAACAGGACCAGAGCGATAACCGGCGCCGTCGAGAATACGGTTTTGACCAGGCTAGAAGCGACGAATTTGAATATTGAGACCATAAATTGAACTAGTTTTCCATCCCCACGGATAGGATTCACCACCACCGCAACTTGACAGCTCCATGAAGCCACCCGTCGGGAATGGCAGCAGGATTTCGAACTTAATTGGGCGACCAGGTGATAACCTCCCACGAATCCCAATCGGCCCAATCCGCCCCGTCCACCGGGGCCATGTCGGCAGCCACTCGGTCCTGGGCGGCGATTTTACTATCTAAAACCATCTGCTGGTAATTCTGATATTCCATCAGGGTGCCGAGGTAAATCCGGTCATGGGCCACGTCGGGAAAAACATAGTAGGTCTTGCCGTTACGCTGGACCGTGGTGATTTTTCCCGGCGGCAGCGACTTGAGCTTTTGCTCCTGCTGAGGCGTGCCGACCTTCACCACTTTAAATCCGGCGGCGGACAACATGCTCTCGGCATGTTTCGTCGTGGCGCAACCGGCGGCCAGCACCAGAACGATGACGAAGGTGAATAACCTGAGCAGATTGAAACATGACTTCATGATAATATTTTTTTAGAAGAAAGTTATGCTTGATTGTTGATGGACACGCCCGCGGAGTCAACTCATCAATGGCCCGAGAATCGGGTGAGAAGCGAGGCCAGAACCGCACCGAGCCAGCCGGCGACCGGCCATCATTTTC
This sequence comes from uncultured Verrucomicrobia subdivision 3 bacterium, assembly GCA_903822015.1. GTDB lineage: Bacteria > Verrucomicrobiota > Verrucomicrobiia > Limisphaerales > UBA11358 > UBA11358. Next base: position 17,003 of record CAIJNQ010000073.1, on the reverse strand, counting down.
TACCGGGTTACAAACCAGCGTTGATATTGATTTATATTGCAATTGTGGAACAACAAAAGTAAAACACCACTATAAGCGGGTGGCATGATCAGAGTATTCAGAACTGAATTTAAAAAATGATTTAACCCAACCAGCCAGCCGATGCCATCGACAAGGCAAGGACAGCAAAGGAAGACACAAGAAAATTCATGCTTAAACCCACCCATGAAAAAAAACTATTTTAAAAACCTCACCGGAGTTCTTTTGGCGGGGCTGTGGGCGATAACCTTGGGAATGATGATTTCCAGCCGGGCGCGGGCCAGCGGAAGCTGGCTTATCACGGGCAACAATGCCAAGGCGGCGGTCGGCCTGATGATATTAATGCCGGATGGCACGGTGATGGCCGAAAACAACCCCAATACCTCCAGCTCTTCTTTCGGCTATGTGTGGTATCGATTGACTCCTGATATCAACGGCCATTACGTCAATGGCACCTGGTCCGACGTGGCGCCCATGAACGACTCGCGTCTGTTTCATGCCGCCCAGGTTCTGCACGACGGCAGGCTTTTGGTGGCGGGAGGTGAATATGGCACGGGCGGGGCCACAGCGGAAGTTTTCGACCCTTTGGCCAATGGCGGGTCCGGCTCCTGGACCCATGTTAATCCACCGACCAACTTGCTTAATCCGACACAACAATCCCCCGTTTTTTCACAAACCCAGAATCAATCGTTTATTGATTGCGAATCCAAGATGCTGGCCGACGGCAGCGTATTGCTGGCGCCGGTTGCCGCCAGTGTTTTCGGTGCAGATCTTCGTTACAACCCCGGCACAAATGGCTGGTCGCAAGGGCCGACCAATGTATACCGGCAGACCGAAGTGTCCTGGGTCAAATTGCCGGACGGGAGTATTTTATCGATCGATCCTTTAACTGGTAACCCGGGACAGGCGGGGACGAACTCCGAACGTTACATTCCCGCACTCGGCACCTGGATTCCGGATGCAAACCTGCCGGTAAACCTGTGGGTGAATCTTTCAGCGGCCAATCTCATCGGAGAAATCGGGGCGGGCCTGCTGCTGCCAAACGGCAAGGCATTTTATCTGGGCGGCAGCGGCCACACCGCGATTTACACCCCATCCGGAAGCACCACACCCGGCACTTGGGTGGCCGGCCCGGATATTCCCAATGGACTTTCGGCGGCGGACGCCCCGGCGGTGATGATGCCCAATGGCAAGATACTGTGCGCGGTGGCCGGCCCCCCTTTCGTGGACAGCAACACCAACGTCAATTTTCCTAAGCCAACGAGCTTCTATGAATACGATTACAGTGTCGGACCCACCGGCCAGTTTACGCAGGTCAGTGGCCCGACGGGTTCAACGGATAACACCCCGCCGTTTGAAACCGCCTTTTTGGCCCTGCCGGATGGGAGCGTGCTTTATTGCAATTCGATCGAGCGGAATTTTCCCTATAACGACGCGCCGCTCTATGTTTATGTGCCCGATGGGCCGCAGGTGACGCTGGGCAAGCAGCCGACCATCACCAGCATCACGCCGAATGCCGACGGTTCGTTTCACCTCACGGGCACAGGGTTGAACGGTATCTCCGAAGGTGCGGCTTACGGGGACAACAAGCAGATGGCCAGCAATTATCCGTTGATCATGTTCATGGACACCAATAACGGCAATCTGGGTTATGGCCGCACCTACAACTGGAGCAGCAGCGGCGTGCAGTCGGGCAACGCGGTGGAAACGACCGAGTTCACCCTACCGACCGGATTGGTCCCGCGGACTTACCTGGTGGCGATCAGCGCGAGCGGCGTCACCTCCGCCCCCGTCACCTTATCGTTTGTAACGCCGTCATCGCTATCGCTCTGTCCGGGTGACAACGGCACCTTGAGTGTCATTACCTCCCCGCAACCGGCCAGCTACCAATGGCTATTCAATGGCCAACCCATCTCCGGCCAGACCAGTCCGCAGTTGAACTTCGTTTCCGCAACAACGAACCAGTCGGGGTTGTATAGCCTTCAAGTCAACAGTGGAAACGGCACATTTACCAGTTTGCCGGTGCAGGTTTCGGTGGGTATCTGGGCGATCCAACCGCCGCCGGCCTCCAGCACGGCGACGCTGTGCCAGCCGGAAACCCTGACCTTGACGGCGCAGGGCAAGGGCCCGCTGACGATCCAATGGTATCGCAATGGATATCCGGTCGTGCCCGATACCCGGATCACGACCAATGCGGTGGCGCAGGCGGGCGGCGGCACCACCTTTAGCCTGAATTTTGCGGACATTCAATATCGGGATGACGGGGCTTATACCGCGGTCATCACCGATAGTTGCGGACCCGTCACCGTTGGCCCCTTCAGTTTACGGGTCACGCCCAATCCGCCGTGGCTGGTGGCGGCCACCCAGGGTCCGCCGCCGCGTTATTATGGCTCGATGGCGTATGACAGCGACCGGCATGTGACTGTGCTTTTTGGCGGAGCCAACGCTTCTGGATTGCCGGTGCCCAATGACACCTGGGAATTCGATGGCACAAATTGGACGAAGCGGATTACCGCCATAGCTCCCCCGGCGCGTGAACAAGCGCAGATGGTTTACGACAGTCTCCGGCATCGCTGCGTGCTGTTTGGCGGGGAGTATTATGCCGGGTCTCAACTTCTCATCACCAAAGACACCTGGGAATGGGATGGAAGCAACTGGGTGAACATCCCCACGCCGCATGTACCGAGCTGGAACCAGCCGTGGTGGATGGCCGGATGTTACGACAGGATGCACGGTGAAACATTGATCTTCGGGGGATTGGACAGTTCATTGTGGGGGTATGATGGGACCGATTGGCGGCTGAAGACACCCGCCGGCGCGACGCCAGTAGACAGCCACCCATTAATGACCTTCGATTCCCTGCGGAATGTGGCGGTTTTGTTGGGTGCGAACTCGCAGTCCAATTATAACACATACGCATCGGCGGGGGTTTGGGAGTGGAACGGTTCAGCCTGGAACGAACGACCGCAATCAGGCCAGGTATTTGGTGGTGCCAACGGCAGTGCCATGGCGGCTTTTGACACTTTCCGTGGCGAATCAGTGGTTTATGGATTTGTAGCCGGCGTCGTGGATGGAACCAACATCGCCAGCCTGCCTTACCCTAACGGCTATCGTTTTATCTGGCGGTGGAACGGCCAGCAGTGGCAGGCCGATCCGCCGACACCAACGGCTGGTGCGGCCTTGCAACAATACGGATCCATGTGCTTCGACACATGGCGCAATGCGATGGTGGAATTTGGGGGGGTATTCATCTCCATTAACACCAATTACACTTACGAGTTAACTTACCTAGACAGCCCCACTGTACTCACGCAACCAATAATCCAATATTTTCTACCGGGACAAGCAGTGCAATTACCGGTTTTGGCAGGTGGCGCACCAAGCATCAGCTACCAATGGCAGAAAGATGGCGTCAACCTGACGGACAGCCTTCATATCAGCGGTTCCACGAGCAATTCACTGGCGATCAATGCCGCGGTGCCAACGGATGCGGGGGTTTATCAATTGGTGATGAGCAATCTATGCGGCCCGGGCTTGAGCCAACCCATCACCCTGGTGCAATCGGCCGGCAATCTGACGATTTCACGTTCAGGAAACTCACTGGTTCTCACCTGGTCTAATCCCACGGCCGGGCTGCAAACCACCGCCAGTCTGCCCGGTTCATGGACGACGATCAGCGGAGCCACCAGCCCCTATTATTTCACCGCTTCCAACACTGCGGCATTCTTCCGTCTGGCAGTGCCTTAAATTATTCAAAGGAATAAAAAAGAAAGAGCCGTTTTAGCGGCACCCACCGGTTCTGGGCAGACCAAACCCACCCGTGTCGCCGCGTAAAAAACTTTTTAATCTACGGTTCCATTGACCGGTTCTGGCGTTGGACCCATACCAGTCCGGGTAAGATCGGACGAGGGCAACGCAGATCAGCCGGGTCTGAGACAATTTATAGAAGGGGGGACCATGGTGGCGAGGGGGCATGGACGGCGGTGGCCGGGCGGGAGCCGCGAAACAGCTTTGGAACGGGCGTAGATTATCGAAGGGAAACAGCCCCTGCGGGCGGGCGAAAGCGGCGTGGCGCTTCGCTTCCCGCCGCAGTCCACAATGCGCCAAGCCAAACCTACCCTTGGATTTTTTTATCACAGTATTGCATTACCCGCTTTATATGGACTTGGCCTTGGCTTGGTGAGATCGGGCGCGCCCTGCCGTTGTTGAGGGGCTCAGATCCGCTCCTTTTCTGGACCAAAAATGGTCACCCTAGGGCGTCGGCGACCTTCGAGACCAGACCAAACCGGACCAAACCGGACCAAGAAATGAAATATTTTTGAAAAGTGGCAAGTGGCGGGTGGCGAGTTGAGACGGCCATAGGACTTGAACACCGGACCCTCAATTTTGGCCAACTTTCGTAAGTGGTTGATAGAGCATCCAAAATCCAACCGTTTCGCGACCAAAAAGGGGCCGAAAAATTTTGGTCCAGTTTTGAGCGGCCGATTTTTTCCCGGTGATCAATCTGGTGGTAAGCTTTGAACGGAACCGGAAACCTGAATATTCCGGCAGCCGCAGCGCGAGGGAATGATCGTTCCGCCGAAAACCGGAGGGCAGTTGAAATGGCCGGATGTCACTTTTTGGCACCTTTTGGCACCTTTTGTCCCTTTTTGTCACCCCGTTTTGAAAAGGCCAAAAATGAACAAAAGGTGACACGACCAGCAGATTGAGTGTGTAGATGTCTGTGGCTTATATGTTTAAACGGCTTGGTCGGGTCAGGGGTGTTGAGGGTTGCCGGTGATTTCGGCGCCAGGTCTACTCCGCAGATTTCGCCGATTAACGCAGATGGTATTTCGTCAACCAAGTTATCCAGGATCGTTGAGGTTTGAGGCTCCTTACGCCGGCGGCTAAGGTTTGATAGCCGCACAGGTGAAAGTGGAAATGGGCGGATGATACTTTTTGATACCTTTTGATACTTTTTGCGCCTTTTTGATACCCCGTTTTGAAAATGGCAAAAATTGACAAAAGGTATCACGGCCGGCAGGTGTTGTGGCTGTGAGGCCCGGTGGCAATTGAACAACAAAGGAAGCCAAGTCGTCAGTCGTCAGTTGGCAGTGTAGCGGCAGAATACGTGATGCGTGAGGGATCCGCCTTGGCGAGCCAACATTCAACTCCGAACTTTTTAGAGCAGGGCCGAAGCGAAGACTGATTTGGGAGCCAAGACGGCACCGGATGGCGCAGCGCACTGTCCCCGACAAACAAATGCAAGCGCGGCGCGCCATCCATAATACCCGAAAAATTTAGATTTTCAAAGAACCCCGGCCAACCCGTTCGGCAGTGGCACCAAACTAGTCAGCACTGGAAACTTTTCTTACACCTTATCAGCCATTTTATCAGCGGTTCGTCGTCGTTATAGCGGGTCCAGGTAACTTAAAGGTACCTAAAGGTACCAAAGGGTACCGGATTTTAAATTTTCACCAGTTTGCCCAGTACCGAAGGATCATGGATCAATTGTTTGCCGGCTGTCATTTCTTGAGCTAAATTTTACAGCATTATTTGCACCAGATCTAATCTTAACCACCAAGGCGCCAAGGACGCCTAGGGCCAGATGGGCACGGACGAACACGGATTTTTTAGACAGAATGAACCGAATGGAAAACCAATGACGGGTAAACCGCCATTGTCGTCAGTTGGCAGTTGGCAGCTTAACTCAAAACACTGAAAAGCTAAAAGCTGACATGCTGAATATAAAAAAAGTTGCCGGATGGCGGTATCTGTGAGGCGTGATCAGAAAGCAGAAAAGCGGTTGATTTCGAATCAGAAGAAGGCGGGAACAAGGTCAGGGCTCGAGGGACTCTCGCCCCACCAGGATGGAGGATTGGGAGAAAGTCAGAGCTCGACGGAGGTTCGAGGCGGACGGAAATTGCCCCAGCCGCCAGACGGGGTTGCATCATTACCCAATCCATTCGGAGTTCGGGTTAGTTAAAGACGCGTCAAAATGAGGTCCACCTGGCGGGCGTGAGACGCCAGGGACCCATCGGTCCACAGGACAAAATGGGAACGGGCGATCTTTTGTTCGACCGGGAGCTGGGCGGCGATACGCTGCCGGATTTGATCCGCATTCCAGCCGCGCGCGGCCAGACGTTCGTGCCGGGCGGCAGGCGTGCAGGCGGCACAGATGATTTTATCAAAATTGGGTTCGGCGCCGGTTTCAAACAGGAGCGGGATGACCACCAAGGCGAGCGCGCAACCCTCCCGGCGCCAGGTCTCGATTTGCGCCTGCCAGTATTCGCGGATACGCGGGTGCAGGATGGTTTCCAGCTTTATCCGGTCGGGGTCGCTGGCAAAGACAATGCGGGCCAAGGCTTCACGCCGCAAGGTGCCGTCGGGCGCCAGTAGGTCAGGGCCGAAAGCAGCCTGAATTTCCGCGAGCGCGGGCCGGCCGGGCCGAACCAGCCGACGGGCGATTTCGTCCGTGTCCACGACGCGGACACCCGACCGGGAAAAGAAACCGGCGGCGGTGGATTTGCCCATCCCCACGCCACCGGTCAATCCGCAAACTTTCATGTTCAGCTTACCAGCCTTGCTTGGCGCGGTAAAACTGCTGCTTATTGGTGGTGAAACTGAAATCGTTGAAAGTGAATGGCGGCGTGCCGGTGTAGACATTCACCCAAGTCGGGGACAGTAAATTGGTGGCCGCCTGAATGATGACCGGATAACTGGCACCGGTGACCAGACCGGACGGGAACTGAACCCCGTTGACCTTGAAATTGAAGGAAGCGGGCGGGTCGGACGGCTGAACAAGCTCAATGGTGGCCACCGCCGCCAAATCGGCAGGAGTGACCCAGCGAAGCTCGTTGTTGTTCCAGCCATTGATGATGGAGGAGACCGCCACCCCGTTGCTGTAGGCATTTTGATAGTAGATCACCATGTTCGGGCTAATAGACAGCGCCGCGGCCATCTGGGTGCCAGGTTTGAGCGTGGCGGCAGAATTGGTCAAATACAGATTGACCACATACAGCGCGTTGGTTCCGGTGGCGGGGTTAAACGTGAACAGGCTGTATGCCGGTACACTGGCCGCGTTCAGAATCAACCCGCCCAAGGCAGCATCGTTTTGGTATCCAGCGCTCGTCAACCCCCGATCCGCCCCAGCCCAAGTGCTGGCGACATTTTGGCGGGCACCGCAATTTAACGTGATGGTCGTGCCCAACAAATCGCCGGAAACCGGCAGGATGGGCAGGTTAATCCCATTCAGACTTGAGGCCCCGACATACCATTTATTAACTGTCCCATTATCCGTCAGCAAATTAGTCGCCAGCAAGGTAAGCGATCGGCCCGCCTGAATGTTTACCTGGCCCAACGTCAACGTATTTGCGGAAATAGCAAAGTCGCCAACGGCAGTGATAGAGCCATTGGTCAGAACGGCAGCTTGCGATTGCAGCAAGAAATTGCCGGAGCCGTTGGCGATGGTTCCACTGTTCAGGAAATAACTCGCATAAATCGTCGAACCCGAATCCGAGATGAAACCATTGTTGACGAAAGCCAGATAATTGGCCGGCGATGGACCGCCGAAATTAGCAGCATTTCCGGTCGTGATGGTTCCATTGTTGGTCAGCCAAAGCAGGTTTGGCAACGAGCTCGCAAAAAAGATATTGTTATTATTGATGTTCAATTCGCCGTCCGGCGAACCGGAGCCGTTGTTTGGAAATCCGGTATTGGCGGTCAGCGTCAGGCTCTGGGCATCAATGGAAAGATTGTTGTAGATGTTCAACACATCACTGATGACCAGATTCGTGCCGTGCAGCTTGAAATTCTGAATCTGCGGCGAAACGCCCAGGAAGAGCGAACTTTGCACAATCACGGCGCGGAAATCCACAATGCCATTGGTGCCACCATAAACGGCGTTGGTATCCGTGGCAAACCATTCCGTGCTCCAAGCCGTGACCGACCCGTTCCAAACCGGAATGACGGACTGCAACAGGTTGCTCACGGTGATAAACCCGTTGGTGACACCCAGATTGATGTCGCTATAAGGAGAGACAATGGTAGCGCCAGCACTGCCATCAAACTGGTTGGTGCAGTTGAGCGACAAATAATTCGGTCCGGAGATGCTGGCCAGCGCCAGACCGAGTTCCCGGCTAGCCGAAATCTGAATGCGCGCCGGCAAGTTGGTGATCGCACCGGTCGGGTTTTGAGAAGTGGGACCGGTTGCCACCGTGGTGGGCAGAAGCAGCGCCTGCACGTATGAATAGTTATTGGTGTTCGGCCCGGGAGGGGTCAGTCCGGCCTTCAGAAAACCCGGTACTGCCGCCGCCGGCAGGGTGGGTCTCGTTGTGGTTTCGGAAAAGGTAAAATTCGAAGGGACGCCGGCGGCACTAAGCGTTACATTGGTGGAGGCTCCCAAGACATAATCATTATTAAGATAAAGATAATTAGTCGTTACTACTTGGGTGACAGGATTTGTTGAGGTCCCAACCCATTCAACCGTGGCGGCTCCAGGACCCAGGTTGGAAGCGAAAAAATAAACATTATTCAAATAATTGGTATTCAGATTCTCGATGAAAACCATCCGGATAACCGTGTTGGTTCTGGTTGGAGAAGGAGCAGGAGCGTCAAAATAGGCCTTAAAATTGACAGTGCCAATAGAGAATAGATTAGGAATTGAGGAGGTTGCGCTGTTCGCCGTCAGCTCGACGGTGGGATCCCAAGTAAAATTAGTGTTCACACCAAAATCGCCTGAACCGGAAACACTTGAAGGGTAGCTGCTCCCCCCACCGCTTTCCATGACGAGCGAGGCGTAAGACAAATTCACACTCTGGCCGTTCAGTTGGAGCAAGCCACTTGCGCCCACATCCAACAGGCCCGGGCTCACCAGATTGGTCGCGTTTACGATCAAAGAAACCCCCGACCCGACGGTAATCACACCTGGATTATTAAAACTATTCGCCATGGAACGAAATCCGGCGGTAAGCGTGTCGAACACGAACCCGCCGGAACCGGTCATGGTGTCGTAGTTGGTATAGTTAAGCGTATCCGTGGTCTCGTACGAGGAGCCCGTGCCGGATGAAAATGAATTGTAATTGACGAAATTGGTCGCATCAATATTGCCGGGATTTGTGACCACGCTGTAATTGTTATAAAATGCCTGGCCGGCCGACGCGGTCGGCGCCAGCAGCAAACCCGCCAGACCGCACAGCACCGGCCATGACAGCAAACGGTTGATCAGGAAATTGGAATGTTGAGTGCCGTTCATTGGATAGTGATAGAATAAGTCCACTGGATCGATCGCGCAAGGGCATCGGTCAGTTGCAAGGTGAAGTCGAAAGTGCCGGACAGGGTCGGGGTGCCGGGCGTGACATTGCTGGTCGGACTGGTGATGGTACCATTGGGGTTCAAGGCCAGACCCGGAGGCAGACCACCCGAGCCCGCCGCCAGCGACCAAGTGTAAGGGGGCGTGAAGGCGCCACCGGTGATGCCAAATGACTGGATCGGATAAGCCACGCCATTGGTGCCATTGGGCAAGGCGGCCGGAACAATCTGCACCAACACCTGATTGGCCAGATTGGCAATGCTGGTGCCATTGGGATAGACAATCGGATCATTGGTGGTGCCGTCAAACGAGCCCCAGGCAAAAAACGGTCCAATCTGATTTAATTCATACCAACCGGCAAAATTGACATAAGTGGGTCCGGCTTTATTGAAACCAATCGAGATGGCAGGATTTATGGTTCCGGGACCAGCCAGACCGGGCAAAGCGTTGGCCTGATCAAAATTTGGATTATTACGCCAATAATTGCCACCCAAATTATCAGCCGGGCCGGGCGAAATATCCGCCGCAGAAAACACAATGTCCGGAGTCGTTATCACGCGCTGGAATGTTTGATTAATCAGTTTGCCGTTGGTGATAAGATGCATTCCGTAGGTGTTGGTGATCGGTTGGAAATATTGACCAAGCAGCGAATCGTAGCTGGCATTCGTGAACTGCATCCACCCGATGCCCTGATACAAGCCGGGAGCATTCGTGGTGGATCCACCCACGGCAGCCGCGCCGCATATGATTGGCTCCACCAGCAGGATGTGATTGGTCGCGTAAGCAATCACGGTCTGCGAATAATACAGTCCGGCAAGGTTGGTTCCCGACGCGTTCGTCGCCACCAAGGACAAATTGGTGATCGTGACCACATTGGTCGCCAAGACGCTTAAAACCAAGTTGGGGCCGCAGGTGTTGGTGTTAATATAGAAATCGCCGGACGGCACATTCGGCACATTGACGGTCGAGGTGGAGGTGTTGGTGACAATGGTGCCAGCCGGAGCGCCGTTGAGCTGCTGCGCCTGAATCGTCACCAAGGTGTAAGTGCTGTTGGTGCGATAGGAGTTGGTTACGATATTACCGTAAGTGTTGTAGTAATTGGTGACCAGCGAGTAAGTGATAGTCTGACCCGTCACGAGCTTCTGAGAACCGGCCGGGGCACCAATCAGGTTGGTATAATAGGCATAGCGGTTGGTCGTCGGCTGCCAAATGAAATTGTTGGAGGAACTGGTGATGATGAGTCCCGGATACAAATTGGACAAGACGAGCGGACTGTTGGTCAGTGAGGCCCAGACGAATGTGTTCAAATCTTCGGTGAACAACGGGAACGGCGCCCCGTAGTTGGTTCCGCCCGTGGCGGCGGAGCTCAACAGAATTGCCCCCGGGGTTGGCGATTCAAAACTAATGTAATTGGTGGTCAACAAATACCGGAGTCCCGCCACATCGTCCCGGGTCAGACTCACGTAATATCCGCCGGCAGGTATAGTCGTCGGAAGATAAGCGCCATCGGCGGCTGCCACCGGCGGATTAAAATTCAATTTATCCACAATGACCGCCTGGGCCCACGCTTGCGGATCAGGGACGGAGGCAGGACATTCCTCCTGAATATAATAGGTGTAAAGCGTTCCGTTGATATAAGGCGAATATTGAAGCTGATTCAGCGGGGAGGCGGTGATATCAAAATTTCTTTGAATCACAAAATAATCATATGCCGGGCAGGCGGCACCGGACGGCAAATACCGGTCGTGCAACGTCCAGACGTAACGAACTGGATCGGCCAAACCCAACTCCTGCATCATCGCCTGCATAGAGGTTGACTTCAAATCTTTCAGGCCCAAAGCGCTAGCTGAATAATTCAGGGCTCTCGAATTCAGTGGAAATTCCGTTAGCGGCGTGCTGTAAGAATCCACGTTGGTCAGACTGCTGTTCAGGATGGAGAATGTCTGATTGATAGCCACCACCCCGTTGGAACCGAAGAAATCCAAGAAATTCGCGTCAACGGCATAGTAAAGCACGGGCGTGTTCCAGCGATATCCCTCGCCGATGTTTTTAGGTGCTTCGATGTCGCCGGCAAGGCCATACCCGATGACGGAAACCTGCCAAGCGTCCGCCTGCGCCTTGGCAACGTTAATTGGATTGGGATTATTGGCAATCGGCCCCGCCAAAGAAAAAGCCCAAGCCGGCGTCTGGCCCAATACCAGCAACAGAATCCACGAAATATTTTTTAATGATTGCAACATACTGCTCAATTTATTGACGCATCAACAACACGCGGTAATAGCCCGCCGCACTACCACCGACAAAAATTGAATCACTGACCCCCGCCGCGAACCGCGCCGAGCCGAGGTTGGTCCAAGTGACCAAATTGGGCGACGACTGCACCTGATACGTGGCGCCGGCTTGCGTATTCCAGCCCAGGAACATGCCCTGGCTGGTGTTGGCCAGAGTGGTCCGCAACCAGGTGGTCGAATCCAGCGGACTGCCGCCGCTCAAGAACACCTGCCGCAAAGTCTGGCCGCCCGCCGACAGCGGGGCATTCACATTGGCCGGCCAGCTGGCAATGGTGTTTCCGTAATACTGCTCAAGCCATTCCACGGGGATGCCGTAGTAGTTGCCCCCGCTCCAGGTCACGCCCGCGGCCGCAGCGGAAATCGGGGAAATCGCACCGCCGGTGGTGACATATTCCACCTGGAACGAATGCGTGCTGCTGGCGGAGAGGCCGTTGGCGGCGGTCATGGTCCAGGAGTTGCCGGTCGTCACCCCCGCCGGGACACCGGAGCCATCGACATAGATTTGATAATTGGAAACGGAGATACCCAGCAGCGGCGGCCAGGAGATCTGCAACTGCGGCTGATAGATGCCGTTGGTGTCCAACGTGAACGGCGCATAAACAAACGGTGCGTCCATCGGCGACAAGAGCGCGGCGACATTCAGATAACGCTGGGCGAACAAATCAAAATTATTGGGCGCGCCGGCGTAACTGGACCAGGCCACGACAAACTGGTTGACGCCGTCCGAAGTGACCACCGGCTGGATCTGCTGGCTGATGGTGGTGGTGTTCACCTGAAATTCGCCGCCCACGGGCAAACCGTTGTTATGAACAAACTGGCCGAACACACCTTCGCGGGAACCGTCCTGACCGAGGCTCGTCCAGACAATCATGTAATCAATGCCCAGCGCGCTGATTCGCGGGGCATATTGATCGCCTGACAGATAGGAATTTACCCGCGAGGCAGGGCCGCCAACACCGGCGCTGGAAAAGGGTCGCGCGTAGATATCCAGACCGTTGGTGCGGTTGACAAAGTCATAGCAATCCCAAGCGACCATAAATCCCCCGTCGGACGCTGACGCCACCACCGGATTAGCGCAGGGATTGGAATCGGCGTTGACCAGAAATTCAGCCGTTGCCGGGGCACCATTGCTGGCGTACAGGCGCGCATAAATATCCACGCTCGGGGCTAGTGAGTTTTCCACCGCGGCGCTATTGGTCGTGGTGGTCACAGCAGCCAGATTGCGCTCCTGCTCGGAAACCCAGGTGACGACGAAGCCGCCGTTTTTCAGGGCGGCCACAGCCGGCGTGCGCTGGTTGTAATTGATAAATTGATTGACCAAGAATTGGTTGCTGATGGTCTGGCCGGTCGGCGAAAGGATCTTGCAGTACACATCCTGCAGACTGCTGGAACCCGCCTGGTCGAAGCTCGCCCAAACCACGACGACGTTGCTGTTATTGAGCGTCGTCACGGCGGGGTTGACCTGAAAATTGGTGGAGTAGGTGCTGACCACCAGATCAGTAGTGGTCAGGAACGTGTTAGTGGGGGTGAGATAACGGGCAAAGATATGCTGATTCCCATTGGCCCCGCCCTGCCAGACAAAAACCGCCCCGCCGTTTTTCAACAGGGCCACGCGCGGATTTTCCTGGCTGTTGGTGCCCTGCTGGTTTACGCGAAAGGCGCTATAGGCGCCGGAAAGCGTGCCATCCACCCGACGGGCGCTGATGCCCCAGCCGCTGCCATCGGTGATGTTGTCCTGCCAGACCACGAAGCCGCCGGCGGGGGTGACCGCCGCATCGGGGAAAACCTGATCGCCCGGCATTGAGCCGACGAGGGCGTATTCGGTGCCGTTCTTGGAATAATAATTCGTCTGCCCCCACACGGCGGGAAGAATCAGGAGGAACAACCCCCCGCAACAGAAAATGGCGGCCCGTCGGGCGAACAACAAAAACATAATAGGCTTGGCGGACATTAAGTGCATCCGGACGATTTGTCCAAAAATTCTTTCCCCGGCGCAAACGCGACCCGCGCGCTTGTCCGAAAACGTCCCGTTAATCCAGCTAGGCAAATTCATCTTTCTTACAGATTCTAAAGTAACACCGTTTGGCGGCTTTCCGCCGTTTTTTCCAGGGCCGCCAACAACCCGTTGAAGCCCCACGACCGGAACAACCCTGCCAGCCGCCTGGCATCCGCCGGTTTTTCCGCCAATCCGGCCGGCGAAAAATCGCACGGCAAATCGTCCTGCAACCGCACCAGCTTCAGGTTGCGCTGAACGGCGGCGGCGGAAACGTGCAACGCGGCGCGCAATTTTTCCGACTTCACCTCAGCCAACCGGGCATACACCCCGGCCACCGAGCCGAACCGGTTCAACAAATTCGCGGCCGTCTTGGGTCCGACCCCGGGGACACCGGGAATATTATCCACGCTGTCACCCATCAGGCCCAGCCAATCCACAATCTGCGCCGGCGCCACGCCGGTTTTGGCGCGCACCTGGTCCGACGTCCAAATGGTTTCGCTCTTATCGTTCGGGTTCAACAGACCGACCCGCGCCGAAACCAGCTGCATAAAATCCTTATCCGCGCTCGCGATGACCACCGACCAATCCGCGGCGGCGGCGTGTCGCGAGAGGCAGGCGATATAATCATCGGCCTCCACCCCGTCGCGCCGGAAGGAACCCACGCCTGCGGCTTCCAAATAAGCCACCACGCCATCCAGCTGCGGCCGCAAATCATCCGGCATGTCCGGTCGCTGCGCCTTATATTCCGGCAGACTCGCCACCCGGTCCGCGCTCAAGCCACCGTCCCACACCACCACCAGATGCGTCGGCCTGACCGACTCCCGCATCTTGGCGAGCATTTTAACAAAACCGTAAATCGCATTTGTCGGCTGCCCGGACGGCGAACGCAATTCCCGAATCGCGTAAAACGCGCGATAAGCGTAGGCGTGGCCATCAACAATCAACAAGCGGTTCACAGATCACGCCCCACCCGAACGCATGCCCATCACGGTTTTGCCGCGGAGGCCGGGGTCACCGGCTGAAACGTCTGATTGGGAGCCGTGGGCTGCGTCGGGATAGCGGCCTGGGCAAACGGCAGTTCATCATCGGAATGCACCCGGTTACCGGCTGGATCCACGATGGTGGCCGTCACAAAAATCATCAGGTTCTTTTTTTCAACCGTCTTGGAGGTGCTTTGAAACAAGGTACCCACCAACGGCAAATCGCCCATCACGGGAACCTTGTCCTTGGTGCTGGCGGTGGCGGAGGAAATGAGGCCGCCGATGACGATCGTCTGGTTGTCCCAGATATTCACGGTCGTGACAACCTGCTTGACGGTGAAGGCCGGCAGGACGACCGGCAACTGGATATAATTGGCGGTTTGACTGCCGGTGGTGGCTGCAACGGGCGGGGGGGTCTGATAACCGGCGAACTCGGTATCCGATGGAATCAAGGTCAGATTCATCGTATACCCGTCCGACAGGACCACGGGAACGACGTCCAACACGGGGCCCGTCTCCACCTGCTGGGTTTGCGGGGTAACGGCCGAGGTACCGGCCTGAATGCCCTGGGCATGGGCAATGCCGGGGGCGGCCATACCGAGGCACAGCAACAGCACGGCAAACGCCCGTTGGGAAATCATCTTCGCTTCGTAGGTATTCATGTTTGCTCTTCGTTAAGTTATGGAGTGGTCGTTCCCGAGGTCTGGGGGGCGGAACCCTGCTGGAAGTTATAGCCGGTTATAATGGTCAGCAACTGGGTGGCCCGCATTTCGGTCTGCCGGCCGCTGGTGGTGACCACTTCGGGTTCACCGAGCGATTCGGCGCCGGTGCTTTGCTCCAGCGCATTGATGACGACCCGGAAGTTCGGATCGGTCATGATACCGGTAATGGTGGTGAGAGCGGGCGCACCGAGCGGGTTGCGCAGGCCACCGGTAATCAGCTGATTGCCCGCCGAAGCTGGAATTAGAGTGGACGCAGCGCCGGTCACCGGGTTCGCCGGGTTGCCGGGGAAGGTGCCGCCGGGATTGGCCGACGACGTCGGCACATTGAGCGACGGCGCGCTGCCGCCGCTGGCGACCACCTTGCCGTTCACATAATTGCCAAGATACCAGTCAAAACCCAAAGCCGACGAATTGGCCTGGTCAATCTGGATGAATCTGGCCTTGATATGAATCTGCGGGGCCACGCGGTTCAAGACTTCGATGGCATTTTCAATGGTGTCCAGATCCTGCTGACTGGCGCGGACGAACAGTTCGCCCAACCGGTCATTGAAGAAAAGGCTTTTCCCGGGCAATTCCAGATTCACGCCCAGGGTTGAAAAGAACTGCCGGGCTTCGGTGCTGATGGTCGAGGTCCGGTCCATGACGGTGATATAATTCAACCCGCCGTTACCATTGTTGCCGCCGGCGCCGCCGCCAAGGCCGCCGCCCGTGGTTCCACCACCGCCGCCGCCACCGCCACCGCCGCCACCGCCGCCACCACCCTGACCTTGGGAGCGAAGACCGCTTGATCCGGGGGCGACATTCACGATCGGCACCACGGCGCCGCCCTGGTTTTGGCCGCCACTACCGCCGCCGCCACCGCCACCACCACCACCGCCACCACCACTGCTGCCGCCACCGCTGCTGGAATTATTGTTTTGACCAAAGCTCAAGGCACTCACGCTTTGCAAGCCCTGCACAAAGGTGTTGGGGTCGACCCGGAAATGACGGCTGTATAGCATGGGGGTCTCGGCTCCCTTGGCGGAAAACACAATCGCATAATCCTCGATGCTGTATTTGATGGGATGATCGGCCACTTCACAGATGGCATCCAACACATCCGCCAACCGGACATCGGTCAGGGCCGGATTGATTTTGATGACCACGGTATTCAAATCAATGGGCTCATTGCCGCCGGCCGCGGCCGCCTGACCCACGGGCAATCCGGTGGCGGGATCCACCGTTTGGGCGCCCGGGTTATTGTAACCGGGCACAGCACCGGGCGCGCCCGGAGGGCCCCCAAAGCCGCCGCCTGCAGCACCGACAACACCGGGACCGGTCGTGGCGATGGAGGTATCGCCATTGGGATTGATCAAAAAGTTGATGCCTTTTTTTTCCGGATCCCGGAGCTTGGTCTGCTCGCTCAAGTTACGAACGACTTCGCTCAAAGGCAGCCCGTCAAAAACAATGCTTTCCAGCCGGATTCGATCCAGCTTGCTGATAATGGCCTGACGGCCGACGCCGGTGTAGACCAGATTGGTGGAGGCGTAGGGATTCGGCGACGGCAAGCTGGTGTTGGGCTTGGGTTTTTCCCAGGCTTTTTCGACATCGACAATGCGGTCGGCGCTGACGACGGTGTGCGCGCGATCCTCGCGGGCGTACATGGCCTGCTTGGTCAGCGCCATATAATAATTGGCGCCGCGATTATCGGGATCCAGCTTGAGGGCC
>CAIJNQ010000072.1 GCA_903822015.1 uncultured Verrucomicrobia subdivision 3 bacterium | reverse complement strand
GCCGTCCACCATCACAATGACCACCGGCGTGATTTCATCGGCGATCCTTTGGGTGAACTTCAGCCATACATTGGAATCCTGGATGAAGCCGGCCGTCGAATTACCAAAACCCGGCAGGTAATAAACCACCGGCAACCGCGCGCTGTTGGTGGCCTGCGAGGGTAGAAAAACCGGCACCGGTCGCGACACCGGGTCGTGCAGCGGGTTGTTCTTCAGTGCACGGCCCGCAAAATTCAAAATTTCCATCCGCGCCTCACCGGCGTACACAAGACCCGGAGGAAAGGCCAACAGCAACCAGAGGAGGCCAAACCAGAGCGCAGAAGTCGGCGGGAATTTGGATGGGACGTCCATAAGGCGATCAGGCGCGGCCCAGCCGCCTGGACATTTTGGATATCACGTCGTCGCGGAATTGTTCAATGAAACCAACAGTGTAATCCACCAGATCCATTGATTTGTCGAGAACGAGCGGAGTCAGATCCATGCCGAATATCAGCTGCGTGGCGGCATCCGTAGCATGGGAGTCAAAAAAGGTCGCGTTGGCGGAACGACGACCGAGCGTGGCGAGGTCATAGCGTTTGCCGCCCGCGATCTGGGAATCGAAAATTCCATTCAATTTTGCGGCCAGCTTGTCGTGGCCGCTCACGTCCATCACCACCTTGGCGGCGTCTGCCAACCAGTCGAGATTGCGCCAGACCTCGCAGCCGATGACCTGTTTCGGCCGCCGGCGGGGGGGCAGCTCCCGCATCGCCTGAATGGCCGCGAAGACCACGCCGAGATGCGTGTCATGCTTGTCCGCCGGATTATGCGTGTAAACGATCTCCGGCCCGGTCGCGGCGAGAATTGTTTTTAAATCGTTCTTGAGCGTCGTGTCACTGGCACTTTTCACCGCGCTGCTGGGAAAATCCAGTTGAATCATCACACCGTATTTACCGATTTTTGCGGCCCGGTTTTGCTCACCACGGCGGACGGCCATCATCTGTTCATCGGAAAATTTTTTGTATTTGCCGGTTCGTGCGCTGCCGGAGCCGTTTGTGCAGGTCACGCCGCCGAACCATTTTGACTTGCTGGCAAAGCACTCCAGTATGCCGTGGAAGGCCATAAACTCCAGATCATCCTGATGGGCGCCGATGCCCAGGTGGGTGATGCGCTTCAATGCCGCGGTGACCGGCCGGTCGTCCGGAACATAAATTTCCGCCGCTTTATGGTGGAGGTTCATAAAATCACTTTTTCAGCGCGGGCAGGCTGGCCGCCGCGACCGCCTGCCCGACCCGCCGCGATATTTCGTCCGGCACGCGCAGTTCGATTTTTCCCGCGACTTCGGGAAAATTCTTTTTAAGGACCAGCCGAGCCGTTTTGATCACCAGGTCGCCGCCATTACCCGTCGTGACCCGGCCGAGAATCAGCGCCTGCCGGTATTCGTAAAAATCCGCGTATTGGGCCAGCGCGCAGCCGAGATACACGCCGATGGTCTCGTAGATTTTCTCCGCACGTTCATCGCCTCGCGCCATGAGATTCTGAACCTCCCTGAGCCGCGCCGGAAAATCCAATTTTTCAGGCAGACGAATACCGGCGGCAGGCAGAAGCTTGTTGACCGCCTGCTGCGAGAAATACATCACACCGGTGCCTTTGTCGCCGGACCATTCATCCACCGCCGCCTGCGGCTGATAATCCACCGGCACAAACGCCAGCTCGTTCAGCCAGCCGAGAATGCGGCCGTGCGGATCCATGTAACCCGCCGCCTGACTGGAACCCATCGCGATGCCCAGCATGCCCCGGCTGCCGAGTGAGAGAGCACCGGCAAGCGCCGTCACATCACCGTCGTTCATCACCACCACCGGCACTTTCCATTCGCGTTGGATGCGCTTGAAAATTCCCGCCGCTTTCGGGAAAAGTTTTTTTGGCACCGCGCGCAGTAACGAGGCGACGCGAATCTCGTTGTCCACGATAACTCCGGCGGAACTGCCGCCGATGGCATCCACGCGGGGCAGATGAGCGGCAGCGCGATGCAGCGCGGAAACGATGTGGTGATAATGATAGTCGGGATCCGTCTGCGACTTCGGATCCCACTGCACCTCATCGGTGAACACCGCCTTTCCGTCGATCACGGCGGAAAATTTATAGTCGCTCGCGCCGAGATCAAAACCGATGCGACAGCCTTTGAGGTGGCCGCCCGCCGCGGTTTGGAGTTCCTTAGCCGCCGGCACCTTTTCTGCTGCGGTGATGACAACTTGAAATTTTTTCCCATATGCCACCGTCATCATGTCGCGGTCAAACTTACGCGCGCCCCCTGGCGAATAATGCTTGCGGATGAAATCGCCGATCTGCTTCGGCCCGCCGATGTGCAGTTTCCAGCCGCCGCGCGCCCACAACAGGAATTTCACCAGCCTTTCGGCATAAAGCAAAGTCGCCGCCCCCGCATCCGGCAGCACCACGGTTTCATAGCGTGAAAGGAGGCCATTCTCACGCTCCAAACCGAATACCAGCGGCACCGCGCGGCCGGACTTTTTTGCGGCGGCCACATAAGCGCGGTTGAACCGTACTGCCGGCTGGAATCCCGGGTCCAGCGAAGCGGGAAAATTGACGACGGTTGATGCGTTCATTTTATTCTGGTTTGGCCAGCGGCCGGTAATTCACGCCCAGCAACTCGAGACGTTTTTCATTCAAGCGGGCGCGCGTCTGAAAACCTTCCCAGCTGCGTGCCGCCTTGGGCGACCAGTCCACTTCCGCCAGGGCAGCGAGGCGCGGAAACATCATGTATTCAACCTGGCGCAGGTTGGGGATGTATTCCGCCCACAAATTGGCCTGCCCGCCCAGTACGTGTGAATCAAATTCCGGCGCAAGCTTGTCCGGCAGCGGCTCGAACTCATAAACTCGTTCCAGCGGCAAAAATCCCCCGATGGCCCTGGGTTCTGCCGCGTGATTGGTGGACTGGTAATGGTCAATATAGCAATACTTCGTCGGCGCCATGACCACATCGTGTCCGCTCGCAGCGGATTCTGCACCGCCGCCGATCCAATCCATCAAGGCAGCGCTGGGAGTCAGTCCACCCTCGCGAATTTCGCTCCAGCCGATGATGCGCTTGCCGTCGGCGTTGACGATTTTTTCAATCCGGCCGGTGAAATAACTTTGCAGTTCGCGTTCATTTTTCAGGCCTTGGGACTTCATGAACACTTGGCAGGCGGGCGAAGCGTGCCAGGTCTCCTTCGGCACCTCGTCGCCGCCGATGTGGATGAATTCTCCCGGAAAGAGTTTCGCCACCTCCCGCAAAATATTTCCGAGAAAAACATAGGTCGCATCATCGCTCACGTTATAAATCCCGTTGTAAACGCCGCCGTCGTGGTCGGGGTCAAACGGACCGCCGGTGCAACTGAATTGGGGATAAGCTGAAAGGGCGGCCATCGAGTGGCCGGGCATCTCGATCTCCGGTACGGTCGTAATATGCCTAGCCGCCGCGTAAGCCACCACGTCACGGATGTCACGTTGCGTATAAAAGCCACCGTAGCGGCCGTTTTTATCGTAGGCCGTCGCGGAGTTCGAGGCGAGGCCGAAACCGATCGCCTTGCGCCAGGCACCGACCTCCGTCAGTTTCGGATACTTTTTGATCTGGATACGCCAGCCCTGATCGTCCACCAAGTGCCAGTGAAAAGTGTTTAACTTGTAAAGGGCCATTAAATCCAAAACCCGTTCCACTTCCGGTTTGGTGAAAAAATGGCGGCTCACATCGAGCATGAAGCCGCGCCAGACGAAACGCGGCGCATCAGAAATATCGATGCACGGAATGGTCCAGGCCATAACGGGCACGGGCTTCGCCGAAAAAATCTCCGGCGGCATCAACTGCAGCAGCGACTGCGTGCCGTAGAAAATCCCCGCAGGCGCAGGCGCCCGAATGACCACGCAATTCGAGCTGACGGACAACGCGTAACCCTCAGCGCCGAACGAAGCGTCCGCACCGTTGGTGGTCAGCAAAATGTCGCCGGCGTTGATTTTCTCCTTCGCCGATTTGATTTTTAAGGCGAAGCCGGTGGCCAAACGCAGTCGGGCGGCCAACAATTGCCCCTCGCTTTTGAGTTCGCGATCAGTGAGGAGGCGGCTCGCAGCGGTCAATTGGAATTGGCCATCACGCGCCCCGGCTTTCACCGGCGCGGGGATGATGGCGTTTGGATTCGCCGCGAAAGCCGCGGCGACCAGGCCCACGCCGAAAACTATTCCCAGAATTTTTTGGACGGTTCGCTTCATATTTTGCCCTCAAAATGCCCTTCAATTTCCTCCAGGGTTTTGCCCTTGGTTTCCGGCAGAAAAAGCACGGCGGTGATAAAATAAACCACGGTGCATCCGGCGAAAACAAAGAACATCGTGGAGTAACCGTATTTGCCAACCGTAGGCAGGAACACCCCGGCGATGGTCGTGGACACCGCAATATTGATAAGCAATGCGACACTCATGCCATTAGAGCGAATGCGCGTCGGCATCAATTCGGACAGCGCGAGCCAGACGCAAACGCCGGGCCCGACGGCGAACGAGGCCATGAAACAGTAAATCAAGATGGCGGTGAGCCAGCCATTGGCGGCGCCCGGCATCGGAGTGACCAGAGCGTTTTCGATTTTTAAGGGAGCAATGCGGGCGGCGGCGAGGTCGGCAAAAGGATTTTGAAAGAACGCTTTAATCCGGGTGCCCGGCACGCAACTGTCACGATCAATCACGAGCATTGCGAGCGGGTCGTCGGAGCGGACAACTTTGGTGGCCGCGTGAAAATCGCCGTAGGAATAAATCACGACGAGGGTCCGCGGCGATTGCGTGAGTTGCAGGCCAGCCAGCCAAACATTCTTGTCCGCGGCTGCAGCATTGAAATTGATGACCACAGTCTGGTTTGAGGATACAACCATTGCCTGAACTTCATTTTTTGCATCGACTCGCTGCGCCTCGGTCCGGTGAAAAACCAATCCCACCGATAGGAGCGAGACGATGACGCCGGCACTGCCGAGCGAAAGCAGAAATTTCCGACCTTTGCGATCCACGAGCACAATGGCTCCAATGGTCATCAAAAAATTGACGACGGTGAGAATGACGTAGCCAAGGTGGGCCTGCCGGTCGCTCAGACCGGCCTGAATGAGAATCGTGGCGTTGTAGCCGATGATGGAATTGACACCCGTGGCCTGGTTGCAAGCCAGGATAACACAGGCCAACACGAACGGCAGGAAATACTTGCGCTGGAAGAGGGACTCGGGATTTTTCCCGGTGGCGTTCACGGGTTTGCCTTCCGACCCGGAAATATCCTCCATTTCCTGCAATTCAACCCTGGCCTGCGCCGCAGAACGCGAACGCAATAAGGCCCGAAGAGCGGCGTCTTTCCGGCCGCGCCGATACAGCCAGCGCGGCGATTCGGAAACCAGAAAGCTGCCGATGACAAAAAGGATGCCCGGCGGCAACGAAACCCAGAAGATGCCGCGCCACGCGGTGTCTTTGAAGGCAAATAGTTTCGCAGCATCACCGAGCCTGGCGACTTCCTCGACGCGGCCGCTGAAATAAAATCCGATGACCGCCGCCGCGACGATACCGAGCGTGAGCAGCCATTGAAATATTGCCGTGCCCTTGCCGCGCTCCGAGGCCGAAAGACATTCAGCCAGATACAGGGGGACCCCGACGCCGATCAGTCCGCCACTGATGCCCTGGAGCAGCCGCCCGAAAATCAGCCCGCCATAGCTGTGGGACAACGCAATTGCCGGCACGCTGACCACGAACAGCATACCGCTGAAGACCATCACTTTTTTCCGCCCGTAGAAATCCGCCAGCGCGCCGGCAAACAGAGTCGAAATCACGCCACCCAACAAAACGGCGGCAACAATGAAAGAAAGCTGTCCCGCGTTCAGGCCCGAAGTCGCTTCGAGATAAGGCAGCGCGCCGGAGATGATGCCGACATCGACGCCGAACAACAGCCCGCCCAGGCCCGCAACCAGCAATAAAAAACGGTTGTAGCCGGAAGTCGAATTGGTATTCGTTTTGGTCATGTGCCTGATCGTTTAAGACTGGTCAAAACTTGGCAAAATAGTATCACCGGCACCAGCGTCGCCCACCCCCATGAATTAGGGGTGACTAATTTATTATTTTTTTGGTTGATGGCGGAGGTCGATTGCGACAGAGTCGCCAAGCATCCGAACAATCAGGAAATAAGACTGATTTAAACAGGAAAGCGTTTGACACTCCAATGATAAATAGAGTGTTAACTTGTATGAAGAAATCATAGCAGTGAAAAAGAGAAAGAACCTCCGAAGGGGGCTGGCGGCGAGAAAAGCGACCCTGCGGACGAGGCGTTCGGGAGCGAATACGTGATCCACAAGGCGAACGAGGCGATTGCCGCCCGCAAAACCATCGCCATCACCCCCGAAGAAACCGAAGCTTAAAACAATGAATAAACCATGCTGGAAATTGTCCCTGACAGCGGCGCTGCTCGCCGCGACCACCGTAATGGCCCAGGACCAGGTGCCGCTGAAAACGGAATTGCCCAAGCCGCTGTTCGTCGGGACGCCGGTGCCGATCAAGGTGCCGAACCTGGAGCCGGCCCCGAAGGGCAAGCGGCCGGATTTCCTGGTGCCGGCCGGCACGGTCAATCTGGCGAAGGGCAAGAAAGTCACCGGGAGCGACGGCGACCCGGTGGTTGGTACGCTGGACCTGATCACCGACGGCGACAAGGAAGGCGACGAGGGATCCTGGGTGGAACTGGCGCCGGGCAAACAGTGGGTGCAGATCGACCTGGAAAAAG
>CAIJNQ010000071.1 GCA_903822015.1 uncultured Verrucomicrobia subdivision 3 bacterium | reverse complement strand
TGAAATTGAACGACTCTTCCGGCGGCTCAAAAGCTATCGCCGTGTCTTTTGCCGTTTTGACAAGCTCGATACCCTTTTCTTGGGCTTTATCGTCTTGGCACTCATCGTAGAAGCTTTGCGCATTAGTGTTAACAGGCCCTAGTGAATGGCGATTTTAATTTTTAGTCGGAACATCCTGCCCGTTGTCGGCTGAAACGACGCTTTCCCGCGCACCAACTTCTCTTGTCACTCAATTGTCACCTGGTTGTCGCCGATTTTTCGCTGATTTGAAATTGTGTGGTGAATTCGCCCATGCCATGCTGCCGGCGTGAAGCCAAAGATTTTGGTCGTGGATGACGAGCCGGAGGCAGTGGAACTGGTGGAGTTCAACCTCAAACAGGCCGGTTACACCGTCACCACGGCTGCCGATGGCGCTGAGGCGTTGAAAAAAGCGCGCGCGCAAATCCCCGATCTGATCGTGCTGGACGTGATGTTGCCGGAGATGGACGGCTTCGAAATCTGCAAGACGCTCCGACTCGATCCGTCAACGGCCAAGGTACCGATCCTCATGCTCACAGCGAAGGCGGCGGAGATTGACCGCGTGCTTGGTCTGGAACTCGGCGCGGACGATTATCTTACGAAGCCGTTCAGCCCGCGCGAACTGCTGTTGCGCATCAAAAAAATCATCGCCCGCGGCCAGGTGGAGGAAAAACCGGACGACCAGATGCGGTTCGGCGATCTGCTGATTGACCTGCCCCGGCATCTGGCGAGCTGGAAGAACAAGCCGATCGAGCTGACGGCGACGGAATTCAAGCTGCTGACACTTTTGGCGCAACGTGCCGGCCGGGTGCAGTCGCGCGACCAGTTGCTTCGGGATGTTTGGGAATACGACAGCCTGATTGATACCCGCACAGTGGATACCCACATGCGCCGGCTCCGCGAAAAACTCGGCGCGGCGGCAAGGCACCTGGACACCGTGCGCGGCGTCGGGTACCGGTTCGTCGAATAACGTGAAACGGATGTTGGGATCGATGGCTTATTTAACGGCTGGCAACCGGATTGGCTCCATTAATCCAACCATCGATTCATCCACCAAGCGATTTAATCAGCCTATAATTCGCTTCATCCTGTATCCTGCATCCTACATTCTTTTCTCATGTGGTTCGCACTCACGTTGATTTTAATCGCAGCAATTGCCACCCTCCATTTCCGGTGGCGGGCGAAATTCCGGTCGCTGCAGGGCCAGCGTGCGGCGGAAATCGAAAACGCCCGGCGCCATCAACAGCAAACAAACGTGGACGCCAAGGCGCAGCAGCAGGTGCTGTTCAATTCGATGATCGAAGGCTTGCTCCTGCTGGATCGGACGCAGAAAATCTACCTCGCCAACCGCTCCTTCAAAAACCTGTTCGGCCTGAAAACCGAGTTGCGCGGCCGGACCGTGCTCGAGGCACTGCGCCTGCATGAACTGGACGAACTGGTCCGGCGCGTCCAGGTTGAAGGGCAGGTTTTTGATTACGAGTTCAAGCTCCCGGGTTTGAGCGAAAACTGGCTGCGCGTGAACGCCGCCGTCATCTCCAATTCCGCCGGCGAACGCGAGGGGACGATTCTGGTTTTTCACGATTTGACCCGGCTCAAGCAGCTCGAGCGCACGCGGGAAGATTTTGTTGCCAACGTCAGTCATGAGCTGCGCACGCCCCTGTCGCTCATCAAAGGTTATGTCGAAACCCTCCTCGACGGCGCGCGCAACAACCCCGAAGTGGCCGAACGTTTCCTGAAAATCATCGACCGCAACACGCAGCGGCTCGACCTGCTCATCCAGGATCTGCTGACGATCTCCGCGCTGGAATCCGGCCGGATGAAATTGAATCTGCAGCCGGTGGAATTGCCTTCGCTCGCGGCCAAGGTTTTGGCCGACCTCCACGCCATGGCCGATAACAAAAATGTGTCGCTCATCAATGTCTTACCGGACCTCACCGCCGTCGCCGATGCGAACCGGCTTGATCAGGTGTTTGCCAACCTGGTGGACAATGCCATCAAGTATGGCAAAGCCAACGGCTCGGTGACCGTCGGCGGCCAGAAACTGGCCGGCGGCCGGCTGGAGATTTTCGTGCAGGACGACGGACCCGGCATTCCGGCGGAATCGCTAGACCGGGTTTTCGAGCGGTTTTACCGCGTCGACAAGGCGCGGTCGCGCGACCAGGGCGGCACCGGCCTCGGGCTTTCGATCGTTAAACACATTGTCCACGCCCACGGCGGCGAGGTGCGGGTGGCCAGCGAGCTTGGCAAAGGATCGACGTTTTATTTCACCCTGCCGGAAAAACCGGCCCAGCCGCCGGCGGACTTGCGGACGGGCGCCTGAAAGGTTCGGAAATTCCTTTTTTGCCGGCCCGAAAAAAATTATC
The DNA here is from genome assembly GCA_903822015.1 of uncultured Verrucomicrobia subdivision 3 bacterium. Taxonomy (GTDB): domain Bacteria; phylum Verrucomicrobiota; class Verrucomicrobiia; order Limisphaerales; family UBA11358; genus UBA11358. The sequence goes on along the minus strand of CAIJNQ010000071.1, from coordinate 1,642 downwards.
CTTGGGCATGGTTCACGTTGGCATCGGCTATGACGTTCATCAATTGGTCGCCGGGCGCAAGCTCGTCCTCGGCGGCGTGGAGATTCCGCACTCCCGGGGCCTCGACGGCCATTCGGACGCCGACGCCCTGATGCACGCCATCTGTGACGCCGTCCTCGGCGCGCTTGGCGAGGCGGACATCGGCCATTTTTTCCCGAACACCGACCCGCGCTGGAAAGGCGTGCCGAGCAAAATCTTTCTGGAAGAAGCCGCCAAGCAGGCTGCGGTGCGCGGCGCTGAAATCGTTAACATTGACGCGACCGTCATCGCCCAGGCGCCGAAGATCTATCCGCACATCGCGGAGATGAAGCAGCGCATCGCCGCCGCGCTCGGCGTTTCCGTGAAAAAAATCGGCGTCAAGGCGACGACCAATGAGCTGATGGGTTTCATTGGCCGCGAGGAGGGCATCGCCGCGATGGCCGTGGCCGCAGTGGATTTGCCTGAATCATAAAAACCGGATGAATGGATTGATGGAAGGAGCTGAATAAAAGCGGAGTACCGTTTATGATTCACCCGTTCAATGATCCACTTATCCTCCAACCCAATTAAAGATGGCCGCCAAAGCAGAAATCAGTTGGAAACGCGTCACCGCGGAGGGTGAGAAATTGCAGGTCTATGTGCAGCGGGTGAAACGCGAGTGGAAGTTTTTCCACCGCGCCAAACGGTTCGACAACTGGGAACCGGTGGCCCAGCCGCCCCTTGAGGACTGGCTGGAACTGCTCGACGCCGTGCAGCGTCTGGTCACGCGCCGCCGCTACCAGCCGGATGACGAAGATTTACTGCGCCGTCAGATCCGCGAACGTTTTCCCGATGCCGGGGTTTGAGGCGGCAGCCCGGCACTGCCCCCCCGAAAACTTTTAAAATTGCGAGTGAAGTGACGTTGACAGCGGGTTCGCTCCCCGCCAAGATTAGTCCAAGCGAGTCTTGGGCGTGTCAGGGCAGCGGTTTGGCGACGGAGTTAACCTGAGCGGATCACGGAACACAAACCGGACTTTACGCGATTTTCGCACGCTTCAACCGGCGTGCATCAAAAAATAAAACATGAAAGCTAAAATTCTCATCGTGGATGACGAGGCTCCGCTGCGCGATTTGCTTAAGGATGCGCTGAAGGACGATTATTCCATAACCGAGGCCGATAGCGGTGCTGCGCTGAAAAAACTCCTCGGCGGCGAAGGGCCGGACGTCGCCCTGCTCGACCTCAAACTCGGTGATGATTATGGCTTGAATTTGCTGCCCCAGATCAAGAAAAACTGGCCCGGCACGGAGGTGGTGGTGATCACGGGTGAAGCGGATTACACGACCGCCGTGGAAGCCACCAAGCGCGGGGCGTTTCATTTCATAGCCAAGCCGTTCAAGCTTGAGGAGGTTCTGGTCACTCTGGATCGCGCCTTGGAAAACAAGCAGCAGAAGGAGGAAAACGATTCCCTTCGGCGCGCGCTCGAAACCATCAGCGGGGCCGCTTCGCCGATTTTCCGCAGCCAGGCCATGCAGCAGGTTGTCCGCACCGTGGAACGCATCGCGCCTAATGACGTCACCGTCCTTATTACCGGCGAAAGCGGCACCGGCAAGGACGTCATCGCCGCCCCCATCCACGCCTTGAGCG
>CAIJNQ010000070.1 GCA_903822015.1 uncultured Verrucomicrobia subdivision 3 bacterium | reverse complement strand
GGCGTGACCGGGCTGGCTTCTAATCGCACCGCCACGGCCGTCACGCTGACGCTGCCGACGGCCGCCGTTTCCAACCTCGTCCAGAATATTTTGTTTCCGTGGGAATTTTACATGGGCGGCTACAACACCAACCTCGCGACGTTCAATGCCACCTTCCCGTCGGGCAATTATATTTATAATGTGACCGCCACGGCTTCGAACCAGCAGGTCACGGTGAACCTTCCGAACTACACGCAGCCGAACGCCCCGCAGATCAGCAACTACGCCGCCGCGCAGGCCGTCAATCCGTCGCTGCCTTTCACGCTCACCTGGAATGCGTTCAACGGCGGCGGGAGCACGGATTATGTGGAGGTGGTGGTGGGCGGGACCCTGTTTGAAACGCCGGGATTCGGCCTGACCAATGCCCTGCACGGCACGGCGACGTCAGTCACGATTCCGGCCGGCATCATGGCGGCCAACTCGAATTACCTGGCCGAAGTTGGTTTTTATCACGCCGTCATCACCACCAATGGCAGTACCATCACGGAAGCGTATGTGGCGAGCGTGACCTCGTTCAATATCGCCACCGCCAGCAGCTCGGCGCCGGCACCGGTGTTCACGAATGCGGTTTTGAGTGGTGGAACCTTCGGCTTCGACATCCTAACTTCGACCGGCCAGACGGTGACGGTCATTTACACCAATAACTTAAAGAGCGCCTCCTCGACCTGGCCAATCTTGCTGACCACCAATAGCACCGTCAGCAAATTCCATATCAGCGACCCGCATTCATCAACAAACCCGATTCTGTTTTATCGGGCGAGAAACGGAAGTTAAAGATCCGGAGTTCTTCCGGGCGTTAAAAGAGCCTGAAAATAGTTGGCCACACGGCAATCAGTCAAACAGACAAACAGCAATTGAAGCTTGCAATCATTGAAACTCCGACTCCCAACAGCCTGTATAAACTGTTGCGGATCTGCTGGATATAGTTCATTGGTGGCTCAGCCACGAGATATAAAATCCGGCTTTTTGGAACCTGGGCAGGGAAAGGACACGCTTTTTACGTGTTGAATCGACGGTGAAGTCATAAGCTGGTGCCATGTTGAGTCCGCGACAGCGACCGATTCTTTCGGCGGTGATTGCCCTGGCAGCGGTCTGGGCGGTGGCGATCGCCGGTTATACCCTCGCGAAGAATGCCAAAATCACTCCGGAAAAAGTGCGGGCATATACGGCGTCGGTGGCTTTCAGCCATATGTCGGCCGCCGGGCGCGCGGCGGCGATTCAAAAGCTGGCGGCGATGCTCAACGACCTCTCTCTCGCCGAGCGTCAGCAATTGCGGATCGACCGCACGGCTTACCGGTGGTTTGAGGCGATGACCGAGGCCGAGAAAAGCGTATTCCTCGAGGCGACCCTCCCCACTGGGTTCAAACAGATGCTGACGGCCTTCCAGGACATGGCGCCTGACAAGCGCAAGCGGGTTGTGGATCAAGCCGTGAAGCAGATGAAAGATGCCCGGGACAAACTGGCGGACGGCGGCAATGTCCCGCCGCCGGGCACCAACACCTTGGTCCTGAGCCCGGAACTTCAGGAACAGGTGACAAAAATCGGCCTGCAAAGTTTTTACAGTCAAAGCTCCGCGCAGACCAAGGCGGAATTGGCACCCCTCCTGGAAGAGATGCAGCGCACGATGGAGAGCGGAAGAATGATGCGCCGACCACAGCCATGAAGGTTTCCCGGGGAGTCAGGACCGTCCGGGCCTTCACGCTGGTTGAATTGTTGGTGGTGATTGGCATTATCGCGATTCTGGCCGGGCTGCTGCTGCCGGTGCTGTGGCGAACCAGGGAATCGGCCCGGGCCACGGTCTGTTTGAGCAACCTGCACCAGATCGGGATCGCGCTCCAGATTTATGTGCAGGAGAACAACAATAAAATGCCGACCCTGCGCGACGTCTTGATGGACCCGGTTGCCGCCGCCACCAACACCTTCCCCGCCATACAAAACGTGCTGGCGCCGCAACTCGGGAATACGAACGTGCTGCGCTGCCCTTCGGATCTGCAGCGTGCCTATGAGTTGACCGGTTCGAGCTACGCGTGGAACAGCCTTTTAAACGGCGAGGATGCGGATCATCTGGTGGTCTTTAACTTTTACTTTTTTCCGCATGACATACCGGTGGTCTACGACAAGGCGGATTTCCACAAGGCGCGCGGGGCCAACAAGGCTGTGAATTATCTGTACGCGGACGGCCACATCAAGAATCTGCTGGCGATCGAAGGATCCAAATGATTGAACTGCACAATGTGACCAAGAAGTTTGCCGGCCGCACGGCCGTGGACGATCTGTCGTTCCGGGTGCCGCGCGGGGAAATTTTCGGATTGCTGGGGCACAACGGCGCCGGCAAAAGCACGGCCATCGGCATGATGCTCGGGCAAGTCTGGCCGACGAGCGGCGAAATAAAAATTTGCGGCCACGACGTGGCAGCCAACCGTCGTGAGGCGCTGATGCGGGTGGGCGCCATATTTGAATCCCCGGCTTTTTATGATTACCTGAGCGGCTGGCGCAATTTGGAAATCCTGAGCACCTACAGCGCGCCGACTCCGGCCGCCCGGATTCGCGAGGTGATTGAATGGGTGGGTTTGACAGGACGCGAACAGTCCAAAGTGCGGACGTACTCCCACGGAATGCGCTCGCGTCTGGCCTTGGCGCAGGCGCTGCTGCCCGGGCCGGAACTGCTCATCCTGGATGAGCCTAGCGACGGACTTGATCCGGAGGGCATCCATGAAATGCGCCAGACGATCATTCGATTGCAACACGAACTGGGCCTCACCATCCTGCTCTCATCGCATCTGCTGAATGAAGTCGAGCAACTTTGCACGCGCATTGCCGTGCTGCAGCAGGGTAAAAAAGTCTTTGAAGGCAACGTGGCGGATGTGAAAGCTGCCCGGGGCAAGGTGGCATTGAAGACATCCGATTTTGCGGGCGCCACCCGGTTGCTCCGCGAACGCGGATTGATCACCGCCAGCGCCGGGGACAGGTACATCACCCTGGCGGCGGGCCGTACGACGGCGGAGATCGCCCAAGCCCTGATTACGGCCGGGATGGCCTTGGAAGGCATCTGGCAGCACGAGCAAACCGTGGAAGATTTTTATCTCAACCTTATCAAACCACCAGTGGCGACCGACGCCCATTGAATCATGTTCAGGGCCCAACTTAAAAACGAACTCCGGAAGCTGTTCGGCAAGAAACGCACGTATATCGGCTTTGGGGCATTTCTGCTGGCGCAGACCCTGATGCTGCTGGCCTTCAAATACACCCGCTGGCAGAGCGATTTCGAGCGGCTGCTGAATGGCAACGGCTACCTGGCATCGGAATTCATCTCGGCGTTGACGGTGTCGGTGGTGATGTTGATCCCCCAGATCATGCTGCTCATGCCGTTATATGCCACCCTGGTTGGGGGCGATCTGGTGGCGAAGGAAGCCGAGGATGGTACGTTGCGGATGATTTTATCGCGTCCCATCTCCCGTGTGCGATTGTTGTTCGTGAAGTGGAGCGCGGGCAACATTTTTGCCATCGTGCTGGTGGTGGCGCTGGGTCTGACCGCGCTTGGATTTGCCAGCCTGTTGTTTCCCTGGAAGGGGATGTTTGTCTTTTCACCGGGGCAGGCGTTCAGTGTCCTGTCGGCGCACGATGGTCTGGTGCGGTTTATCCTTTCACATCTGTTTCTGGCGATGAACGCAAGCGTGATGATGTCGGTGGCCTTCATGTTCTCATGCTTCAACATGAAACCGGCGGCGGCCACGGTGCTGGCCCTCTCGTTTCTGTTTGTCAGCATGGTGCTGGAAAACATTCCCTTCTTTGACCGCTACGAAAACTGGTTCGTCACACATCATTTCAAATGCTGGCTGCTGGTCTTTCAGGACCCGGTGCCGTGGTTGCAGATCTGCCAGTCGGAAATCATACTTTTTTCGGTGAGTGCGACGGCATTCATCATCGGGACCATGGCCTTTCAGGTACGGGATATTAAATCCTAAAGGTAAGCGGAGCGATCACCAGGAGAGAAAAGAGGGATTACGAAGAAGGATAAAGGTGCAAGGCGGAAGGGTTTTTAAAGAGGAAGATCCACGATGGGAATGCCCGGCTCGCGGGAACGCTCGCCTCACTAACAAAGACACTTCGCAACGACTTGCGGGGAGGCTTGGGCTTGATCGTGTCCTGACTGTATGGCATTTTTGACCTGCAATAAGAGGACCCAAAACCAACCGCCATTTTCCGCGTTGTGACGATTCGGTCGCCATGGATTGAACAGCTCGATTCCGACCCGCCGGCCCGCCCACTCGCCAGCGATGTCAGGACCGATATCGCCATCATCGGGGCGGGGATTGCCGGTGTTGCCACGGCCTTTTTCACCCTGCGCTCAACCAACCGCAAGGTAATGCTGCTGGAGCGAGATCCTCCCGCTGGTTGCCCCGGACCGGTCGCCGATGTCCGAACTCGATTATTCCTGGCATGGTGTCATTGGGTATTCTGCGAGCGGCGTGCGCCTGATCGGGCCGGAACCAACGAACGCCAGTCTGCTCTACAACCTGGGCTGCAACGGGGTTGGCTTCCTATTGTCAATCTACGGCGGCGAACGCATCGCCTGCCATCTGGCCGGTTCGCCGCCAACACCGAATATCTTCGACCCGACCTGAACCAGCTCTCCAGTGGCGTCCACTTTCCTCAGCCAGTCCATGAGTCTGTTCCGGGATAAGAGCCTACTGGCTCAACCGGTAAAATTTTGGCAAGTTGAAAATCGGATTGGTTAAGTTATCCAAACCGTTGACGACAGCCGGCAAAGGGTAAACTGCGCTCCAGACAGCCGAGATGTTGATTTGTGAGCTGAATTGGAATCCCTCTGGCAGTCCAGGCCAGAAGCACATTGGTACCCGAGGGAGTGATTGCTAATTGCGGCCGTCCCAGCCTACAACTGAACAGCTTGCCAGAACCTGCGCTACTGCCTGTGAAATTATACAGGTTGGTGAATACCCCACTGGTGCTGACGGCAAACACCGTGCCGTAGCCAAATTTAAGATTCGCCTGATAGCGCTGCCGCAGGGCGAATATAATCCATGATGTTGTCCGCCAATTGCCAACATAAAGTCACTTCAAACGCGGGCCAGTTCCTGCCACAGTAGTGCGCTCATGCGCTGGCCTTTTGCAAAACAGGCCAGATGGAATTTTTCATTCGGCGAATGGGCATTGTCGTCGGGTAGGCCTAGCCCCAGCAGCAGTGAGTCCGCGCCGAGGATTTTCTTGAACTGGTTCACAATGGGTATAGAGCCACCTTCGCGCATTAAAATGGGCTCCGCGCCAAAAGCCTGGCGCAAAGCGCGAATGGACGCCTGGGCCAATGGGCTGGTCGGCGAAACGTGGTAGGCTTCCGCGCCATGGCCGGCGCTGATTTCCAGCCGCACCGTCGGCGGACATATTTTCTTCAAATACGCGAGCACTGTTTTGCGGACGTGCTCTGGCTTTTGCTCCGGGACTAGCCGGCAGGTGATCTTAGCCCGGGCCCACGACGGCACGATGGTTTTGCTGCCATCACCCTGATAGCCGCTGGTAAGACCATTGATTTCAAAGGTGGGCCGGGCGCTTCGCTGTTCAGTGGGGGTGAAGCCGCGTTCACCAAAAAGCTCCGGCGGACCGAGCAATTTTTTGAGTTGCGCATCTTTCAAGGGATATCTCGCGGCCTGCTGGCGCTCGAAGCGGGAAAGCGGCGCGACTTCCTGATAAAAGCCGGGAATGGTCACGCGACCGTTTACATCCCGGACTTGGGCCAGCAGGCGGGCGAGTGCCATCGCGGGATTTTCTACCGCGCCGCCGAAGACGCCGGAATGTAAATCCCGCGCCGGGCCGTGCAGCGTGATTTCAAAAGCGATGATGCCGCGCAAGGCGTAGGTCAGCGCCGGATATTTCAAACCAGGCATGCCGGTGTCGGAAATGACGACGGCCTTACAGGCAAGATCGCGGCGGTGGGTTTTAAGGAAAGCTGAGAGACTTTCGCTGCCGACTTCCTCCTCCCCTTCGAGGACGAATGTTAAATTGCAGAGCAGGGGTGTGCCGGTTTTGTGATACGCTTCGACGGCCTTGAGATGGGAAAAGAACTGGCCCTTGTTATCGGTGCTGCCGCGGGCGTAAATGGATTTGCCTACGATGCGCGGTGCAAACGGCGGCGACTGCCACAGATCGAGCGGTTCCGGCGGTTGCACGTCATAATGGCCATAGACCATGAAGTGTGGCTTGCGGGATTTTTTATCGCGCGGCGTTTTGGCCAGCACGATGGGATGGCCGGCGGTCGGACAAAGTTTGGCCTCCAGTCCGATGGCGCGGCAATGGCTTACCAGCCATTCGGCGCATGCACGAAGATCTTTCTTGTGCTGCGGTTGCGCGGAGACGCTGGGGAACCGGAGCAGTTCGCACAATTCGGCCACGAAACGCGTCTGGTTCCGTTTAAGATAATCAAGAACAGCTTGCATGATGCATAGTTAAACGGTGAATGGCGCGCTTGCCAAAACAAAACGGGTGGAGATTAATCAGGTAACGGATGTCCTCCTATGCCGGGCGCCGAGTGGTCACCAGCACATCAGTCATGCCGGAAAAATGGTGGGATTGAACTTTGCAGCCGAAACGGACTTTGCCGATTTTTTCCGCGAGCACGAACTTGATTTCTCCGCCGCTGACCTTTTTGTCGAGCCTCATGGCGGCGAACAGTTTTTCGCGGCGCTTGCCGTTCAATTTGATCCGGACCGGCAATCCGGCCGCGACGAATAATTGTTCAATTCGCTCCGCGTCCGCGGATGGCAGGCCGAGAATTGTCTGCGACAGTTTGGCCGCCGCGACCTGGCCGATGGCAATCGCCTCGCCGTGAAGGAATTTTCCGTAGCCGGAACTGTTCTCAATCGCGTGGCCGATGGTGTGGCCGAAATTCAGGATGGCGCGCAGGTCGCTTTCCGTTTCGTCCTGGCCGACAATGTTCGCCTTGATTTCGCAGCAGCGGGCGATGACGGCGGCCAGCGTGGCGGCCTCGCGTTGCAACAGCTTAGGCAACTGGCGTTCCAGCTGCGCGAAAAGAATCGCGTCGTAAATGACACCGTATTTGATCACCTCGGCGAGGCCGGAAACATATTCACGGTTCGGCAGGGTTTTTAACGCGTCCAAATCGCACAGCACCAATTGGGGCTGATAAAAGGCGCCGACGAGATTCTTGCCGGCCTGTAAGTTCACGCCGGTTTTGCCGCCGACGGAACTGTCCACCTGAGCGAGCAGCGTGGTCGGCACCTGGACGAAGGGAATGCCGCGAAGATAGGTGGCCGCCACGAAACCGGCCAGGTCGCCCACGACGCCGCCGCCGAGCGCGACGATGAAGGATTTTCGTTCCAGCCGGTGGGCCGCGAGCCGGTCGAAACATTTTTCCACAACGGACACACGTTTGGATTTTTCCCCGGCGGGTATGATGATGAGCAGCGGTTCGAAACCGGCCAGGACCAGGGATTCAAATGCCGGCCGGGCATATTTTTTACCAACGATGGAGTCGGTGATGATGGCGCAGCGGCGGCCGAGTTTGAGCCGCGCACATTCCTGGCCGAGCTGTTTGAGCAGGCCCGGCGCAATTTTGATCGCGTAACTGCGATCACCCAGTTCGACGGAAACGGTGCGCATGGAATAAGAATAAAGATTGCGAAGTGATTGCGAAACAAAAAAGCTGGTAACAGTTCCTCGTTAAACGGCAATGTGTCCGAAATTGGCTTGCCGCCAACCGGTCGTTTGCTAGAGTGCGGCTCCCTTGCAATCCAGAAAGTCGTTTCCCTTTTGAATTTTCTGAAATGAATTATGAATGTTAGTGCGGTTTCTTCCAACTGGCTGCTGGCGGCTTATTGTCTGCTGGTTTTGCTGGCTTCGCTGGCGGGCGGCTGGTTCCTGTTGATCATCCGTCCCACCCATGCCCGGTTGCAGGTTGCGATCAGTTTTGTGGCCGGCCTGATGCTCGGCATCGCGCTGCTACATTTTCTGCCTGATGCGGCCGAGCAGTTGCATTCGGTTGACAGGACGACGACGTGGATGTTGGGCGGTTTTCTGGCCATGTTCTTTCTCCAGCGCTTTTTCCATTTTCACCACCACGACTCGCCGGAAGGCGACCCGGAAGACTGCTGCCACGATCATGCCGAACAGGAAGACCACGATCACGAACATCACGCCCACACGCTGGCGGATAAATCGGCGCAGCAACTTTCCTGGGTCGGCACGGCGTTGGGAATGACGCTGCACTCGCTGCTTGACGGGCTGGCACTGGCGGCGGCGGTTGAAGCCGGACTCCACAACCACCTCAAACTGGCCGGGTTGGGCGTCGCCCTCGTGGTGATTCTTCACAAGCCATTTGATGCGATGGCGGTTTCGGCCCTGATGACAGCCAGCGGCAGTTCGCGTTTCTCGCGGCATGTTTTGAACGGGCTTTTTGCCCTGGTCAGTCCGATTGGGGCCGTTTTGTTTTATTTCGGGGCGAATCAATTTGCCGATTCGAATGCGGTTTTTCTCGGCTGTTCACTGGCCTTCTGCGCCGGAACCTTTCTGTGCATCGCCAGCAGCGACCTGCTGCCGGAATTGCAATTTCATTCCCACGATCGCATGAAACTTTCCATCGCTCTGATCGCCGGCCTGTCCGTGGCCGTGCTCATTAAACACCTCGAAGCCGGCCAGGAAGATGCCCCGTCGCCGATTCCCGCCGCAACCTTATCCATTTCGACCAACAGCCCCTGAAATTCCGCCAGCCCAGGCTGGCCATCCGACCACGTTATTGATAGCACTTCACTGTTTCATGGAACTACATGAATTTGCCGAACGCGTTTTGTTCGCGACGACACTGGAGGAAAAACTCCAGCAACCGGTGGAGATCAGCGATGAAAGGCCCGGCCCGGCGCTTGCCACCCCGACGGCACCCGGCCGGCCGGCGGAGTTGCGGTTCAAGGCCACTGGGGAGGCGCGCGACAGTTTTCCCGGCACCAGAAATCTGGAACGGGAGGCGGAACGCGGAAAACTGCTGCATTTCTTTGCGAACCACGAATTGCTCGCCACCGAATTGATGGCGCTGGTGCTGCTGCGTTTTCCGGAGGCGCCCGCCGCCTTTCGTAAAGGGGTTTACCAGACGCTCAAGGACGAGCAGGAGCATACGCAACTCTATATCCGGCGCATGAAAGAATGCGGCATCCATTTTGGCGAGCTGCCGGTCAGCGGTTATTTCTGGCGCTCGGTTTCCGTGATGGAAAACCCCATGGATTATGTCTCCAGCCTCTGCCTGACCTTTGAGCAGGCAAATCTGGATTTCGCGCGGCACTTCGCGCAAGGGTTCGCGGCGGTGGGCGACGCGCCCACCGCCCGATTACTTGAAAAGATATACCGGGACGAAATTGGCCATGTCGCCTACGGCCTGAAATGGTTTCGCCGCTGGAAAAACCCCAAGGATAGCGACTGGGAAGCTTTTTGCCGCCAGCTCAAATTTCCACTGTCGCCGCAACGGGCCAAGGGCATGACGCTGAATGTTGAAGGCCGCCGGGCGGCGGGACTTGACGCGCAATTCATTGCTGAGCTGGAGGTTTTTTCACAGTCAAAGGGTCGCACACCGAATGTGTTTGTCTTAAATCCCCTGGCCGAGGCCCGCCTCGCGCACGGCAAAGCGTTTAATCCCACTAAGCACCAGGCCCGGCTGGCCAGCGACCTGGAGAATCTGCCCCAGTTTCTCTGCCGGCAGGATGATATCGTGCTGGTGGGGAAAAAACCGTCAGTCGAATTTCTGAGCCGGATCAAACAGGCGGGCTTTGCGCTGCCGGAATTTGTGGAACGGGAAAAGCTCCTCGGACTGGCCGGACGCAAGCTCGGCCGTTTGCGGCCGTGGGCGTGGGGGCCGGATAGCGTGGAATTGCTGGAACCCCTGTTCGCCACTCTCACCGGGGAGAAACGCACCGCCAGTGGCAGTGCCAATCCGGAAATCACGAAGCTTTACTCGAAGGCGTGGAGCGCAGCGCTGCTCGGAAAAATTGTCCGGAGCCATTCATGCGACTGGCTCTGCCAAGAATACGAAATCGGTGTGCCGGTAAATATCTTGGACGAAGCATTGGCCGCCATCACGATTATCCGGGAACGCGGGCATCACAACATCATCGTCAAAGAGGCTGTCGGTCTGGCGGGCAGCAACGCAATCCGCCTGTTTGAGCCGGAGTTGCGGGAGTCACACCGCCGCTGGATCAGCCAGGCATTAAGCAATCATCGCCAGTTGGTCGTCGAGCCGTGGCTGGAACGCGCACTGGATTATTCTGTGCAACTGGAAATGACGGAAGAGGGCATAAAGCTGTGCGGTTACACCGGATTGATCAACGACGCGCGCGGCCAGTACCAAGCCAATGTGGCATTGCCGGGGCACCAGAAAAAAATACCCGCAGATTTGATCGCGCTGTTTCCGGAGCCGCCGGACATTGCGCAGCGAATGCACGCGCTTCATGTGGATGTATTTGCTTTGCTGGGAGAGGAGCTTCGCCGCGCCGATTACTTCGGCCCGGTCGGCATCGACGCATTTGCCTATCGCGACGCGGCGGGAATGATCCGGCTCAAGCCGGTGGTGGAAATCAATCCACGCTACACGATGGGGCGGATGGCGGTGGAATTGATGAAGCACGTCGCGCCGGGCAGCCGGGGCAGGTTCCGGCTGGTCAGCCGCAAGCAGGCTCTGGGCGAAGGCTTTGTGGATTTCATGAGTTACGCGCGATCATTAAGCGAGCGCTTTCCGATACACCTCAAAGGCAGTCCGGCCCCGAGAATCAACGACGGAACGCTTTGCCTGAACGATCCGGCGGTCGCAGCGGTTTGCCTGGCCACATTTCAGGTTGAACCCAGCATCAGGCAGGACCAGAAAACAAACCCTGAAATTCCTCAGGATATTTTTTTACCAGGCGGCCATGGTGGGATCAAACAAAGGGTATCGCCGAGAATGGTCACGCTGAAAAAGGCCGGTGCATCTGAGGGGTAATTCACGGATAAATAGCCTCACTCGCGAACGGGGCAAACCTTTTCAAATGGGCCAGTCAGACTTGCGCCGGGCGTCGGTCCGGTTGAAGATGATCGCGTATGAACTGGCTGGATAAACTGGCGGGACTCTGGCTGCACTTCGCGGCCGGGTTTGATTTTCTGGCCTGCGTGCTTGCCTCCTGCCATGCGCTGCTGCACAAACGGGATACCCGATCGGCGACGATCTGGATTGGCATTGTCTGGATGCTGCCAGTGTTCGGCCCCGTGCTCTACCTCGCGCTCGGCGTCAATCGCATCCGTCGCCGCGCCATCCAGCTGGGCGTGCACAAAACCATCAGCCGGCCGATACCCGAAGCCCTCGGGGAAACCGAGCCTGCCGGGGCGGAACACTTGAAGCTGCTGGCCCGCGTGGTGGGCCGCGTGGTGGAACGACCGTTGACGCCTGACAATAGAATTGAACCGCTCATCAACGGTGACGAGGCCTTTCCCGCCATGCTCGCGGCGATCGATACGGCAAAAAAAACCATCTCGCTTACCAGCTACATATTTGACAATGACGAGACCGGCACCCGGTTCGTGGAGGGATTGCGCCGGGCTGTGGATCGGGGGGTGGCGGTGCGCGTGCTGATTGATGCCGCCGGCACTCGCTACTCGTGGCCGCCGATCACCCGGAAACTGCGCCAGGCGAAAATACCCTTCGGAAGATTCCTGCCATCGTCGCTGCTGCAACCCTGGCGCGTAGCCACCATCAATCTTCGCAATCATCGCAAGATTCTGGTCGTGGACGGTCAAACTGCATTCACCGGCGGCATGAACATCCGCCACGGCAACGTGCTCAGCAGCCAGCCCAAAAGTCCGGTACAAGACCTGCATTTTCGCGTCGAGGGCCCGGTGGTAACGCGCTTGCAGGAAGCTTTTGTGAACGACTGGGCGTTCACCACCGGTGAGGGGCTGGACGGGGAGACCTGGTTTCCTGAATTGAAAGAAGCCGGCAACATCATCGCCCGCGTGATCACGGACGGACCGGATGCGGATTATGACAAATTGCGCTGGACCCTGCTGGCCGCCCTGGCGGAGGCGCAGACATCCGTGCAAATCCTGACGCCATATTTTCTGCCCGACATTGCACTAGTCTCCGCGCTCAACCTCGCCGCGCTCCGGGGCGTCCGCGTGGACATCATCCTGCCTGCGAAAAATAATCTGCCGTTCGTGCATTGGGCCTCGCGCGCCCTCTGGTGGCAGGTGCTCCAGCGCGGCTGCCACATCTGGCTCACGCCGCCGCCCTTCGATCACTCGAAGTTGATGATCGTTGACGGGCACTGGGTGCTGCTGGGTTCCGCCAACTGGGACGCGCGCAGCCTAAGACTTAATTTTGAGTTAAACCTAGAGGGTTACGGCCGAGATTTTGCGGGCAAAATGGCACTGGTGCTGAAAAATAAAATGCGCGGCGCCCACGAGGTGACCCTGTCCGAAGTCGACGCGCGAACGGTTCTGGTAAAATTGCGCGACGCGATCAGCCGGCTGTTTGCGCCATTTTTGTAAGCGGGACTGGCCGTCGGTCTAGGAGCCAACATTAGAAATCAGGAAAAAAACAGGTTTTTGACCCAAGAGTTAAAGGAGGAGCCGAATATTCAGGTTTTATCCCGGGCTTGAAAATCCTTTCCGCTTTTGTTTTCGAACAAATGGTGTATTTTCTGTGCCACGAAATGATTTTGGTTTTGGACAATTACGATTCGTTCACCTACAACCTCGTACAGTATCTGGGCGAATCCGGGGTGGGCATGGAGGTCCGACGGAACGACGAAATTACCATCGACCAAATCCGCTCGCTCAAGCCGGAGCGCATCCTCGTCTCGCCCGGGCCGTGTTCGCCCCGGGAAGCCGGGCTGTCCAATGAGGTCATCCGCACCTTTGCCGGCGAAGGCATTCCAATTTTCGGGGTGTGCCTGGGGCACCAGTGTATCGGGCACACATTCGGCGCCGAAGTCGTCGTGAATTATCGCATGATGCACGGCAAAACCTCGGCAATTAAGCACAACGGAAAGGATTTATTCGCAGGGATGCCCAATCCGTTTCTCGCTACCCGTTATCATTCGCTCGTCATCAAGCGCGACACGCTGCCCGAAGTCCTGGAGATCACCGCGGAGACTGACGAAGGCGAGGTCATGGGCGTAAAGCACAAGACATTGCCGATTTGGGGCGTGCAGTTCCACCCGGAAAGCATTCTCACGGAGAGCGGCCGGACGATTTTAAAAAACTTTCTCAAATTAAAGTAAACCATCATGGATGTTTTTTTGCTCAAATCAAAGATCCACCGCGCCATCGTCACCGGCGGCGATGTGAATTATGAAGGCAGCCTGACTATTGCCGCCGACCTCATGGAAAAATGCGGCTTGCAGGAGTATGAAAAGATCCTCTGCGGCAACATGGCCAATGGGAATCGCTGGGAAACCTACGTGATCAAGGGCAAACGCGGCGCCGGCGAAATCATCATGAACGGCGCGGTGGCGCACCTGGGCAAGAAAGGTGATTTGCTGACCATCATGAGCTTTGCTGCGGTTGGCAAAAAGGCCGCCAAAAAATGGAAGCCGCGCGTCATTGTCCTCGGCAAAGGGAACCAGATTGCGAACACTCGCGGCATTTAAAATATTCTAAACCGTTCGGTAACACCCCCCTAGGTTTCATGGGGCCGCTGTATTCCCCCCAGGTGACCGATCACTCGTTACATGATTCGTTGCCATGGCTGATATAAGTTAGGGGTGAACCACCAAACACTTCCGTTTGGCCGCTCAAATAACCGGCGACGATCGGGATGGGCCATTGATTTTTCATGGTTAACCACTTGCCCGGTTACTGGCTACTTTTAGGTCCGGCACCTTTCTGAAGAGTTTGCCGGCGGAAGTCGGCCTGCTGCCAGAGCCGGGAACCGGGGGGGGAGTTGGTGAGGCAAATTTGCCAATAATGGACAGCTAGATTGGTGTCGTGATTTTGTTCGGCGATGATCGCCAGGCCATAATTGACCAGGGCCGGGTCCGCGCCAGCCTGTTCCAACTCACGGTATTCAATTGCCGCGGCCGCAAGGTTGGTGGTGACGAGTCTGGCATAGGCATGATTAAGGCGGGCGGAGGGCAGGTTAGTCAGCGTAAGCAGATGGTCCAGGATAGGGATAGCCTCAGTTCCCCGACCCGCTTGAATCAAGATGGAGGACTGCAAATTTAACGCCTCCGGGTCGTCCGGCGTTCGGGTTAGTTGGGAGTCCAGCAACCGGAGGGCATTGGTAAAATCGCCAAAGCCTAGATAGGCATTGACAATACGGGTTTCCACCCGGGTGTCGCCGGGATATTCAAGCAAAAGGGCTTGCAACGAATTGCGCGTTTTGTCGAGATTTTTCTGGGCAAACCACAAGCGAGCATCGAGCAGTGCCAGTTGCACATCCACATAATTGGTTCGGAGTAGGGTCGGCGGAAGTTCTTTGCGCAGCCGGTCAATGATGAGACGGGCTTTGTCATCAAAACCGCAGCGGCTGTAAACTTCGGCTAGAGCGAGTTGGGGGACCGGATTGCCGGGCACCAGAGCCCCGGCGCGCTCGAATTGTTGCAGCGCCTGGCGGAGCAGACCCGCGTTGCAGAAGGTTGCGCCCGTCAACTGGCAGAAGGCCGGTTCGTCCACCGGGCCAAAGGCTAGCAGGAATCGGGAAAACTGCCTGGCGTCACCCAGTTCGGATGCCAGGGTATTTACGCCGGACAGGTTCAGCTGGTGGCCGGCCAGCAGGTTCGTGTTGACTTGCAGGTTGATTCTAGCCGCCGGGTTCATCGCATTCAACTCAATGGCCTGCCCGAAACGCTTGGCGGCAGCCGCCAGTTTCCCGGCCCGCTGCAATTGCACCCCCCAATCATTAAGCGCCATGGCATACCAACCCGCGAGAATCTGGCTCTGAAAGGGCGGCACCGGCTGCCAATATAAATGCTTGGCCATAAACCCGCCAAAATCCTTTGAATCCGGCTTAGCCGCCGCGCAGCTATGGGCGAGTGCGGCCAATTGCGGTTCCAGGGAGTCCCAAAAGGCTTCCGTTCTAGCCAGGGAGTCGTCGGTCAAAGGGGGCGGGTTCACCGCGCGTGAGACATATTTTTTAACCTCGAAGACCGAACCGGCGGTTTCCAAATAGAAAGCATCAAAGTAAGTGCCAAAACTGGGGTGCAGGTAATAAACCCGGTTGGATTGGATGAGTCCTTCCATTTGCGCCAGCATTTCGGTTGCCGTCAAATTTCCCCGGTTGGTGGTGACAAGCCATCGCTCCGGATATCGGCGGGTCAACCAGCGACGATATTCGGGAATCGGCAGCCATTCAGTATTGATTGCGAGCCATTCCCGGCCCCGGGGCTGCGCGGCGGCGGCGGCGAAAAAAGACGTGACCCGCAACGATTCATCGCTCAGGACCAGGCCGCCGCCGGCCGGCAGGCTGCTCAAGGCCATCTGGCCAAACTGGGCCAATGGCTGGCGGTTGGGCTGAGTGATGGCTTTCGCATTGCGCAGCAGTAATCCCGCCAGCAGCAAGGCCAGAAAAGTCATCATTACCGGAACGGCGAATCCAAATGTCGCCGGTTGGCGGCGGCGGCGGCGGGTTTCCTCTCCGAATAATGCCAGTAAGAGGTTGCCGGCCAGAAAGCCCGTACACAAGCCCACCAGGTAGTCGAAACTCAACAGCGGCTCGGTCAAGCCAATCCGTCCGTGGAGAATTTGCCGCAATCCGATCTTGGGGTCAAAGGCCAGCCACAGGCACGCCAAGAGTAACCCCGCCCGCAGGAGCCGGTGAAACCAAACCTGATAGCGGACCAAGGGTGATACATTTTTGGTTCCCTCATCCCGCACTCCGATCAAAGCTGGCAGCAAAGGTAACAGAAAATAAAGCAGGCCCACCATCGCGGTCAGTTTGTTTCCCCTCAAAAAAACCACATAACCGTTGAAAACGATATTTTTCAAACCAATCAGGGCGTCCCACCAAGCCTCACCCAGGCGGAGGGATGAATCCGGCCGAAACCCGTTGACCGTGGGCAAAACGGCAAAAATGGAGAAGCCCGCCAACCCAGCCAACGCCAAGCCACCGAGTACGCGGCCATTCAACACCCGCAATTTTCCCAGCCAGATCAGGGAGGCAACAAACAAGGGGAGGGTGACGAGCATCATCCAGTTCTCGACCAGGCCGAGGCCCCAGATGAAGGCGGCCGCCCGCAGCCAGACCAGCTCCCGGGTCACACGGTATTTGAAACCGCACCAGATGGCGGCAGCCAGCAGCAGGATTTGCAGCGCTTCGCCGGTGGCCTGGGTGGCCGCCTGCCAGAAATTGTATTCCAGGCCGCACCCCACGACTGCGAGCATCAACGGCAACCGGGCACGCCAGCCGGGCAGGTTATCCAGAGGCCGGTCCCAAGCGGCCAGTTGCAATGTGCCGGCCAGAAAACCAAGCGTGGTCGCCGCACAAACAGCCGAGAATAAATTCAAAGCCAATGGGATAATCCCGGACGGCAACAGGTGCACCGGCAGAGTGAGCAGCCAGAACAAAGGCTGGACTGTCAACGGCTGGTAATCCCAGCCGGCAATTTTGCCGGTCAGCCCCAAGCTACTGATGGTTACGCCGTGCGCCAGCGTGAGCGCATAAACGGCCAGAGCGACCAGCGACACTTGCACCGGAAAGCGGCCAAAAAAACGATTTAGCGCGAAAAATGGCATCATTTTATATTCTTTCAGCCAAAGTGGCTGCTCTCGTAATCCCCGCCGGTTTATCTGACGAAGATAAAAAGATCTAAAACAAGTGGAACTTTAATTAAAAATTACATTGATGTCATGACTTATTCAGCGAGCCGAATGAAAACCGCAAGAGGGGGAAGATGCTGCCATGAATCATCCCATATAAACCGTTTTGTGCCCCTGGTTTTTTACAGTTACTCCTCTGGCGGCTGCGTCGCCTCCCTCAGACTGCGGCCGCGATAGCTGGCGTAACCGGCAATAAAAATACGCGCCGAAAAAAATCGGCGCGTATTCTGTCTGGCTTCTATAAAAGGCATAGCCATCTGCCGGTAGCAGTGACTTGCGATTAGAAATTGCGAGCTACCACCGCCCAGTTCACCACGTGCCAGAATGCCTTCAGATAATCCGCGCGTTTGTTCTGGTATTTGAGGTAGTAAGCATGTTCCCAAACGTCCACGCCCAGAACGACTTTGCCTTCCACACCGGAGACAGCCTTGCCCATGAGAGGATTATCCTGATTTGGCGTGGAAACAATTTCCAGTTTACCGCCGTGGGAGACGAGCCAGGCCCAGCCACTGCCGAAACGGCCGATGCCAGCGGCTTCGAACTTTGCCTGAAACTCCGAGAACGAACCGAATGTGCTGTTGATTGCGTCGGCAAGCTTGCCGGTGGGCGCGCCGCCGGCGTTGGGCGCGAGAATTTTCCAGAAAAAAGAGTGGTTCCAATGGCCGCCGCCGTTGTTGCGCACGGGGCCGCGGATACCTTCCGGCACGGAGCCGAGGTCGCCGATGAGCGCTTCGAGGGATTTGGCTTCCAGCGCGGCGTTGCCGGCGATGGATTTGTTGAGGTTGTCCACGTAAGCCTTGTGATGGCGATCATGATGGATTTCCATCGTCAACGCGTCAAAGTGGGGTTCGAGGGCGGCCTTGTCATAAGGCAGGGGGGGGAGTTCGTATGCCATAATTTATTTTGTTTTTGGTTGGTAGCTAAACTGCTGGCTGCAAATTGCGCCAGCCGGGAATAAAATGCAAGTGCGGACAAAAAAATGCTATCAGGTGAAGTACGCAGAGCGGTTGAGGTGATAAATATATAATTACCAACCCGGTCGGGTGGAACGGCGATGGCACATGCCGTCTGAAATATCCGGCCGTTCAAAGGCTGAGTTCGATTTTTGAGTCATTTAATCGTTGTGCGGAATCCTGATGGTGCTGCCGCCGATGAATTCGCGGATCACCGCATCACCGGAAATGAAGTCCGGATTCGAGACCTGAGTCGCGGTAAATGCTTCGACGGATTCAAGCAAATCCTTTACCCGGTCGTAGCGGATGCGCGCGTCGAGAAAACCGGAGAAAGGCATGAAATCTTCCGGTCCGGGGAGCAACCCGCCAGCACCGTTAAAAAAGGGTTTTAAAGCGGGCAGATCGAAGGGCATGCCGCCATTGATGACGTGATCCGCCAGTCCCATCAGCGGAATGATGCTGAACAGTTCACCGTAGCGGACGTAGTGCCAATGGAGGATGGTGGCCAGTGGGCTGTGGTTGCGGTGCTTGGCGTCGCGCAACATCCGGCGGATAAGCCGGGCATCAGTGAATTGCGTGAGGCGTTTCGTGCTGCCGTCGCCTTCGTAAAGCATGTTCATCGCCTCAATGTAAACCCGGAATTGGGAGGAAACTCCAATATCCTCCGTTATCGGTGGATAAAATCCGTGCAGGCAATCGAGAAGCAAAATCTGGTCGGGCTCCAGTTTGACCGACCGGGTGCCGACGCGCCGCCCTTCCTTGAAACTATAAACGGGTTTTTCAATCGTTTTTCCATCCAGCAATCCGCGCAGATGCTCGTTCAACAACTGGATGTCCAAGGCTTCAGGCGCCTCGAAGTTCCGGTCGTTCAACCAATCGGTCGGATGCTCCATCGCCGACCAGAAATAATCGTCGAGGTTCAGCATCAGGAACCGGAGTCCGTTTTTTTCGAGCCGCTGCGTGAGTTTCACGGTGGTGGTCGTCTTGCCGGAGGAACTCGGGCCGCCCACCCACAGCATGCGCAACTGGTCGCCCCGGTTCAGGCGGGCCACAACCTTTTTTGCCGCCTCGTCCAGCGAGGCTTCATAAGCCGCAAGCGAATGACTAATAGTGTCCCGGATTTTACCGGTGCGTACTTTTTCATTCAGGCCGGCAACCGTATCCACGCCTTGTTGCCGGTTCCATTCGAGGGTTTGCTGCATCCGTTCCCGCGGGAACCCGTTCCCGGCGAATTGCGCCGGGGTGATGGCCCCTTCGCGCAACCAGTGGCGGCTCCAGCGGTAACATTCGTAGGCATCGGCGGTTTTCTGAAATCCGTGGCTCCGCAAGACGTGCAGCACCTTGTCCTGAATCGTCTCGATGGTCGGGGGAAAATTGGATATGAAATGGTGCGGGTCGGAGTTGAGGCAGACGATGGCCGTATCCGCAAGAAAGGCGGCAATGCCTTGATCCGGGCCGAAGGCGCTGAAAATCTTTTCGTTGACGCCGGGTAGAAAATCCTGCTGAAACCCGCCGATGGATTCCGCCGCGCGGAACATGGCCTGGCAGATGCGCGCCGGATCAAACTTAACCAGCGCCCGGTTGCGCTTCTGGATTTTTACGATGCGGTTCTGAACAGCCATGCCAGTGATGGTAATCAAACCGGGCAACCGCACAAATCCGATTTGGCCAATTCATCACCATGTTTTGGCGCGGATCTTTCAAGTCCGGGTCAGGGCCACGAAGTTGTTGAGCAGTTGCAAGCCGACTTTCTGGCTTTTTTCCGGGTGAAATTGTGTGGCGAACACGTTATCGCGCCAGACGGAGGAGGCAAAGGTGTCGCCGTATTCCGTGCGCGTAGCCACGATTCCGGCGTCAACCGGTCGGGGGTAGAAACTGTGGACGAAGTAGACATAGCTGCCGCTGGCGATGCCGCGATAGAGCGGACAGTTTGTCCGCACGATGTCGAGTTGGTTCCATCCGATCTGCGGAATCTTCAGCCCGGGTTTTTCCGTGAAACGGACGACGCTGCCTTGGAACAGGCCGAGTCCGGCGGCGCAGGAATTGAATTCCTCACTCCGTTCAAACAGCGCCTGATAACCGACGCAGATGCCGAGGAACGGTTTGCCGGTCTGAATAAAATCGCGGGCCGCCTCGAACAACTCCTGCTGGCGCAGGGCGTTGATGCAATCGTCGAATGCGCCGACCCCGGGCAAAACCATCGCCGAGGCATCTCTGATTTCGTCCGGTCGCCGGGCGATCCGGACGTTCGCGCCCACTTTCAGCAGCGATTTGTGAACGCTGCGCAAGTTGCCGGAGCCGTAATCGAGTAAAGCAATCACGGGAGAAGACTAAGTGTTACCCTTGCATCTGGCAACCGGGCATCGGTCTGAATTCGTTCCAAAAATTGAGGCCGACAATTCAAAATTTTGGCCGATTGGTTTTAGATGTACATAACGAGACTCCGAATCAGCTTGCCCCAAACCGGTATTCGTGAGAAATAGAGGGGCGTTTTTGCAAAATGAAAACCGCCGGAGAGATGGCTGAGTGGTTTAAGGCACACGCCTGGAAAGCGTGCGTAGGTAACACTACCGTGGGTTCAAATCCCACTCTCTCCGCCAGTTTACTTTTTTAAAACAATATTCCATCGTTCCCACTTCAGCCTCCGGCAAACGACGCGAAATGAAATATCAGGTCTTCGAGAATGCCGATGGCGTCGCCCGCGGGGCCGCAAAGATCATCGCGGCGGAGGCGCGGGTGGCCGTGGCGGGACGCGGCCGGTTCATCCTGGCGGTAAGTGGTGGCCGGACACCCTGGCTGATGCTGCGCGCCCTGGCCGGCGAAAGTGTCCCGTGGCCGGATATCCAAATTGTCCAGGTGGATGAACGCATTGCACCGGAAGGCGACCCGGACCGAAACCTCACGCATCTGTGGGAAAGCCTGCTATCGCATACACCGCTGCGACCCGAACAGATTTACGCCATGCCGGTGGAAGCAAATGATCTGGAAGCCGCCGCCGGAAGTTATGCCCGGACCCTACGGCAAATCGCCGGCACACCGCCGGTGCTGGATCTCGCGCATCTGGGGCTTGGTCCGGACGGTCACACCGCTTCGTTGATACCGGGTGATCCGGTGTTGCAAGTTGCCGATGCCGACGTGGCGTTAACCGGGATTTATCAGGCGCGCCGCCGGATGACCTTGACGTATCCCATGCTGAATCGTTCGCGGCGGATATTGTGGGTGGTGACCGGTGCCGAGAAGGCCGAAATGCTGGTGCGCCTGCGGAACGGCGACGCATCCATTCCCGCCGGACAGATCTGCCCCGACAACGCCCTGGTTCTAGCCGACCGCGCGGCAATGCCATGAAGCACTTGAGGTGGCGGATAAAAAGTTCGGTTTTCCGGCCTGCACCCATTAAGTTGGAGGGGTGTTGACTGACATCAAATCCCTGACGCGCGAAGAGCTGGAAGCCCAATTCAAACTCTGGGAGCAGCCGGCTTATCGCGTCACCCAATTGCTCGAATGGCTTTACCTCCGCCGCGCCACCGCCTGGGACACAATGACGAACCTGCCGAAAAGACTGCGCGCGCAGTTGTCGGAAAATTATTCGCTGGGATCGCTTGAACTCGTCCGCAAGCAGGGGGCGCGCGATATCACGCAGAAATTTCTCTGGAAGCTGGCGGACGGCGCGTTCATCGAGAGCGTTTTGATTCCGGCCAACCCCGCGCTTTACGGCGAGGCGAGCGACCGCCACACGCTCTGCGTCTCCACGCAGGTTGGTTGTGCCTACGGCTGTAAATTTTGCGCGAGCGGCCTCGACGGCTGGAAACGGAACCTCGCGCCAAACGAAATTGTCGAGCAGGTTCTGGCCATTGAGCGCTGGAACGAGGCGGAGAGTGCCAGGTTGAAGGTTGAAAGTTCCCAGCCGGCTGCCGCCGAGCCGGGGGCCGATACCCGGCTCATTAATAATCTGGTCATCATGGGCATGGGCGAGCCGCTGTCGAACTACGAGAATTTGCTCAAGGCGTTGCGCATCCTGAACGCCCCTTGGGGCGGAGGTATCGGCGCGCGGAAGATCACGATTTCCACAAGCGGACTCGTCCCGCAGATCCGCCGGCTGGCGGACGAACCGGAGCAATTTCGCCTCGCGATTTCGTTGCACGGCGCAACGGATGACGTCCGCCAGCGCATCATGCCCGTCAATCGCAAATATCCGCTCAAGGAACTCACCGCCGCCCTCGAATATTATCAGGCGCAAAAGGACCGCATGATCACGTTCGAATACATTTTGATTGCCGGCGTGAATGATGCGATTGACCAGACCCGGCCGCTTGGCGCGCTGGCCCGGCATTTGCGCGCCAAGGTGAATCTGATTCCCTACAACCGGGTTGATGGTTTGCCATGGGAACGGCCCGATGAAAAAGTTCAGGAAGATTTTCTCGCCGCACTGGAGAAGCAGCGGGTTTCCGCCACGCTGCGCCGCGAAAAGGGCGGCGACATTGACGCCGCCTGCGGCCAGTTGCGATTAAAAACCGAGCGGGCAATGAATGCGACCGGGACCTGAAAGCCGAACGCCCTCGCCCGCCTCCGGTTCGGGCAAACTCGACACGTAGACACCAAACTTCCGCGGCTTGCCGCGCAGGAATTTTTCCGGCAGCATTTCCTAAATGAAGAAGAAACAGATTAATACGCGGCCCTATTCCAGCATTCTCGTGGACGGCCCGGAACGCGCCGCCGCCCGGGCCATGCTTTATCCCGTCGGCTTCACCGAGTCCGATTTTGCCAAACCCATCATCGGTATCGCCTCGACGTGGAGTAACGTCACGCCGTGCAACATGCACATCGACAAGCTGGCGCTCGAATCCGAGAAGGGGGTGAACGCAAATGGCGGCAAGGCGATTATCTTCAACACCATCACCATTTCCGACGGCATCTCAATGGGCAGCGAGGGCATGAAATACTCACTCGTCTCGCGCGAAGTCATCGCCGACTCGATTGAAACCGTGGTGGGCTGTGCGGGCATGGACGGATATGTGGCCATCGGCGGTTGCGACAAAAACATGCCCGGCGCGCTCATCGCCATCGCGCGCATGAACCGGCCCGCGGTCTTTGTATACGGCGGCACGATTCTGCCCGGCTGTATCACCGGCGACAGCCGCAAGCTCGATGTGGTGTCGGTCTTCGAAGCCATTGGCGCTCATGCGAACAACAAGATTTCCGATGCCGAATTCAAGGCCGTCGAGCAATGCGCCATTCCCGGTGCCGGTTCCTGCGGCGGCATGTATACCGCCAACACCATGGCCAGCGCCATTGAGGCACTTGGCATGAGCCTGCCCAACAGTTCTGCGCAAAACGCCGTTTCCCCAGCAAAACTTGACGACTGCCGCCGCGCCGGCGCCGCCGTCGTGAAGATGTTGCAGCTGGGCATCAAGCCGTTGGACATCCTCACTAAAAAAGCCTTTGAGAACGCCATCACCGTAGTCATCGCGCTCGGCGGCTCGACGAATGCCGTGCTGCACCTCCTGGCCATCGCGCACGCGGCTAAGGTGAAGCTGACCCTTGACGATTTTACGCGCATCGGCAAACGCGTGCCCGTGCTTGCCGACCTGAAACCGAGCGGAAAACATTTAATGTCCGAAGTCGTTGCCATCGGCGGCATCCGGCCGCTGATGAAAATGTTGCTTGATAAGCAACTGCTTCACGGCGACGTCCTCACCGTCACCGGCGAAACCATGGCCGGGGCGCTGCGCGACGTAAAACCGTATCCGAGCCAACAGACGATCATTCACGGCTTTGACAACCCGATCAAGCCCGACAGCCATCTGGTCATCCTGCGCGGAAATCTTGCCAGCGGCGGCGCGGTCGCCAAGATTTCCGGCAAGGAAGGCCTGCACTTCGAGGGCAGGGCTATCGTGTTTGAATCCGAGGAGAAGGCGATGAAGGCCATCCTCAACGGCACGGTCAAGAAGGGCCACGTCATTGTCATCCGCTACGAAGGTCCGAAGGGCGGACCCGGCATGCGGGAAATGCTCTCACCGACCTCGGCCATCATGGGCAAGGGACTCGGCAAAGACGTGGCGCTGATCACCGACGGACGGTTTTCCGGGGGCAGCCACGGTTTCGTGGTTGGCCACATCACGCCGGAAGCATACGTGGGCGGGACGATTGCGCTGGTGAAGAACGGCGACCCCATCCGTATTGACGCCGAGAAGCGGGAGCTAACGCTGGCCATTCCCGCTAAGGAACTGACCGCACGGCGCAAAACCTGGAAGCAGCCCGCGCCCCGATATACCCGTGGCGTGCTGGCGAAATACGCCGCCCACGTCACGAGCGCCTCGCTTGGTGCGGTGACGGATGACGCGTTGAAGTTATGACATAGCCTGAGCTTAATTCCGTCTGGCTCGCTGCGCGAAGTGCTTTTTGATTTCGGCGAATGCATGTCGTCACTTGATTTTTTTAAGAAGGTGATTCAATTTAAACGCAAGCCCGATTGATTGTTTTGCAGTGAATCATCCACCAGCATGTCCCATGGAACGGCAGCGTGAAATTTACCGCCAAGGCGGCCTATTGAGCCTGGCCGGTCTCAGCTTGCTGGGTCTGGTCATTTTCACCCCCGATGCCAGCGAACATTCCGGGTCGTTTTTTAGCGTGGCGATGCAGACAACCTGGCAGAACCTGCTGGACTGGCCGGCGGTGTGGTGCAGCTTGAAAATAATCCTGGTCAGCGCCGGCTTGTTTTTGATCATCGAATCAACGGGCACCGTTCTGGCGGTGAAGAAACTCAAAAAGCTCGCGCTTCCGGTTTTTTTGATGCAGGCGGTGCCTTGCCTGGGGTTGCTCCTGGGTGGCTACTATTTGATCAAGTCTCTGCTCTGAAATCATGTCAGCCTGACCGCGCAACCGGCAGTGATCGACTTAAATTGTTTTCTCTCAACGAAAAATCGAGGTTGCTTTTTCGATTTAGCTTCGCATAATGTCGCCTCCAAAAATTTAAATTTATGAAAGCCATTGTATTGACCGTGATTATTTCCGCAGGTTTCATCGCGCCGCTGTTGGCGGATGACACAAATGTTTTGAGCGATGAAAAGTCGAAGGCGAGCTACGCCATCGGCATGATGCTGGGCCATAACTGGCAGCAGCAGAGTATCGACGTGGACCCCGAATTGGTTCTGCGCGGGCTGAAGGATGAGCAGTCCGGCAAGCCGACGTTGCTGACGCAAGCCGAGATGCAAAGCACTTTGAAATCGTTCCAGCAAAGCATCGCCGCCAAGCAGATGAAGGCGCGGGCGGAACTGGCGGAAAAAAACAAGGCGATCGGCGCCGCGTTTCTGGCCACCAACAAAAATATTGCCGGGGTGGTTACACTGCCGGACGGATTGCAATACAAGGTGCTGACCAATGGCACGGGGGCGATCCCGACGCCGGATTCCACGGTTTCGGTCAATTATCGCGGCACGTTCATCGACGGCACGGAGTTTGACAGTTCGGCCAAGGTCGGCCATCCGGTGCAGTTTCAGGCGAACCATGTCATTCACGGCTGGACGGAAGCTTTGACGCAAATGAAGGTCGGCTCGAAGTGGCAGTTGTTCATTCCGTCGGAACTTGCCTACGGTGAGCAGGGGAATCGCGGCATTCCGCCGAATTCCACCTTGATTTTCGAAGTCGAACTGATTGACACCCAGGCCACACCGGCCCAGGCCCAGATGCCTTCCTCGCAGCCGCTCACCAGCGACATCATCAAGGTGCCGTCCGCTGAAGAAATGAAGAAGGGCGCCAAAATCGAGACGCTCAAGGCGGAAGACGTGGCGAAGATGCAGACGAATTCGCCGGCCAAGTAAACCAGGACGTTTGAACGTCCGGACCGCTCCGGTGTCAATTTCACCGAAGCTATGAACATGTTTTCACGTCCGTTCGTCCGAATTATATCGGCTGCCGCCGGGGCGCTGCTGGTGGCTGCGGTGTTTGACCTCACGCTGTGGGGCAAGGATTCCGCACCAAACATCAGCGTTTCCAACACACCGGTCAACCGGGATGTCAAGCTCGGCACCAGTTACGCTCCCATCGTCAGAAAAGCCGCGCCAAGCGTGGTGACCATTTATTCCTCGCGCACCATCCATGTGCAGCCGACGCAAAACCCCTTCCGGAATAACCCGATGTTCCGGCAGTTTTTTGGCGACCAGATACCGCAGGACGAAACGCCACAGTCGCGCAAGGAGCAAGGACTGGGCTCCGGAGTGATTTTATCGCCGGACGGTTATATTTTGACCGCGAATCATGTGGTGAATGGCGCTGATGAAATCAAGGTGGCCTTCAGCGACGACAAGAAAAAAGAATTCACCGCGAAACTGATCGGCACGGATCCGCAGACCGATGTGGCGGTTTTGAAGATTGACGCGACCGGCTTGCCAGCCGTCACCCTGGCCGATAGCGACCAGTTGGAAATCGGCGATGTCGTCCTCGCCATCGGCAATCCCTTCGGTGTCGGCCAGACGGTGACCATGGGTATCATCAGCGCGCTGGGCCGGCACGGGTACGGCATCAACGGCGCAAACGGGTACGAAAATTTCATTCAGACCGATGCGGCCATTAATCCCGGCAATTCCGGCGGGGCGCTCATTGATGCCGAGGGCCGGCTCGTTGGCATCAACACCTGGATCGCGACCCGTAGCGGGGGCAGCGAGGGGGTTGGCTTCGCCGTGCCGGTGAACATGGCCCGGCGATCTATGGAACGTTTGATCAAGGGCGGCAAGGTGACGCGGGGATATCTGGGGATCCTGCCGCAGGACATCACCCCCGGTTTGCAGGAACAATTTAAATTATCCACGCAGAACGGGGCGCTCGTTGGCGACGTGGTGGCCGGGACGCCGGCCGAAAAAGCCGGCATAAAAGCAGGCGATGTGATTATTTCATTCAACGGCGTGGACGTGTCTGATGCCCACGGGTTGCAGCTCGCCGTTTCCCAATGTGAACCCGGCAGCCTCGCGATGGTGAAATTGATCCGCGACGGCGTTCAGCGAAACATCAGTGTCATGCTCGCGACGTTGCCTGGTGAAGGCGGCGGCGAAGGTGGCATCAAAAACAATTCCGACTCGGAAAATTCGACCACCGATGCGCTGGACGGCGTGACGGTGGCCGATCTGGATCGCGACGCGCGGCAGGAATTGAGAATACCGGACAGCGTGCAGGGGGCGATCGTCACGGATGTGGATCAGGATTCCAACTCCGCCGAAGCTGGCCTGCAAAAGGGTGATGTCATCGTGCAGATCAACCGTCAGCCAGTGAGCAACGCGGAAAGTGCGATCAAATTGTGCAAGGATGCCCGGGGTCCCCAGATTCTCGTGAAAGTATGGCGGCGCAATGGCGACCTGGGCGGCACCCGTTACTTGAGCGTGGACAACACGAAAAAGGACGCGAAGGCAAAGTAAGTCGGAATTTCTTGATCCATTGAATTGTTTAATCGGTTTGCGTCACACGTGAAACCTGAAATCGCGAATTGCATTTCAAGTTTCACGTTTTACTTTGTCTCCCGATTCAACGGTTTAACGCTGTGACGATTTAACAAAACCCGATGTCTGTTCAATACAAAGACTACTATCAGAGCCTCGGCGTGTCCCGCACCGCCAGCGCGGATGAGATCAAGAAAGCCTTCCGCAAACTTGCGCGCGAGTTTCATCCTGACGTGGCGAAAGACAAGAAGAAGGCTGAGGAAAAATTCAAGGAGATCAACGAGGCTTACGAAGTGCTTTCCGACGCGGACAAGCGGAAGAAATACGATGAGCTGGGCGCGAACTGGAAGTCAGGCGCGGAATTTCGACCGCCGCCCGGCTACGGCGGTTTTGGCGGCGGCGGCCAGACGTTTCGAGGTGGCCGGCCGATGAGCAGCGAGGATTTTGAAACGCATTTTGGCGGCACCGGCTTCAGCGATTTTTTTGAGCAACTATTCGGTTCACGGATGCGCGGCGGCGGCCCGGGCGGATTTGGTCAGCGCGGCGGTTTTGCAGCGGAAGAACCGGAAAGCCGGGACATCGAGGGCGATATTCTCGTCACTTTGGAGGAGGCGAGACGCGGCTCGCTCCGCACGGTCACCGTCCGCCACGAGAACCGAACCGATTCGCATCAGGTCAAAATTCCGGCGGGCATCACCGAAGGCCAGAAACTCCGTATCGCCGGGCGCGGCGAGAGCGGGGGAGACTTATATCTACGCGTCCGGCTCGCCAAACATCCCGACTTTGAGGTGGACGGCCACAACCTGATCCACGAACTGGAACTGGCTCCATGGGAAGCCGCGCTCGGCGCGGAAATTTCCATTCCGACTTTGGACGGCAAGGTGAACATCAAGATTCCCGCCGGCACCGCCAGCGGCCAGAAGCTTCGCGTGCGCGGACACGGCCTGGGCAAGACCGGCGACCTCATCGTCGCAACCAGGATTGTGGTGCCGGGCAAAATTACTGATGCGCAAAAAAAAATGTGGGAACAACTGGCGCAAGAATCCAAATTCTATCCGCGCGATTGATTTGGACTGCGCCGAGATGTCGGCGCTTTGAAAGCGGTGACGTGTCACCGCACTCCATAATTGACGCACCGCCGCCAACGGTGAACCATTGAGGGCTTCCATTCGCTTGGTGTTGGGCTAATCTTTTAACATGAAAGAAAAACTTTGCCTGATGGTGGCAGTTTTTGTGATCGCCAGTCTTCAAATCAATTGCGCGGAAGATTCTGACGTATCCAAACTCGCTGCGGCCAATAACTCGTTCGCTTTCAAACTGCTTAAACAACTCGTCGCGGAAAAGCCCGATGCGAGCATTTTTGTTTCACCTTACAGCGCGGCCACCGCATTGCAGATGGCGGCCAACGGTGCGGCCGGCCAAACCAAAACGGAAATGCAGCAAGTCTTGGAAACGGCCGGCATGCCGACGACGACATTGAACGAAGCCAGCAAGGCCGCTTCAGAATTGCTCAATCCAAAAGACACCAACGTCATTCTCACAACAGCCAACGCGTTGTGGTATCGGCAAAGCGCGAAGATCAAGCCGGAGTTCGTCGCGGCGAATCAGAAAATTTTTGCCGCCACGGTCAAGCCTTTGGATTTCGCCAATGTGCCGGCGGCGGAGGCGGAAATCAACCAGTGGGCGAGCGACCAGACGCACGGTCGCATCACCGGCATCGCCAACGGCATGATTGATCCGCTTTATACGGACTTGATCTTGGCCAACGCGATTTATTTCAAAGGCAAATGGGAAGACCCGTTTGACAAGAAGCTGACGAAAGAACGCCCGTTTCATCCGGCGACCGGTGACGCAAAAACTCTGCCCATGATGGAGATGTCCAAAAAGTTTACCTACCGCAAAGGTTCTGGCTATCAGGCCGTGCGGCTGCCTTACATGGGTTACAATCTGGCGATGTATATTTTTCTACCCGACCCCGGTTCCAGTCCGGCGAGGTTGCTGCAAATCATGAATGGTGACAAATGGCGGCATGTGACGGTGCCGGGTTTCAGTGACCGGGATGGTTTGGTGGTGCTTCCAAAATTTAAACTGGAAAATACGCTGGGACTTAAACCGGCGCTTCAAATGCTTGGAATGAAAACCGCGTTCAACAACTTGAAGGCACAACCGAATGCTGATTTTTCTGGAATGTTCAGTGATGCTCATCACATTTCCGAAGTACGGCAGAAAGCCTTTGTGGCAGTCACCGAAGAAGGCACCGAAGCAGCAGCGGTGACAGCGATTTCCGCTGAGAGCAATTCAATGCCCGAACTGAATCCACCCAAACCTTTCGAGATGATTTTGGACCGGCCGTTTTTGTTCGCCATTGTGGATGCACGCACCGAAATGATTTTGTTCATGGGCGTGGTGAACGACTTGTGACGTGCCACAAAGAGCAAGCCGCTCCCGAAAAACTCCGGCGCGATTTATTTATTCGCCACTACCTTGTCGGTAAAGTCGGCGTTTAATTGTAACGCCGATTTTTGCCGGAGGTCGCGCGACGAGGCGCCAACTTCGACTTCATAGTCGCCGGCGTCGGCTTTCCATTGATGGCCGGATACGTCGAAGTAAGCCAGATCACGCGGCTGGATGTTGAATTGAACCGTCTTTGTTTCACCGGGCTGCAAGGCTACTTTGGTGAAGCCCTTCAGTTCGCGCACCGGCCGGTCAATTTTGGGATGGAGCGCGCGCAGATAAAGTTCCACCACTTCCGCCCCGGCGCGTTTGCCGGTGTTGGTGATGTCCACGCTGGCGGTGATGCTACCGTCCGGCGCCAGTGCCGGTTGGGAAAGCTGGAGATGATCGTATCCGAAAGTGGTGTAGGACAAACCGTGACCGAACGGGAACGGCGGCTGGATGCCGGCCTGGTCAAAATGACGATAGCCGACATAAATGCCCTCGGCATAATTGACCTGATGATCATGGCCGGGGAAATTGCCAGTGTCGGAATAATCATTGCGCTGGGCGGCCAGCGTGTCGGGCAGTTTGCCGGAGGGATTCACGTCGCCAAATAAAATGGCGGCCAGCGCGGTTCCACCTTCCTGACCCGGAAGCCAGGCCTCGACCACCGCCGGCACGTCTGGGAGCCAGTCATTCATGGTGACGGGGGTGCCATTGTTCAGCACCACGATGGTGTTCTGATTGACGGCGGCAACCGCGCGGATCAGGGCCGCCTGATCGCCGGGCAGATCCATGGAGGGACGGTCATTGCCCTCGCCTTCCTCCCGCCGGGTGGAAACGCAGACGATGGCCGCGTCGGATTTTTTCGCAATGGCGACGGCTTCGGCATAAGGCGTTTTTTGCGGCAGCTGCCAGTCAAGCCGGGCCGTATAATCGCCACCGGCCTGGAAGTATTCGACGCGCAAGTCATAGGTTTTCCCCGCCTGCAAATCGGCCGGACTGGAAACAGTGGTGGCGGCCTGCTCGGCCCAGCGATCCATCAATAATTTCCCATCCAGATAAATACGGAACCCGTCATCGCCGGTGAAAGTTAAGACATATCGGCCATCCACCGGTGCAACGAGTTTGCCGGTCCAACGCACGCTGAAATCGTTTGCCGGAAAACCCGGCATGGGCAGGCGTGGATTCTGGAGGTCGATAGTTCCCTCCACCCGCACCAAGGCCGGCGGTCCCTGCAAATTGCGGTTTTTAAAATATTCGGTTTGGAAACCATGACGCGAAACATCATCGGGCGGAGTGATGACGGAGGCGGGCAGGAGTTCACCATCGGTGCCGGCGGCGGCATACGTGACCTTGATGTCATGGCCGGCCTTGGCCTTGATGCCGTCCAGCATCTCGACCGTGTGTAGCGGCTGCACCTCCGGGCTGCCCAGCGCGTCAACCTGCATTTTCACCGCGGTTCTGCCAATTACGGCAATGGATTTGATCTGGCTGCGATCCAGCGGCAATACGTTGCCCCGATTTTTGAGCAGGACAATTCCTTGTTCCGCCCCTTCGAGAGCGATTTGGCGGTGGGCCGTTGAATTGACTTTAATTGCATCCGGCTGCATCGGCCCGTCCAGCAATCCGACGCGAATGATGGTACGCAAAATGCGATGCACCGAATCATCCACGGCGGCCTGCGTAACTCTGCCGCTCGTCAAAGCGGCTTTTAGCTTTGTCACGCTCATATTATCGCCCGTCGGCATTTCCAGATCGTTCCCCGCCTGCACTGCGCCGGTCTCATGAACGCCGCCCCAGTCGGACATCACCAGCCCGTCGAAGCCCCATTCCTTTTTCAAAATCTCCGTCAGTATGTACGGATTGGCGCTGGCATGGTGTCCGTTGACCACGTTATAGGAGCTCATCAAGGAAAACACTTTGCCCTCCTTGACGCCCGCTTCGAATGCGGGGAGATAAATTTCCCGCAAGGCGCGTTCACCGACAATCGCATTCACATCGTTCCGATCGGTTTCCTGGTTGTTACAGGCGTAGTGCTTGATGCAGGCGGATAAGCCGTTGCGCTGCAGGCCCTGGATGTAGGCGACCGCCAGCCGCGCCGCTAGAAACGGATCCTCGCTGAAATATTCGCCATTGCGACCGCCGAGCGGCGAGCGATGAATGTTCACTGCGGGTCCGAGCAAAACCTGGACGCCGGAACCTTTATTGCGCGCCTCTTCACCAATGGCCTGGCCGATTTGTCGGATTAAATTGGTATCCCACGTCGAAGCCATCACGACGCCCGCCGGAAATGCCGTGGCGGGCCCCATGGTGCTGTCTTCGCCGCCGCGCACGCCCTGTCCAGCATCGGCCATCGCCATGGCCGGCACGCCGAGCCGCGGAATCGGTTGCGTGGTGAAGCCGGTGCCGCCCAGGAGCGCCAGTTTTTCTTCTTGCGTCAGGCGGCCAAAAAGATCGTCCAACCGCTGCTCCAGCGGCGCACGGGCCTCTTTATACAGCGGTGCGTCCGCACCAACGACGCTGCCTGGGAGGAGCAGGCAGAAAACAATTACAACAAAAAAACTCAGGTTACATTTGGCGCCGGGGAAAACGTGATTTAATCCGGAAATTCCGGGGAAAAGATATTTAGTTTTCATGTGATGGTGCGGATGAAATTAAAGCTGCCTTAATTGGTGTTCATGTCGAGGAAAAATGAATATTCACTCCCGCCAACGGCTTGACCGGGCCGGACGCGGGCTTTAGCCTGAATTCATGGCCAACGCCAAAAAGAAAAAAAACAAAGCCGCCATCCTCGGCGTCGGGCTGGATTCCGACGGTAAAAAGCGCATCACCACCGGCCCGAACTTTGCGCTCGTCGGCGGCACGCAGGAGACTCACGATCAGATGACCGAGCATGCCATCAAGATCAACGAAAAGCTCAGGGCGCGCGGCAAGCAACTGGAAGAGGTCAGCCACGAGGAATTTGACGACATCGCCCACGAGGTGGGCCTGAAAAAAATCCCCGGACGCAATGCGAATTGAAACCCTGCCGCGCTTTTCTTTGGCGCACTTGCCGACGCCGTTGGAAGAACTCCCGGCGTTGTCGCGGCAATTGACGGGGCCGGAAATTCTCATCAAACGCGATGACCAGACGGGGCTGGCACTCGGCGGGAACAAGACCCGTAAACTGGAATTTCTCCTTGGCGATGCGCTTCAGCAAGGAGCGGACACGTTGGTCACGCTCGGCGCAGCGCAGTCCAATCATTGCCGCCAAACGGCCGCCGCTGCCGCCAAAGCCGGCATGCGCTGCGAACTGATTCTCAACGGCAAAAGGCCGGAAATTGCTAATGGCAATCTGCTGCTGAACGAAATTCTCGGCGCGGAATGCCATTGGATCGAGCGTTCGCAGCGCGCCGCGAAATTATCGGAACTGGACTCGCAGCTTCGCGCGCAGGGTCGCAAGCCGTATCTGATTCCTGTGGGCGGCTCAAACGGCGTGGGCGCGACGGGTTATGTGGTGGCGATGCAGGAACTGATGGTTCAGCTGCGCGCCCGGCAGCATCCGGTGGATCATCTCGTGTTTGGCACCAGCAGCGGCGGCACGCAGGCGGGCATAGTGCTGGGCGCGCGGATTGCCGGTTATACCGGACGGCTTCACGGCCTTTCGATCGATAAAAACGACCCGGAACATTTTGCATACGAAGCCGAAGTGGCACAGATCGCCAACGATTGCGCAACTTACATCGGTTCGCCGTTACGGGTGACGCCGGCTGAGGTGAGCGTTATCTATGGTTACAAGGGGGAGGGTTACGGAGTGGTGGGGAACCTGGAGCGCGAGGCCATCCGGCTGCTGGCACGCAGCGAAGGGATCGTGCTGGATCCGGTTTATGCCGGCCGCGCATTTGGTGCCCTGGTGGACTTGATCCGCAAGGGTGTTTTCATAAAAGGGGAAACCGTTTTGTTCTGGCACACCGGAGGCAGCCCGGCGTTGTTTGCCTATGCCAGGGAGCTGGCTTAAACTCCCGCAGTGAAAACGGCCATTCATTGGTTTCGCCGCGACCTGCGTGTCTCGGATAATACGGCGTTGAGCGAGGCCGTCCGGCGCGCGGAATCGGTAATCCCGGTTTTTATTTACGAAGACGCTTTTCGCACGGGCCCGGATGTCGGGGCGGCACGTTTGGAATTCCTCATACAATCCGTCCAATCGCTGCGTAAAAACCTTGCCGAGTTGGGTCACAAGCTCGTCACTCGCTGCGGCAAGTCAGAGGAAATAATACCGCAGCTCTGCGAGGAAACCGGCGCCCAGGCTGTATTCGCCAACAAACGCTATGAACCCTACGCCCAGCGCCGCGATGAGCGGATCACAGGCATTTTGAACTTGCGGGGATTCGGCTTCGAATTGTTCAAGGACGCGGTCATCTGGGAGGAAACGGAAATTCTTACCCAGGCGGGCAAGCCATACACCGTTTTCACGCCGTATGCCAAGGCGTGGAAGGCAAAAACAATACCGCCGCCAAGGCCGAAATTGACCAGCCCAAAGGGCAAGGTGCAAAGTCCAAGATCCGACCCTTTGCCGGCCTCATCGGCTGAAGCCGGCTTGCCGCTTACCCAAACAATTCCAGCCGGCGGAGAACGGGCCGCATTGGATCGGTTGCGCAAATTCATGGCCGGGCCGGTTTTTGAATATGGCGCAAAACGGAATTTTCCAGAGGTGGATGGCACGTCCAATTTATCGCCGCACCTGCGCGCGGGGACAATCGGCATCCGCACCATTCTCGGTGAGTTGAAGAAAGCGCGCGGGCAGGCTACACCGGCCCAAGCCGCGAGCTGCGAGGTGTTTTTAAATGAACTCATCTGGCGGGAATTTTATCTGCAGGTGCTGCACAACTTTCCGCACGTGACCAGAGGTGCGTTCCGACCCGAATACGACAAGTTGCAGTGGTCTGTGAATCAGCAACATTTTCAAGCGTGGTGTCAGGGACGCACCGGCTTTCCCATCGTCGATGCGGCGATGCGCTGCCTGAATGGCACCGGCACAATGCACAACCGGCTGCGCATGATCACGGCGATGTTTCTCACCAAGGATCTGCTGATCAACTGGCAGTGGGGTGAACGGTATTTCATGCAACAGCTCGTCGACGGGGACATGGCCGCAAACAATGGCGGCTGGCAATGGAGCGCCGGCACGGGCACGGACGCGGCGCCCTATTTCCGCATCTTCAACCCGGTGACACAGGGCCAGAAGTTTGATGCCGAGGGAAAATTTGTCCGTCGCTGGATCCCCGAACTTGCAGCCTTTCCCGACGATCTGATCCATCAACCCTGGGAAAATCCGCTCCTGCTGGCAAAGAGCAAATATCCGGAGCGAATCGTGGCGCACGCGGAACAGCGGATGAAATGCCTGGCAATGTTTAAAAAGGTCAAATAGTGAAGCGCAAGGCGACGACTGCCATCCACAGCGATATGACTTGCCGTTCGTCTCAATTTTGGTTTATATTACACCTTCGTTTTGGCATCAGCTTCTGATGCTAAAATGATTGGTTGCCTCGGTAGCTCAGTTGGTAGAGCAGTTGACTCTTAATCAATTGGTCGTGGGTTCGAATCCCCCCCGGGGCACCATTTAAACTTCACCGGCGGCTTTGGCGGGGGCTTCAGCCATTTGGCCGGTTCAGCAAAAAGAACATTCCCACGATGAATCCGCAAACCAGCACGATTGCCAGAATCGTGCCGACAATCATCCGCATCAGGTGCCGACGCTGATCGGATCTCAAGTTCGGGAATAGTAATTTGCCAATGCGATGTCTCACTCGATATCAGGGTGATGTGCCGACACTGCCTCTTTGGCAGATAGCCGGCAAGAAATAATTCTGAAGCCGGCAAGCCCGAGGGCAGCCAAGCCGTCGTTTTTCCCGGTGGCGGGCGGCGAACCGTGGCGCAGCAGGTCCAGGCGGCGATCAGTTTTTGCCCAAATGAAAACCATAGTCATCCTCATAGCCGAAAGGAATGTTGAGATGGAATATGACAATGGCAACGTCCATAAAAAATGCCAGGCATCGCTTTGGAAACGTGGAAGTCATGCGTCAAGTTTCCTATATCCGGTGGATTAGACTCAACATATTTTGCGAATTAATGACCAAAATCTGATGGCGAAGACCCGGAGGGAGAATAACCCCGCTCCTTTGTTTCCGTCTTGGTTATCGATTCAATTTTCTTTACGGCACGGATTTTTTTGCTACGTTTCGTGTCTGGTTTGGAACGGCAAATCCTTAATTTTATGGCTAAACTCACTGTTCGCGACTTGGATGTAAAAGGCAAACGCGTTTTCCTGCGCGTCGATTACAACGTGCCGATGGAAGAAAAAGACGGCAAAATGATCATCAACGACAGCACGCGCATCGTTGAAACCGTCCCCACGCTGAAGCTGTTGATAGAAAAGGGGGGGCGGCTAATTTTAACCGCCCATCTCGGCCGTCCCAAAGGCAAGCGCGAAGCCAGCATGTCCCTCGCGCCCGTCGCCGTGAAGCTTTCCGAACTGCTCGGCAAGCCGGTTAAGTTCGTGGACGATTGCATCGGGGAAAAGGTTGAAAGCGCCGTGGCGGCCATGAAAGACGGCGAAGTGACCCTGCTGGAAAACGTCCGGTATTACAATGAAGAGGAAGCCAACGACCCGGGATTTGCCGAAAAGCTGGCGAAAGTCGCGGATGTTTATGTGAACGACGCTTTCGGCGCCGCGCATCGCGCGCACGCTTCCACCGAGGGCGTGGCCCGGATCGTCACCCGGCGGGGAGGCAAAGCGGCGGCGGGTTTATTGATGGAACGCGAGTTGAAATTTCTCGGAGACGAACTGGAAAATCCCGCGCGGCCATTCGTCGTCATCCTTGGCGGTGCGAAAGTTTCCGACAAAATCAAAGTCATCGACCGGCTGCTGGAAAAGGCGGACACCATCCTAATCGGTGGCGCGATGGCCTATACGTTCAAGCTGGCGCACGGCGTGAAGACCGGCAAATCACTCATCGAACCCGATCATAAAGGCACGGCGCTCGCGGCGGAGGCCAAGGCCAAAACGCTCAAGGTGAACTTTCAATTGCCGACGGACACCATCATTGCCACGCCGGTGGACACGGGCAAGCTGAACAAAAAAGGCAAGCCGGTGTATGATCTGACAAACATTCGGACGGTGAGCGGGGATATTCCAGACGACGCGGAAGGTTTCAGCATCGGACCGGAAACGGCGGCGAATTACGCCGGGATCATTTCCAGCGCCAAAACGGTTTTGTGGAATGGCCCGATGGGCATGTTTGAGGACGCGCGGTTTGCCGCCGGCACGAATGCGGTGGCGCAAGCCGTGGTGGACGCCACGCAAAAGAATGGCGCAAAAAGTATCATCGGCGGCGGCGACAGCGTGAAGGCGCTGAACAAGGCCGGCTTGGGGGACAAGGTGACTTTCATGAGCACCGGGGGCGGCGCAAGCCTGGAGTTTCTGGAGGGCGCGGTACTGCCCGGCGTTGCGGCCTTGTCGGAAAAATAAAGACGATTGCAGAAAGGGATTTTGAAATGAACAAAGAACGTAAATTAATCATAGCGGGCAACTGGAAGATGAATAAAACCGTTGCTGAGGCGCTGGCCTTGGTGGACGACCTCACGCGCGATCTCGTCGCCGTGAAGGAAGTGGACATCGTTGTTTGTCCGCCGTTCACCGCGCTGGAATCCGTGTCCAAGGCGATTCTGGAAACCAAAAACATCAAGCTCGGCGCGCAGAACATGAGCGAGAACAATTTTGGCGCCTTCACCGGCGAAATTTGCGCGGGCATGTTGAAGGAATTTTCCGTGCGCTACGTCATTCTCGGCCACAGCGAACGCCGCCAATTCCAAAAGGAATCGGACGCGCTCATCGCCAAGAAGGCCCTGGCAGCGCACGCGGCATCCTTAAAGCCGATCGTCTGTGTGGGCGAAACCCTGGCCGAGCGCGAGGGGAACCTTACGGAAAAAGTACTGGAAACGCAGGTGCGCGGAAGTCTCGCCGGCTTGACCGGCGAGCAAATGCTGGAAACCGTCATCGCCTACGAGCCCGTCTGGGCCATCGGCACCGGCAAGACGGCAACCACGCAACAGGCGCAGGATGCGCACGCATTCATCCGCTCGCTCCTGGTGAAGATTTTTGACGAGGCCGTGGCCCGGAAGGTTCGGATTCAGTACGGCGGCAGCGTAAAGCCGAACAACGCCAAGGAACTGATGAGCCAGCCGGATGTGGATGGCGCCCTGGTGGGCGGGGCTTCGCTGGAAGCGAGAAGTTTTGCTGACATCATTAAAAATTCGATATAATCTATTGCCATGAGTTTCTTGATTGGAATCCTGACGTTCTTGCTGGTCATCAATTGTGCGGTGCTGGTTTTGCTGGTGCTGATTCAACTGCCGAAAAAAGATGCGGGCGCCGGACTCGCGTTCGGCGGCGGGGCAGCCGACGCGCTTTTTGGCGCCGGTTCAGGCAACGCCCTGACCAAGATCACCAAATATTCGGCCATTCTTTTCTTCGTGCTGGCCCTGCTGATCGGCATCATGCAGGATCGCGCGCATCTGGGAAACACGGCTGCGTTTGAAAAAGAGTTGCAGCAAATCCAGACGCAAACGCCG
This sequence comes from uncultured Verrucomicrobia subdivision 3 bacterium, assembly GCA_903822015.1. GTDB lineage: Bacteria > Verrucomicrobiota > Verrucomicrobiia > Limisphaerales > UBA11358 > UBA11358. The sequence continues at coordinate 6,898 of CAIJNQ010000070.1, read as the reverse complement.
GCGGCAACTCCGCCATCCGCGGCCCAGCCAACGGCGGCAGCGCCCAAAAACAACCTGCTTTCGGTCCCTTTGACGACGGATACAAATACGCCGGCAGCCAGCGTTCCGGCGAAATAATGCGATGATCCTTTACGAACGCGCCCGGCGATTTTTTTCGCGGGCGCGTTTTTTCATTTTAGCCGGCGGCGGAACGGCCATGTGCGCCTGGCTGGCCGGTTGCGCGCCTCACGAAAAACCGGCGGATATCACCATTATCAACGGTTCCGAGCCGGAATCACTCGACCCGGCGATCATCACCGGCCAGCCGGAATTCCGCATTGTCATCGGCCTGTTTGAAGGATTAACCCGGCTGGATCCAAAATCGGCGCGGCCGATTCCCGGTCTGGCGGAAAACTGGGAGGTTTCCGCCGACGGATTGATTTACACGTTTCACCTGCGAACCAATCTCGTCTGGTCGACGGGCGAACCGATCACGGCCGATGATGTGGTTTATTCCTGGGTGCGGGCACTCAACCCGGCCACCGCCTCGGATTATGCCGGGCAACTGTTTTACCTGCGTAACGCCGAGGAATTCAACAGCGGCAAGCTCAAGGATCCGGCAGGGGTAGGCGTGCACGCGCTGGATCAATTCACCGTGCGCGCCGAACTGAATCATCCCACGGCGTTCTTTCTTGATCTGTGCGCGTTCCCGACGCTCTACGTCGTGCCGCGCCAGGCCATCGAAAAATACGGCGACCGCTGGCTGATGGCCAGGCCGCTGCCCAGCAGTGGCCCCTATGAACTGGCCGATTGGCGGCTCAACGACAAGGTCCGTCTGAAAAAAAATCCCCGCTACTGGGATGCGGCGAAAACCCAATCCGAAATCATCGACCTATTGCCGATCGGCTCGCCGGCGACGGCATTGAATCTTTATCAGAGCGGCCAGGCCGACATCGTCTGGGACAAGAATGTCATTCCGGTCGAGCTGCTCGATGTCCTGTTGAAGCGCCCCGATTTTCACGCATTCAATTTTCTCGCCACCTATTTCATCCGCTGCAACGTGACGCACAAACCGTTTGACGATCCGCGCGTCCGCCGGGCTTTGGCGCTGGCAATTGACAAGGAACGGATAGTGAAAAAAATCACCAAGGCCGGCGAACAGACCGCGGCCCATCTGGTCCCCGACGGCACGGCCAATTATCTTTCGCCCGACGGCTTGGATTACAATCCGGAGCTGGCCAGGCGGTTGCTGGCCGAAGCCGGCTACCCCGACGGGAAGGGGTTTCCGCGGTTTAGTTTCATTTTTGACGCGATGAAGATTCACGAGAACATCGCGGTCGAGTTGCAGCAAATGTGGCATGAAACACTCGGCATCGACATGGAATTACGCCAGCTGGAATGGAAGGTGTATCTCGGGGCCATGGACCGGCTCGATTACGATCTGGCGCGATCAAGCTGGATCGGCGACTACAATGATCCGCAGACGTTTCTGGGCATGTTCCTCAGCGGCGACGGCAACAACCGGACCGGTTGGAAGGATCCGGCTTACGATGGTTTGATCAAGGCGGCCAACAACGAACCGGATTTGCAGAAACGAGCACAGCTTTTTCGGCAGGCCGAGTCGCGGCTCATCCAGGATGAGTCCCCGGTAATTCCGCTCTTTTATTACGTCGGCATCAATTATTTTGACACCAACCGGATTGAAGGCGTATTCGAAAACATTCTCGACGACCATCCGTTGCAGTGCATCCGCAAAATCAAACCGTAGGCGCGCATGTATTTTGTCAAACGCATTGCCCTCGCAATCCCGCTGCTGCTGGTCATCAGTGCGCTGGCGTTCGTCCTTGTGCATCTCGCCCCCGGCGGGCCGTTTGACCGGGAACGTGCGCCGGCGTCGCCGGAGATTGAGCGCAATCTCAACGCGAAATATCATCTGGATGAGCCGATCTGGAAGCAATACGGGCGTTACCTCGGAGATCTCGCGCACGGCGACTTCGGGGTTTCGCTCAAATACCGCAACCACACGGTCAACGACATCATCGCCCAGGGTTTGCCGGTATCCCTGACGCTGGGCGGCCTAGCTTTTTGTTTTGCGATGGGTATCGGCTTAACCACCGGCTTTTTTACGGCCGCCCGGCGCGGTGGCTGGGAGGATTACGTCGGAAGTTTTCTGTCGGTGCTGGCCGTATGTGTGCCGGGTTTTGTGCTCGCACCGCTGTTGATCCTGATCTTTGCGGTGAAATTAAAATGGCTGCCGGTCGCCTTGTGGGGTTCGCCCTGGCACATGATTCTGCCCGTGCTGGCGCTGGGATTGTATTTTGGCGGGAAAGTTGCGCGGCTGACCCGCGAAGGCATGTTGCAGGCGATGCAAGCGGAATTCATCACCGCCGCCCGCGCCAAGGGACTCGGCGAAAACGGGCTGCTCTGGAGGCACGCCTTTCGCATCGCCGTGCTGCCGGTCGCTTCGTATTCCGGCCCGATGCTCGCCGATTTGCTGACGGGTTCGTTTATCATCGAAAATATTTTTCAGATTCCCGGCATCGGCGTCTTCCTCGTCAATAGTTCGCTGAACCGTGACTACACAGTCGTCGTCGGCTTGTCGCTGCTATACGCGGTTCTGCTGGTCGGCCTCAACCTGGCCGTGGATTTCGCCTACCGCTGGCTCGATCCGCGGGTGAAATATGAGTGAACCGGCATTAAACCATTTTTCGCCAAACCGGCGCGCCTGGCGGCGGTTCCGGCAGAATCGCCCCGCCGTGATCAGCGCTTATTTTCTGGCGGGGCTATTGCTCGCCATCATTGCCTGGCCGTTGTTGCTCAAAGCGGCGGGGGGTGGCTTCGCGCAGATTCACAACCCGAACCAGCTTTCGGACGGCCAATTTTTGCCGCCGGGGGCCCAACACTGGTTCGGCACAGACGTGCACGGGCGCGATGTTTTTTCCCGTGTGCTGTCGGGCGCGCAGATTTCACTGCTGGTCGGCGTGGTCGGAACCCTGGTCAGCCTACTGATTGGCGTGGTCTGGGGGGCGGTGGCTGGCTACGTGGGCGGCCGCACGGATGGTTTTTTGATGCGCGTGGTGGATGTGCTTTATTCCCTACCTTCGATAATTTTTGTGATCGTCCTGATCACGACCCTCGGTGAGCTGATGAAACATTTGCCGCTCGTGGAGCAATCCCCCGCACTCGGTCGACAAATCCGGGTACTGCTGCTTTTCGCCGGCCTCGGCTCGGTTTCCTGGCTTACCATGGCGCGCATTGTGCGCGGCCAGGTCCTGTCGCTCCGCACGCGCGCCTTCGTCGAGGCCAGCCGGACCCTGGGCGCGGGCACCCCGATGATTCTGGTCCGCCACATTATCCCGAACATCTTCGGCGTGGTCATCACCTACCTGGCGCTCACGATGCCCGCCATCATCCTTTATGAATCATTTTTGAGCTTTCTGGGACTGGGCGTGGAACCGCCCATGGCAAGCTGGGGAACGTTGATTTCGGAAGGGGTGGCCCAGATTAATCCCATCCGCGTATATTGGTGGTTGATCATTTTTCCCGGCGGCATTCTAGTGTCGACCCTGCTCGCGCTCAACTTTCTCGGCGACGGCTTGCGCGATGCCTGGGATGTGAAAGGCAGATAATTAATTCGCCGGCCGCAAGTAATCCTCAATCCGCCACTGCAGGAAGGGCGAACAATGTTTCGGCGTCGCCTTGCTCCGCAGCGGCCAGCAGGCATTGAAATCCTTATCCAGCTTCCGCAGTTCCCGAACGCCGGTTTGCGCCAGCGCCCTGGCCTTTGATGGTATGCCGGCGGCAGCAGCCTGCTGCCAGAGCATGTATTTGCAAGATTGTTCCGCCATCCGCGCGGCCAGATCCAATTCCGCGGCCAGAATTTTTCCCGATTCGGAGACCGGCCGGGCGCGTGTCAGAACCGACCGCTGCTTTTGGATTTCTTTCAGTGCGGCAATAATCCGCTTTGCGGGAATCCGGGCGAACCATTTCAATCCATGCCGGCAAAACAGCTCACGGTCTTCCGGCCGGGGCGCGGCGATGACCGTGCCGAGGGGTGTTTCGTTCATCGCTTTAACGCCGAGTTTCCGGTGCGCAAAACCGAGCCGGAAACCCGCCGCCGCAATCCGGCCTGTCGGATCTTCAAAGACATCGCGATTCAAAACGGCGAGCAGAGTCCGATCCGTCAAAGTTCTGGAATTCCAGGCCAGTGCCGCGCCGGCGGCGAACATCGGCCAACTTACGGCCAGCGGCTGCGGATGGCCGCCATCGCCCCAATCGGTATTGAGAAAACCCATCGCGCCATATTTTTTTCCGGCTTTGGCGGCGGCGCGCAGGTTGGCCAGGCCATTGTCGTGCCGGCCCAGCAGGGTTTGCCACGTCGAGGTGCCAGGACAGACGTAAAAGGGAATTTTTGCCTTCGCAAACCGGGCGGCTTCCTTTGCGAAGGGATGACCGGCTTCGTAACCCCAGTTCAGAGCGACGACACCTTGTGGCAGCTCGCGGATGAGCTTCGGATATTTCAAGATGATGTCGCCCCAGAACATCATCTGCCGATCGCGCCGGGAAACCTCGCGGTGGATTTTTTTGAGAAAATCGAAATAGACACGGCCTTTACCCCTGGCCGCGCACAAATTCCGGCTCCGGCCTTTGCCCAGGTCCCACGTTTCATCGCCGCCGATGTTGAAGAACCGGCTGGAAAAGTTCGGCAGCAGCTCATCGTACAGGCCGCGTAAAAACGGCAGGGTGCCCGGATGATTCGGGGCCAGCGTGGTGGGGCGGCGAAGAAAATCCCGGGTCTCGGCCTCATAAGGCTCAGCCAGTTCGCCCAGTTTATTCAGGCGCGGATCTTCGAGAAAATAGCGCAGGTGGCCAAAGGAATTCTGGTTCGGCACCAGGTCGATGCCGAGTTTACGGCAGCGCGCATCGAGCAGCCGGATTTCCCGGGCCGTGAGCGCGCCCCAGCTTTGCCAGATGGATTGGTAGGGCTGATAGGCGAATGTGTGTTCGGTGTAAAGCTGGAGCTCGTTGATTTTGAAATCGGACAGCTTTTCGGCAAGATCAAGCAGCGTGGCCAGCTTCGGCACGCGACCGCGCGAGACGTCGAGCATCACCCCGCGCCGGGCAAAATCCGGCCAGTCGCGGATTCGGAGACAGGGCAGGCGGCGACCGCATTGGCGCAGGATTTGCCGCAGCGTCGCCGCCGCCGCGCGCAAGCCACCGGTTTCACGAAAACTGATCCGGATTTCGCTTTTGGAAATTGTCAGCGCATAACCTTCCGGATGTTCCGGCGCGGACAGAGTGCGGATGACTTTGATCGCGGACAGCGGTTTCTGTTTCGGCAGGATGAACGTGCCCCGAAGCCGCTTCAGTGAACGCGGGCAGGGAAGCAGATTCAAACCCGGATTTATTTTTTCATGTCCCATGGTGAGGACGATCAGATTTTGACCTTGAATGATTCGTTTTTTTTGAGTGATGCCGCGAAGCCGGCGAGCAGCCGGGGGATGGCCTCCAGATCTTTCAGGCTCACCACTTCCACCGGCGAATGCATGTAACGGTTCGGGAGGCTCACCAGGGCGCTGGCGATGCCGCCGCGCGTCCAGAAAATCACATCGGTGTCCGTGCCGGTCGTGGCAGACATCGCCTTGTGCTGGAGAGCAAGTTTTTCCGACCTGGCCACGCTTTCGAGGCGCGCCACCACCTCCGGGTGATTGCAGCCGCCGTGGGTGAGGACCAGGCCGGCGCCCATCCTCACATCGCCGTGCTCCCGTTTGCTGACGGTGGGGTAATCGGTCGCGTGCGTCACATCCACCACCAGCGCAAGATCGGGCTTGAGCGAGTAGGCGATCTGCCGCGCGCCGAGCAAGCCAACCTCCTCCTGGACATTGGATACCGCACATATTTCCGCGTGCAGCCGGCCCTTTGATTCATGGAGCAATCGCAGGGCTTCGGCCACGGCAAAGGTGCCGATGCGATTATCAAACGCGCGGGCCACCACCAGATCGCTCCGGAGAAAATCAAATTCATCCGCGAGGGTGATCGGATCGCCGACGCGCACGAGTTTTTCGGCCTCCTTGCGATCCCCCGCGCCGATGTCGATGAACAGCTCATGGATTTTCGGCGGCTTGGGATTGGCCGCCTCCTTTGTCAAATGGGGCGCGACATTGCCGACGACGCCCTTGACCGGGCCGTTGCGGGTATGAATAACGATGCGTTGCGCCCTGGTGATGGCGGCGTCCACCCCACCCATCCGGCGAACGTAAATGAAACCGTTGTCGTCGATGTAATTCACCGCCATGGCGATCTCGTCGGCGTGACCGGCGAGCATGAGCCGCGGTGAACCGCCCTTGTTCAGCACGGCGACGCAATTGCCGTAGGCATCGGAAAACGTTTCGTCGGCATATTTTCCGACGTAGTCGAGCCAGACCCGCTGGCCGCGGGTTTCGTGACCAACAGGGCTGGGGGTGTTGACCAGCGTTTTGAGGAATTCCAACGATTGCGCGCGCATGGTTTGAAGATAGGAGGTCGGGCAGGGGGAGTCGAGCAACTATGGGCGGCGGGTGTTTGCGCACCAACCAGAGCCTGCCGACAAGCTTATCGGCCGCTTCATGTCCCTGACCATGGTAGGGTTTCACCCCATATGTAATTTTCGTTTTCCGACTTAATTTGGACGCGGGAGAAGTCGGGCTTTAATGCTGCTGGCCGCGCTTCAAATCCATACAGCAAAATATGAACTGGACTCCGCTCAATATCACGGTGCGCGTTGGCTGCAACCTTGCCTATGAAACGACCGTGCAAACGCCGGTTTTATTCGTGCTCAAACCGCGGCTCGAAGGCCGGGTGCTGGTGATGCAGGAAAGGCTTTCCTTCGGCATCGGCCTGCCCTCGTATGAATTTCAGGATTCCCACGGCAACATCACCT
>CAIJNQ010000069.1 GCA_903822015.1 uncultured Verrucomicrobia subdivision 3 bacterium | reverse complement strand
GGGTCTATTTTGACGTGGTGGTGCAGGTGTCCGATGATCCGACCTTCAGCAAGGACGTGACGACCGTATTCAACAACGACGCGAACAACGAACTCGGGCTGGGGACGGGCAAGGACCTGGCGTACATCGAAACCTACGAAGGCAAGCTGATCGATGCGAAGGGCGTGAAGGGCCGCTACGTCCGGCTTTACAGCAAGGGCAACACGACCAATAAAATGAACCACTACATCGAGGTCGAAGTCTGGGGCAAACCCGCGGCCTGAACCACCGCGCCACTTTTTGAAAACGCATCCTGCTCCCAGTCGCCGGGAGCAGGATTTTTTTGGACCGGAAACATTTTCAGCAAAAACGGCGGAATCGCCGAACGGGGCCATGAAGTTTCCACTGCACCACTGGGAACTTGCTAACGAACTCGAAAACGCATGAACCCTGGAAAACGAATCTCCCTGACTGCGCTAGCCATCTTCACCCTGCTGGCCTGGGCCATGACGGCCAACGCCGCTGATCCGCTGTTCCGTTCCTGGGCTGTCACCCCGCCCATGGGCTGGAACAGTTGGGACTGTTTTGCGACCACAGTCACCGAGGCGCAAGCCAAGGCCCAGGCCGATTTCATGGCGGCCAAACTCAAGGTTCACGGCTGGCAATACATCGTCGTCGACATCCAATGGTATGAACCCGGTGCGAAAAGCCAGGACTATCGCAAGGATGCCATACTCGTCATGGACGGCTTTGGCCGACTACAGCCCGCCGTCAACCGCTTTCCATCCGCCACGAACGGGGCGGGATTCAAACCACTCGCGGATTATGTCCACTCCCTCGGCCTCAAGTTCGGCATCCATCTCATGCGCGGCATACCCCGTCAGGCCGTGGAAAAAAATCTCCCGATCCGCGGCACCCCCTACCGGGCACAGGATATCGCCAATCGGAACGACATCTGCCCTTGGAATCCCGACATGTATGGCGTGGATATGACCAAGCCGGGCGCGCAGGATTACTACAACTCGGTCTTCGACCTGATCGCGTCCTGGGGGGTTGATTATGTGAAAGTGGACGACATGAGCCGGCCGTATTTTGATCACCAGAAAGAAATCGAGGCCGTGCGCCAGGCCATTGACCGCACCGGCCGGCCCATCGTGCTCAGCCTGTCTCCCGGCGCAACCGCCATCGCCGCCGCCGCCCACGTCCAGCAGCACGCCAACCTCTGGCGCATCAGCGATGATTTCTGGGATCGCTGGCTGGCCCTGCGCGAACAATTTCCACGCCTGGAACGCTGGAACTCCAACCGCGCTCCCGGCGCCTGGCCGGACGCAGACATGATTCCCTTCGGCACCCTGGTCATGGGCGAACGCCCGACCCGTTTTACCCACGACGAGGAAGTCACCCTGATGACCCTGTGGTGCATGGCGCGTTCGCCCCTGATGTATGGCGGGGACATGACCCGGACGGACGACGCGACGCTCGCCCTGCTCACCAACGATGAGGTGCTCGCGGTCAATCAGCAGAGCCTTAACAACCGCCCGCTCTTCAATCACGACGAGATCGCGGCCTGGACGGCGGATGTGCCCAATTCGCCCGACAAATATGTGGCCGTCTTCAATCTGCGGGACCGAAACCGTCTGAAATCCGCCAATGCCCGATACACCAGCGAGATCGTCTCGCGCGACCCGGCCACCGCCGCCAAGATTGATGCCGATGTCACCGGCGGCTCCCGGCTGTTCCTCGTCATCGAACCGACCGTGGATGGCAACTTCGGGAACAATGCCGTTTGGACTTCGCCCCGCCTTGTCTTTGCCGATGGCACCGAACGTCCGCTCACCGACTTCAAATGGACGCAGGCGGATGCCCCGTGGGACAGCACCGCGGTGAAAAAAGATCCGGCCGGCAAACCGGCCGGCATCGTGCTTTCATCGCAAGGCAGCAGTTTCATTGAATTTGCCCTGCCCGCCGGAGCCGTGCGGTTCAAGGCGACGGGAGTGATTGAGAATCCCGCCGGACCGGACACCCCGCTGCGTTTTCTGGTCGTCGCACCGAGGCCGGAAGAGGAAACCCGGGAGACGGGCCTCCCGATCACCGTCAAACTCGCCGACCTCGGACTTCAGGGTCCGGTCAGGGTCCGTGATCTCTGGAAGCACGAGGACCTGGGAGCCTGTCCGGAAGAATTTTCCGCATCAATCCCGTTTCACGGTTCCGGCCTTTACCGCCTGACGCCGGGCCGCACGAACTGACCGGGGTCAGCCGGCCGGCACAAGCTTCAGGTTTCATAGCGGAGTGCGGTGTGAGGCGGCTTCCGCTTCCATTACGGAAGAAACTTTGGAATAATTTGCCCGGGAGCCGGGTAGAACCGGCGCCAGCCAAGCCCGGCGGCGACCCGCAACCAAAACAACGCTACGACCACGGCAGCCAACACCAAAATCCGGTGGGCGATCTTTATGGGAATCGCCCTGCTTGCGCTGGCCGTCCGCCTGCCGCAGCTGGGTGAGCGGCCGATGCACACGGACGAAGCCGTCAACGCCTATATCACGGGCGAACTGCTGGCCGGCGAGACGTTTCATTATGATCCGAAAGATCGCCACGGTCCCGCGCTATACCTGCTGGCCGAACCCGTGGCGCGCCTCGGCGGCGAAAGAAACTTTTCCGGACTGACCGAGGCGCAGCTCCGGCTTTCAACGGTGCTCGCGGGAACGGCCACGGTCCTGCTGTTGGGTGCGGGTGTGGAACTATTCGGCTTCATTCCCTGCCTGGTTGCCGCGCTGCTATTCGCGTTCGCGCCGCTGCCGGTGTATTACAATCGTTATTTCATCCATGAAACCCTGTTCGTGGCCGCCACGCTGGGATTGATCTTATCCGGCGGGCGCGCCGGGACGCCGATCTCCAGATCGGCTCGAATGGATGACAACTTTAAACTTGCCGGTCGGGAGACCGGCGTTCCGTGGTCCGCCGCGGTCGCCGGAGGCTGCGCCGCGCTGATGCTGGCGGGCAAGGAAACAGCGCTGATCCATTTTTTTGCACTGGCCGTGGCCGCCGTCGTTGGCTGGCTTTGGAGTGCGCGGACAAGTCCGCGCTTTGAAACTGGACGACAGGTCGTCCAGTCAGAAAGCGGTGTCTTGCCACCGCACTCCAGACCGGCGGCACTTATCGTCATCGCGCTGGGCGTCTTCCTGCCCACGGCGGTCTTGCTGTTCACCGGGGGCGGAAAAAGCTGGTCGGCTCTGGCGGACCTGTTCCAGGCCATCTCCAATTTCGCCGCCCGGGCCGGCGGCCAGGGTCATGAAAAACCGTTTTGGTATTACGCCGCACTGCTCGCCGGCGGCTGGTCCGGCAAGATTATTCTCCTGCTCGCCGCTGTCGGATTTCTGCAAGCCGTCCGTCAGCCGGCTTCTCGCGCCAGGTTTGTCATGGCGGTTTACGGGCTGCTGGTCTTCGGAATTTACAGCGTGATTCCCTACAAGACGCCGTGGCTGGCCTTGAATTTCTGGCTGCCGCTGGCAATGCTCGCGGGGGTCGCCCTGGAATGGCTGTGGTATAAATTCCCCCGACCTGCCGCGCGCGCAGTGATACTGGTCCTGATCGGCGGGACCGGGCTTTTGATGGCGCATGACACGGACCAACGGGTTTTCAAAATTCCGGCGGATGAAAAAAATCCCTATGCTTACGCGCACACCGGCGAGGATTTGATGCGGCTGCCGGGACGGCTGGAAGCGCTGGCCGCGAAAGACAACCTGGCCAGCCCGCGCATTGCCGTGGTTGCCGCCGATGCGTGGCCGTTGCCGTGGTATCTGCGGAAGTTTTCAAAAGTTGGTTTCTGGCAACCGGGACAGGAGCCTGGAGCAGCGGATTATTTCATCACCACCACCGACGTTTCCGGCAAACTGGCCGAACGGCTGATAAATTTCCGTCCGGAATTTTTCGGGGTGCGGCCGAATGTTTTGATCATCCTGTGGACACCAAAATCACCCTAATCACTTACCGCAACGACATGGGAGGGCGCGGGCAGGGCAAAGCGACGACCGCGTTTCTGGCGGGCAATGGCAAAGCGTCGTCGCGCTTCGCCTGCCGCCGCCGTCCAAAATTTCTGCCATGAGCGAAATTCACGTCTTCAGCCACACCGCCATGGCGACGCAATTCCAGGTGCGCATCGCCGGTGAGGAAAAAACCTACGCCGGCCAGGCGGCCCAGGCGGCCTTTACGGTGACGGACGGTTTGGAATCGCAATTGAGCCGTTTCCGGGCGAACAGCGAAATAGCCCAAATCCACGAACTCAGGCCCGGGGAAAAACTCCGGTTAGGCGAGCCGGTGTTTGCCTGCCTTGAGATGGCAAAAGACATGGAGCGGGCCACGCGCGGCGGTTTTTCCATCACCGCGACCGCTTTGAAAACCCAGGCGACAATGCCGCAATGGACCCTGTTGAGGGAGTCAGTTGCCATCCGGTGCGACGCCGGGAGATTGGCTTTCGACCTGGGAGCCATCGGCAAGGGTTTTGCGCTCGACCGCATGGCGGAAGTATTGCGCGAATGGGATTGCCGGTCCTTTCTCCTGGTCGCCGGCGGGAGCAGCATACTGGCCGGCGATTCCCCGGCGGGCAGCGCCGGCTGGTCTTGCGGGCTGGGCGACGATCTTTCAACGCAACGGTATTGGTTGACGAATGTATCCCTGAGCGGCTCCGGTCTGGCGGTGAAGGGCAGACACATTATTGACCCGCGCACCGGCCACCCGGCATCGCGGCAGAACCGCGCCTGGGCCCTGGCGGAAACCGCCACTGAATCCGATGCGCTCTCCACGGCATGCATGGTTCTGAGCGAACCGGAAATCAGCGAAATGATGGCAGAAAATCCGGCATGGCTGGTTTTTCTGGAGGATCAAGGGGGCTGGCACCCTTTGGGCCGCCGCGCCCTGCCGTCGCCTGCCTGATATTTATAACCAGCCAGGTTCAGGGTTTACGCAAGCGGTAAAAGGAGCTATCGGCTGACGACACCGGCACGCTGATGGAGAGGCTGCCCGCGCTGGACTGATATTGCGCCGCGGGCACCTGGGTCCAGGCACCGGTGAGCGACAGGGTGGAATCGAGGACCCAGCCCGAATAAGTTGCGGGCCAGGAGATATTCACCAGGCCGTTGGATTGGGTGAGGGTCAACTGCGGCGGAGCGTCGGGCGTTTGCGAGAGGATGAGCGTGCTGTAAGGTCCGATGGCGATCGTGGCCGACGCCGGGCTGCCGGCGGCGGTGACCACAGTGCTGCCATAATTGCCATAGTCCGAACCATATCTGGTGGAGTCGCTATTGAAATGCACATACCAGGTGCCCGCCGAAGGGAACGGCAGCGAATAAATTCCCCAGGCATTGGTGTTGAAGTTGGCAATGACCACCGCGTCCTGGCTCGGGGCGGAGGATTTCCAGCGATGAAAAGCCACCAGCTTGCTCGTGTTGTCCTGCTGAAGAATGCTGCACTGGTCACCTTCCAGGCCCGGCGTGTAGCCTTTCAAGTTGCGCCGGGCGCCAATGAGGTCGCGGTAAAGCTGGACGATGCCGCTGTAGGTGTTGGTCTTGGTCCAGTCCACCCTGCGGGTGGAACTGAACTGCTGGTTCTCCAGCATTTCCTGGCCTTGAAAAATCATCGGCACTCCGGGCGCCGTGAGCGACACGACGGCGCCGAGCGTGGAAAGTTTTCGCGCCCGATAACTGTTGGGAGTGGCGGAATCAATCGCCGTCACCAGTCGGACGCCGCTGTTCAAATCGCCGACGACATCGTGCGATTCCAGAAACGCCACGCGACCGGAACCCGCCGTGCCGCCGTAGCGGATGTTATTCTGCACGGCGTTGGCCACCACGCCCATGTCGCGGCTGGAATCGGACACGGCCGCCAACACCGGCGTGAAATAGCCGGGAAAACTGGTATCCCAGGCGCTGTCGAATCCGTCGTAATTATACACATCCTCGGCAATACTGATTTTGCCGGCGTTGGTGTGAATCATGGTATTAATGGCATAGATAAGGCTGTCGGCAGCGGGTATGTAAGTGCCGTCGTTGCCGTGCATCATGGTGTTGGGCGTGTCCCAACGGAACCCGTCCACATGACATTCACTCAGCCACATGGTGAAGTTGTCCTGAACATAGTTGCATACCGGCTGACTATTAAAATTCGGACGTGACCCCCAAGGTGTGATTTCAAGGTTGGTGTTGCTCTGATAGAAATAAATACCGCCGCCCCCGAGCGCGTTATTACCGGCAAAGCCGTCGAAGTTCCACATCTCCAGGTCACTCGGCCCGTAGTGGTTGTGCACCACATCCAGCAGCACGGCGAGGCCGCGGGCGTGGCACGCTTTGACAAAGATTTTCAATCCATCCGGCCCGCCGTAACCGATATTCTCCACGGCATACGGCTGGGCCAGATTGTAGCCCCAGCTGTTGTCGCCGGGGAATTCGGCGATCGGCAGGAGCTCCACGGCGCTGACGCCGAGGCTCTTCAAATAATCCAGCTGGTTGGTGGCGGAAACAAATTTGCTGAAAGGCGTGTTGGTGAAAAACGTGCCGACATGCATTTCATAGACAAACAGATCATTCAGCGGCGGATTGGTGAAGTTATCGCCGCCCCAGTTAAAAAAGGCGGGGTCATAGACGAGGCTGTTTCCGCCGGAACCGGAATATTGCACCAGGCGCGCCCGGGGGTCCTGCTTCCATAGGCTGCCATTCATGAAGAATTTGTATTGCGAACCGTTGGTGGCACTCGCCACATCGGCCGACCAGACGCTGTTCCAGACGCTGTTGGTCACTTCCTTAGCCAGCGGTGCGGCCGCGGTATTCCAACCATTAAATGTCCCGGGAACGGTGACGCTGGTTGCGTTCGGCGCCCAGACGCGGAAAGTGACGCCGGTGCCGAGTCCGTCGTGATACGGCGTCGCGCCCCAGCCGGGCCGGCTGGACTGGGCGAGGGCGGCGGTGCCCAGGGCAAACATCGCACACCCGCAGAAAAAGAGTGAACGAGCCACCCGGGCGGAAATCGGTTGCTGGCCATTAATCATAATAAATGCCCAATCCTTTAGCCGGTTACGAGGCCGACGGACTGGGCTGTTGATGATAATATAGCACAACCGGATCGTGGCGCCACCGCATGTATGTGCGGTCGAAGAAAGTTCAGGTCAGATCGCACCCGGCAGGCGGATTTATTTTGCGGGATGACCGACAACCGCAACATTGAATTTTCCGGCGGATGCGGCAGACTGTGGCGCAATGCGAATCCTCGCCCTCGATCACGGAACCAAGCGCATCGGCGTCGCCGTGAGCGACGAGACCAAAATCATCGCGCAACCGCTGGAATACATCCTGACGGAGCCGTTCGCGGCGTTTCTGGAGCGGCTTAAAAAAATCATCATCGAGAAGGAGATTGAATTCATCCTGATCGGCCAGCCGCGGAACATGGACGGCAGCTACGGCCCGGCGGCACTCAAGGTGGAAGCCTTCGTGGGCGTGCTCAAGACGGCCATCACCGTGCCCATCAAGATGTGGGACGAGCGGCTGACCTCCACGATGGCAAACAAGGCGCTGATCCAGGGCGGGGTGCGGCGCGACCAGCGCAAGGAGAAGGTTGACAAGATGGCGGCGGCGATCCTGTTGCAGAGCTATCTGGACGTGATTTAATTTCCGGTGATGGACAAGCTCAAATTCAAACTCGTCATCGCCTACGACGGCACGGCCTACCAGGGCTGGCAGGTGCAGAAGATCGGCACGGGGGTGCAGGAAAAGATCGAGGCGGCTTTTGGCAAAATGTTTCCGGGCGTCCAGCGCATTCACAGTTCCAGCCGGACTGACACCGGCGTGCACGCGCTCGGGATGGTCGCGCATGTGGAGATTCCGCGGGCTGAATTCAAGATGCCGGCCGGCCGGCTGGCGCTGGCGCTGAACGCGTTTCTGCCGGATGACATCCGCGTGCTGTCGGCGGTGCGGGCGCCGGCCCGATTTCATGCGCGGTTTGACGCGACGGGCAAACAGTATCGGTATTTCATCTGGAACCATCCGGCGATGAATCCGCTGCTGCAAAATCGGGCCTGGCATTTTCCGGTGAAGCTGGACCTGGCAAAGATGCGGACGGCGGCGAAGCGGTTCATCGGCAAACATGACTTTCGCAGTTTCGCCGCCACGCGCAGTTACGAGATGGAATCGAACGTCCGGACCATGACGCGGTGCGACATCAAGAAGTCCGGGGCGCAGCTCACTTTCATCATCGAAGGCGACGGTTTTCTGTACAAGATGTGCCGCGGCATTGTGGGCACGCTGGTGCAGGTGGGGCAGGGGAAAATCCCGCTGGGGACGGTGGCAGCCATCCTGGCCAGCCGGGACCGCCGCGCGGCCGGGATGACCGCGCCGGCGCACGGGTTGGTGTTGTGGAAGGTGTATTATGCACGTCGTGCTCGTTGAACCGGAGATTCCGCCGAACACGGGCAACGTGGCGCGGCTGTGCGCGGCCACCCAATCCGTGTTGCATCTGATCGAGCCGTTCGGTTTCAAACTGGACGACGCGCAACTCAAGCGGGCGGGCATGGATTACTGGCGGCAGGTGGAGTGGCATCGCTGGAAGAACTGGACGGCCTTTGCCGAAGAACTGCCGGAGAATGCTCGGCTGTGGCTCATTGAATCCCACGGCGCCAGGAACTACAGCGAGGCGCAATTCGCGGCCAATGATTACCTGGTTTTCGGGCGCGAGACGGCGGGTTTGCCGGCGCAATTGCTGGAGCAACACCGCAAGCGCTGGCTGCGGATCCCGATGTTCAACGCGGAGTCGCGTTCTTTGAATCTGTCGAACTGCGTGGCGCTGGTGCTGTTCGAGGCGCTGCGGCAGCAGGGGTTTCAAAATGAAAAATGAGGATGGAAGAATGCAGAAACCAAACCGGGGATGCGGTTTGTGATTTTTTTCATTCCTGATATGGTTTTTTCTCAAGTTTCCTCAGGTTTTTAGAGTTGGCTGCAACCTAAATTAATGACTCGCACTCATTGGAGACGCTGAATACCGTGAGAGCGGCCAGGTACATAATTTCTCACGAGTGTCCGGTTATAAATAATTAAACTTTAGCTGGTTATGGTTTTCAGCATCAAAAACATCCGAGTTAGTTTCTG
>CAIJNQ010000068.1 GCA_903822015.1 uncultured Verrucomicrobia subdivision 3 bacterium | reverse complement strand
TCCAAAGTGACGATGGGTACTTGCAGTTTTGTGCTTTTGACTCCCTCGGGTTTCAAGGATGCCGTGGTGTCATTGTCAGCCGAAGTATAAAAAATCGCTGTGCCGCAATGATCAGAGACAGCCTGGTTGTAAAGCGTCAGGTTTGCTTTGTTGGCTTTCCCCCATTTTGCAATTTTTTCGCCCATCTTTGGCAATGGCTCAAAAACCATGAATTCGGCATCCGGCCTGAGGTGCCAGATTAAATGGCTGAACAAACCGGCGTTGGCACCCACATCCAAAACCAGCGGCCGCGATTCGCGCTTTAAGTCGCTTTTCCATTCACTTGTTCCGCACTCTCCCTCGATGAACAAACCCCAATAAGAAACCAATTCTTCCGTCGATTCGATGAGGTATCCATCTGGGGTTGCCAGGGGCTTTTGGAGCTTGCGGGTCAGGAAAAATGCCCCGCGCGTCATTAACAATTTAAATGAAAAGGCCGGATGGGTAATCAATAACCTTGAAAACCCCGCCACACTTGAAACCGTGTGGTTCCAAAGAAATGTCCACCGATTGGAATTTATTGCCATCTAATAGACCTGGTAAATTAATGATTCAATCGTGGACAAAGATAATCTTGCTGCCTTGCGGCTCGAAGCCGAATTTGATCGGGCGCAACTCTTTTAACTCGCGCCGGATCGCCTCGTGCCGTTCCTGCGGCGCATAAAACATGAGGAACCCGCCCGCACCCGCGCCGAGCAGTTTGCCGCCGACCGCGCCCGCCTTGCGGGCGCGGGAATACCAGCCGTCAATCGCGTCGTTGCTCACTTCGCTGGTGAGGCTCCGCTTGAGCCGCCAGTTTTCGTGGATGATTTCCCCGAACGCGGCCAGATTGTTTTTCTGCAGCTCCGCCTTCAGTTGCCGCGCCAGCCCGACCATCTGGATCATCGTCTTTTGCTTCGCCTTCTTGCTGGCCATAGCATTCTGCTGCGTCTTCAAAAGTGCCGACGCGCTGCGCGTGATCCCGGTGTAAAAAACCACCAGATTGTTTTCCAGCTGCCGGATGGTTTCGCGCTGGCAGATGACCGGCTCGACCGAAACGGAGTCGTTCGGGTTGAACTGGATGAAGCTGAACCCGCCGAACGCGGCCGCATATTGATCCTGCTTGCCGATCGGCTCGCCGCAGCGGTCTATTTCGATCTCGCAGCTTTCGCGCGCCAGCTTGTCGGCGGAGGCATGCCGGTTGCCAAACGCATGCAGCGCGTTCAGCAGTCCCACCGTGAACGAACTCGACGAGCCCAGTCCCGTGCCCTTCGCCGGGATGTCGGCTATGGAGGTGATTTCCACGCCGCCGGTGAGTCCGAGCAGTTTCAGGCTTTCGCGCACCAGCGGATGCCGCACCTTCGCCACCGACTTCGCCTCCTCGGTTTTGGAGTAGCTGATGCGGATCTTTTCGTCGAATTTCTGGTTCACCGTCACATAGACAAACTTGTCAATGGCCGTGGACACGACCGCGCCGCCGAACTCGCGGTAAAACACCGGCAGATCGCTGCCGCCACCGACAAAGCTCATTCTCAAGGGGGTCTTGCTGATGATCATGATCGATTATTTCTCCGCAATCGGTTCCAGGTAGGTGTGGCTGGGGAAAACCTCATGCACGTGCCAGTGTTTTAACGGCGGCACCGGATCCTTTACATGTTGGGGATGCCATTCCACAAGCAGATGGATGCCGCGCAAAAGATCGGCCTGCTCGCGGAAAATTTTGAATTCCTCGCCTTCCACATCCATCTTGATGAACACCGGTTTCCCGAACTTGGCCAGTGCCTCGGCCACCGAAAAGGTCGGCACCAGCGGGCCGGTCGCCTCGGCGTTGAAATTCGGTTCGTAGCTGCCTTTCATATCGCGGCCGTCCACCGTCAGTGCGCACGGCACGATTTCAATGTTCGGCAGCGGCGCCGTGCGGTGCGCCAGAAAATAAAGCGAATTCAGGTTCGGCTCGAAGGCGAGGACCTTGCAGTTCGGATTTGCCCGCGCGATGTCGCAGGTGTATTTGCCCAGGGAGGCACCCACATCCCAGATGGTGCCCGTCCCGGTCGCCAGCCAGCGCCGCCGCAGGAATTCCACCTCGTCGCGCTCGCCGCCGGTGACCCGCCGGAAATTGCCGTCGCTGAAAAGAAACCGCGCCGGATTGCGCCGCAGCGCCCACGAGAGCCGCAGCAAAACCCCGATGCCCATGTCTTTAAGAGAGCTCATTTGTTATCGCGCGGCGCGTGGCCGGTTTCCGGGTCGCATATGATATCGACAGCTTGCCGCAGATCATTACACACAAAATCCGGCGACGCGTCAAATTTCCCATCGCGCCCGCCGGCCCCCGTCCGCACCAGGATGGATTTCAGGCCGGCATTTTTTGCCGTCTGCAAATCCGTCGTCGTGTCCCCGATCAGCCAGGACTGCGCCAGATCAATGTTCAGTTCCGCCGCCGCCTTTTGGATCATGCCGGTTTTTGGCTTCCGGCATTCGCAATCAATTTTCAGTTCCGGCCGCTCGCCGGGAAATCCCTTCTCCGGATGATGCGGGCAAAAATAAATCCGGTCCAGAAATGCGTGTTCGCGCCCGAGCAGCGATTCCAGCTTGTTGTGGATCCTCTGCAATTCCGCCTCGTCGCAGAAACCCTTGGCGATCACCGGCTGGTTGGTCACCACTACCGTCCGCCAGCCGTGGAGGTTCAGTTCGTGGAGCGCCTCGGCGGCGCCGGGAAAAAGTTCCAGTTCGTCGGCCTTCCGCAGGCAATCCTTGTCCGGTATCAGCGTGCCGTCGCGGTCCAGAAATACCGCGCGCTGCGGCGTCGCCAGCGAACTGCGCTGCACGATGCCCGCCGCATATTGCGCGGCGATCTTGTCGTACCGTTGCGGCGTGCCGATGTCCTTGATGAATTCCGGCGAATTGTAGCCGAGCAGTTTTTCCCCGGCCCGAACCATCGCCGGGAAAACATCCTTGCCGAAATCGAGAATTCCGGCTTCCGGCTTCCGGTTTTGGGCTTCAGAAAATTTTGTCAGTGCGGATTTTTCCAGGACATAAAGCCCGGCGTTCACCAGGTTTTGCCGCCAGACATTTCCCGTGTGCGGACGGTTGTGGAAGGCCGTCACCCGGGCGTTCGCGTCAATTTCCACCAGGTCCGAATCGAAGGGATGATCGTTCGGATGCAGCAGCAGCGTCGCGGCGGCGCCGGCTTGCTCGTGCGCGTTCCAGATCCGGTTCAAATCTACGTTCACCATCGTGTCGCCGTAGAGCACCACGAAGCGTTCCGCCAGCAGCTCCATGCCGGCCAGGACCGCGCCCGCCGTGCCCAGCGGTTCCTTTTCCAGGATGTAGCGGATGCGGACGCCGGATTTCTGCCCGTCGCCGAAATGGCTTTCAATCAGGTCGGCCCGGTAGTGGACGAAAAATATCAGGTCATTGAAGCCGTATTTTTTCGCGAGTTCAACCTGATGCTCCAGCAGCGGCTTGCCGGCGATCGGAATCATCGGTTTGGGCAGGTCGCCGAGCCGTTCGCGCAATCGCGTGCCCGCGCCGCCGGCGAGGATGATGAGCTGTCGCGCCATTTTCAAAATGTAGGAGACGACGTGAGGAGTCTCTGATTTTTCATTTTTAATTTGAGACTCGCAACCTTGTCTCCTAAAAAGTTTTCATTTCCGCTACGATTTCGGCCACCGCGCGGTCCACGGCCTGGTTCGAGGTGAGCCGCGGCGACCACCCGAGCTTTCTCAATTTCTCGACGGAGTAATCCACCTTCGGCACGTCGCCCACCCAGCCCCGGTTGCCGCCGGTGTAGCGGATTTTTGCCGCCGGGGCGGCCGCGCGCACGGTCGTCTCCGCCAGATATTTCACCATCGTCACCGTGTCGCTCGTGCCGATGTTGAAAAAATTCAGCTTTTCCGTGGCGTGGTCCGTGATGAACCGCATCGCGTCCAGCAGATCGGCGACGTGGAAATATGGCTTCTCCTGTGTGCCGTCCCCGAGCACTTCAAGTTCGGCCGGATTTTTTTTGAGCTTGTGGATGAAATCAAAAATCGCGCCGTGCGTCGCGCGGCTGCCGACCACATTCGGAAACCGGAAAATCCAGGCCTGTTCCAGAAAGCTTTCGGCGGCGGCGGAAATCGCGGCTTCGCTCGCCAGCTTCATCGCGCCGTAATTCGAGATCGGAAACAGCGGCCCGATGTCCTCGGTCAGTTTTTGCTTCAGGTCGCCGTAAATCGCCGAAGTCGAGGCAAACGCGAGCCGGGGGATTTTGTGCTCGCGCATCAGCTTCAGCAGATTATGGGTCGTGAGGAACGTGTCCTGGAAATCCACATCCGGGTCGGCCACACCGGCGCGGATGTCGGAGTTCGCCGCCATGTGCCATGCGCCGGTGAACGGGACGGATTGATCGGCGATGATTTTCTCGCATGCCGCCGGATCGTTCAGGTCGGCCTCATAAAATTTGAAGGCCGGATGCTTCAGCGCCGGCGCCAGGTTTTCCCGTCGGCCCAGCTTGAGATTATCAATCCCCGTGACCGTCGCGCCGCGCGCCAGCAGCGCATCCACGAGATGGCTGCCGATGAAGCCCGCGGCTCCGGTCACGAGATAATGATTTTGCATGATCGGACAAAATTAAATCCGAGCCGCCGCCAAATGTCGAGGCGCTTAGCGCTCTAAAAGTCAGTCTGAAAAAGGTAGCGTCGGCCATCTTGGCTGACGTAGAGTCGTGGCTTCCAGCCCGACGGAATGGCGTCGTCGCCGGGAAAACCTCGGTTATAGATTTGACAGAAATGTTGTGGCGATGGGCGCGGGGATTTTTGCTCTTTGGCCAAGCTTCAGCGAAGGCGCAGGTTTTCATTTGCATGCCCCCACAGGTAGGGACACAGCGCTGCGGTGTCCCCGCCCGTCAGCGAAGCGAGGGCGGAACGAATGATTTCAATGCCTCCGCTTTATCACCTTCGATCGACTGCCCCTTTGTTCCTTCGTTCAATTGAATGTTCGGCGTTGAATGTTGAATGTTTTCCTTTCCTGAATTATCTGTGCCCCTCCGTGGTCAAAAATCTTCCGCTCTGTGTTCTCGGTGTCTCTGTGGCAAATCCCGTCTTCGTGACTTCGTTCCTTTGTTGTTCAAAATTTGCACCCATCCGTGGCTGAATTGACTTGTTCCGGCTACGCCCGCTTCAGCAGATGCGGATTCTGTTTGAGATAGCGCACGGTGCGGCGTAGCCCTTCCTCGATGCTCGTTTCCGGTTTCCAGCCCAGGCCTTTGATCTTTGACGTGTCCAGATGCACCAGCGGACTATCGCCCACCCAGCCGCGGGTGCCGCCGGCAAATTCCAGCTTCACCTCCTGCTTGCCCAGTTCGTCCAGCACGATCTTCACGACCTCGATGACGGTGATGAAATAATCGTGCCCGAGATTGAAGACGTTTTTCCGGTCGGCCGCCTGCTCGATCCCGCGCATCACGCCGGACACGCCGTCCTTGACGTAGAGATAGGATTTTTTTTGCGTGCCGTCGCCCAGCAGCGGTAGCGTGTGCGGATCGCGCTGCAATTTTTTCAGGATGTCGAAGACGATGCCGTGCGTGTAACGCTCCCCGATCCAGCTCACAAACCGGTAGCAGAAGCTGCGCATGCCAAAGTATTCGCCGTAGGCCTGGATCATCGCCTCGCCCGCGTATTTGCTGGCGCCATACAGCGAGGTCTGCTGCGGGGCGAAGTTTTCCGGGGTGGGAAAAACATCCGGCTCGCCGTAAATCGCCGAGCTGCTGGCAAAGGCAAACCCTTTGACGCCGTTCACCCGCGCGGCTTCCAGCGCGTTCCAGGTGGCGATGGTGTTTTGTTCCAGGTCCACCCGCGTGTTCTCCTTGCCGCCCCGGACATCGGCGTTGGCTTGAAAATGAAATATAAAATCGCAGCCGGCGCAGGCGGCTTTCAGCGCCGCCAGATCCAGGACATCGCCGCGGACCACCTGTAGCTTCGGTGAATGGGCCGGCAGGAATTCCGCATGCCCAGTGCAGAAATTATCATACACGACCACCGCCGCGCCCTTCGCCAGCAATGCGTCTACCAGATGGCTGCCGATGAACCCCGCCCCGCCCGTGACGAAAACTTTTTTGAACATATACTGTCTCTGGGATGTTATTTCGAATTTCTTGTAAACAAATAATCACTGGCTCCGATTTGCTTGCTTTTCCAGTGAGCGCCGAGTTGGCTTTGGATATCTGCCAAAGCTTCCGCCGTATGCGCTTCAATTATCAGGAATCGCGTTTGCTCCACAGTCTGCTTGCCTCCGGCCAATACTTCGCACTCACACCCTTCAACATCAATTTTCATGAGAAAAATCGGCCGGCGGGGGAATAACCGAGTCCAAAGTGACGATG
>CAIJNQ010000067.1 GCA_903822015.1 uncultured Verrucomicrobia subdivision 3 bacterium | reverse complement strand
TTTTCCCAGGCTTTTTCGACATCGACAATGCGGTCGGCGCTGACGACGGTGTGCGCGCGATCCTCGCGGGCGTACATGGCCTGCTTGGTCAGCGCCATATAATAATTGGCGCCGCGATTATCGGGATCCAGCTTGAGGGCCGCGGCAAACTTGCCGGTCGCCTCCTCCAACTTGCCGGCTTCGTATAGAATTTTGCCATCCTGCACCAAGGTGGCGGCGTCCTTCTTGTCATTGATGATGGCGGGCAACTCGGCAATGGTCTGCTCATCGGGCATCTTGCCCCGCATGGCGGCCAGCATCTGATCATTTTGCTTCTTGAAAGCGATGGCGGCCGTATTTTTGGGATCCACTTTCAGAACGCGCTTGATCTGGGTATCGGCCTCACGCAAATCGCCGTTGGACTGGGCCTGCCGGGCGAGCTGCATACGGGTGGAGACCAAGCCCGAAACGGCGGCGGCGGTTTCCGCGTCGATGCCGGAGCCGATCTGCTGGGTGAGCGCGTACGCCTCCTCGTAATATTTTGCGGCGGCGGGAACGTCCCCCCGCGCGGCGGCGCTTTTCGCATCCGCCAGCTTCTGGCGCAGCACAATGGTGTTGGCCTGCCGGACCACCCCTTCATTAACCGCCATGTCCGTGGGACTGGTCTGGGCGATCAGGGCGCCACCGGAGGCCAGCAGGAAAATGAAGCCGAGGGAGAGGGAAACTGCTTTAGTCATGTTTGTGGTTTCAGATTAGTCTTGAGGCGAAAGTTAGACGGAAATTTTTTAATAATCAAGGCGCGTATCGCAGGGTTGTTTTTTTCTGGTTTGATTGGTCGAACAATACCACCTCGTCCGCGTCAATGGCAACGACAATGTAATCGCCGCCGGCAAAGGAAATACCCGAACCCACGCGCCGGGCGGGGAAATTTTTCTTATCCGGATCATAGCGCAAATCGACCGCGTAAGCATCGGCGCGCTGGTAAGGTTTGCCCGGCGCGAGGGCGACGGTCTCCCCAGTGTCGGCCAGTTTCAAATCCAGCTCATCCGGGTTTTCCGGCGCCCCCTTGACCTTCAACAACGTGAAGGCGTCCTTCTTGGGATCGTCGGGGGAAACGAACCGCTGCTGCTTGCGGCGCTGCGCGGGAACCGCCGCCGCCTGGCGCTCGACGCCGACGACGTAGCGCGGCGCGAGGCCGTTGGTCTCCACGGAATCAAAGGACAGGGAATAATACAGCGGAATGATCCGGGCCACGACAACCGCCGACGCCGGCTGATTGCCGGCTTTCACAGGAATCAAGGAGCCGTCCATCGCCCGTTTCCATTCGAGGGGATTGAAGAGCTTGTGGGCGGTGGAAAAATCAAAACCCGCCGCGGACTGCACGCGCCCGGTGACGTTCGTCTGGCGGGACAAATCCACCGCCGGCAACGGCTGGACCTTGGGGCTGGTAACGGCATCCGCCTTGTTTTTCAGCTCCTCCTGGTCGTGGGAAATCACAAAGGGCAGGAAGACAAGAAAACCGATGACGCCCAACAGCACAGCGCTCAAAATGATTTTATCGTAATTTTTTTTGATGAAATCCATGGGCTTATTTCCTGGGCAACGGTTTCACAATTTCGACCTCCAGCGTGATCCGCAACAGCTGTTCATTCAACACGGTCGGCAAGCCGCCCTTCCTGGTCACCACGGCCGGCAGCTGGCCCATGGGCGCGGGGGCCTCACCCTGAGCCGACGCACCGGCGGGCTGGACATTGATGCCCTTGACCACAAAACCATGCGGGGAGGCGGCAAAGCCCGCCAGCACGGAGGCCAGTTCCGCGCTAAAACCCCGGAAGGTCAGCACGTACGGCGTGAGGACGGCGAGATTGTTGGTCACACTGACATCGGTGATATAATCCGACTGGGGACCGGCGGCGTCATCATCGGAAACCCGGATACGCTGGATGCCATCCAGCGAATTGACGCGGGAGGCGAAGAGGACTTCGGAAATGGCCTTGACCTCGCCCAATTGAACCGACAGCGACGGGAGGCTGCCGGGGGCAAACCGGACGATGGAACGCTGCGCCTCAAACGAAAAACCGTATTTCGGCGGCAACAGCACGCTGGCATTGTCCGCCTCATGCTGCAACTGGTCAATCATCCGGCGCAGGGCGGCCGCAAACGCCTCGCTGGTCACGTCAGGCGAATCGGGGACCGGCGAAATCGGCTTGAAAAAACCGCCGGTCTGGGCGATCCATTCACTAACGACGGCCTCCTGCTCCTTGGCGGTTTTGATGTTGTCGATCTTGCCGTTGCCGGGTGCCGGCTTCTGACCGCCCAACTGCTGCAAGGTGTCGTAGATGGTGTTCAACCGGTCAAACGCGTCCGAATTGTGGCTCCAGCTTTTGTAATCATAAAAGCCCGCCCCGCCCAACAGCAGCAACGCAACGATGCCCGCGATGGAGAACAGTAAGTTTCGTTTGATCCAGCCCATATTACAATTTTAAAGGATTCACGAGGATGACGGTGACGCCAAAAGTGAAAGTGCCGTTGGCGTCGGGCGTGATCTGGCCGGTGAGCTGCGTGCCTTCCGGCTTGAAATAATTGGTGGAAGCCTTCAACTCGTTTTCAACCGCGTAGGCGACTTCGCTGTTGGCCGAGGGATCCACGCTGGTGAGATCCACGGCGCGGCAGACGAGCGAGACCACGCTGCCGGGGGCGGCGGACGCGGCACCGGCGGCATCCGGAACAGCGACCGCGGATTGCGGCATACCGCCCGGCATTCGGCTGTAAACCCCACCCAACCCGCCGGACGGCGGGGCATACGGAGTCGGCGCCGAGGCGGAACCCAGGCTGGCATCCGACGACAACTGCTCGATCCAGATGCCCGACTCAACCCCCGGCTTCTGGGCGGATAATTTTTTCCTGGTGGCCTCCTCGGAACGGATAAGGGCACCGCGCAACTGGGTCAGGACATCGCCCCAGTAAAACCGGTCCTGCATCCAGGCGGTGATCTGGTCGGCCACCTTCTGGGTCGCTTGAAACTTTGAATAGACCCGGGTAAACGAATCGGATTTCGACTGCATCTGAGTGACCGTAGGCTGCAAATCCTCAATTTCCTTTTCCTTGGACTGGGCCAGTTTTTCAAACAGGAACCCGACCGCGAAGGCCACCACGACGAGGCTGAAGACCGTGGCCATGAAATAGGGTTTGCGCTCGTTGAAGGCCTGCCAGCGCAGGGTGCTTTCGGGCATCAGATTCATCTCCACCGGACAATGGGCCAAGTTCCGGAGGCCCAGACCGACGACTTCGCCGAGGGAATGCGCCACGCGCGCGAGCTCCTCCAGATTAACCGAAGGGTCAATCTGGACGTTGCGGAGCGGATTAAAATATTCGACGGGAATGTTCAGCTTTTCGGCAAAAAACTGGGCCGTGTAGGGCATGAGGCTCGCGCCGCCGGACAGGAACAAACGCTGCGGCTGGGCGCCGCCCTGCTGGCCGCGATAAAACTGAATGGTCTGGTTGACCTGGATGTGCAGCTTGGTCATGAACTGCCGGGCGATCTTGGAAATGGCCGCCTGATGGGCGTTTTCCGGCTCCTCGTAGGCGCCCCCCAGGCTCACGAAACCCTCGGCGATCTTAATCTTATCGGCCTCATCAAACTTCAACTTGGACTCGTTGGCAAAATCCTGGGTGATGGTGTTGGCACCGAGATTGATGCTGCGGGAGAATACCTTCCCCTTTTCAAAGAAGAGCAGGTTGCTGGTCTTGGCACCGATATCCAGCAGCATGGTGCAATCTTCCAGGTCGCCATAATTATAACGAAAGGCATTGCACAGCGCCGCCGGCGAGGCGTCGCACAAATTCAGCTTGAGCTTGGCCTGGGCGGCGACCCGGAACAAGCCTTCGACCACGTCCGACTTGATGGCGACCAACAACACTTCCAACTCACCGCCCGCCGCGGAGCCCAGAATCTGGTAATCCCAAACGACCTCCGCGAGGGGGAACGGCACGTTTTGCTGCGCCTCGTACTGGATGATCTGGGTGACCTTGGTCGCATCGACCGGGGGCAATTTGACGAACTTGGAAAAGACGTGGAAGCCCGGGGCGCAGACGTTGACGTTGCGGGATTTGATGCCTTTCTCGACGAGCACCTCCTGGAGCGCCTTGAGGATAGTGGCCTCGCGGGTGGCATCGGCCGAACCCTCGAGGCCCAGCGGTTTGATGGCGTAATTCTTGAGGGACAATCCGCCGGCATCGTTGGTTTCAAACTCCGCGAGCTTGAGGCTGCCCGCCCCGAAATCGACCGTCAGAAATGTTTTCGTGTTCAGCATCGCCGTTACAACTTGACTCGTCGCCAGCCCATTCCGCCCAAAAAATGTATCAGGTTCGTGGCAGCCCACGTTAACTACGGGAAATTCGGCAATCGGTCAAACAGATTTCGCCGGGAAAACAAAATAGTTGACGGCCGCCAAAAAACATTGCGCCGGGGCGATGACTTTGGCTTCATCCCCACGTGCCGATTCGTCCACCCAGCAGCGCACCGACCCTGAACCGCCGCCGCCTGAACATATTTTATTCCGGCCGCGTGCAGGGCGTCGGTTTCCGCTACACCGTCAAGACGGTGGCCGCCGGCTATGAAGTCACCGGCCGGGTCCGCAACCTGCCCGACGGCCGGGTGGAACTCACGGCCGAAGGCAGCGCCGGGGAATTGGCGGCCTTTCGCGAGGCGATCATTGGTGCAGGACTTGCTGGATTTATCCGCGACGAGCAGTTAGACTGGTCCGACGCGCAAAATGAATTTAGCGGTTTTGAAATTTGCAGCCGACCGACATGAGATACGCCATCATCGCTGACATCCACGGCAACCTGGAAGCCTTCCAGGTTGTGCTAGCCGACATCAAGACCCAAAACGTCCAGCAGATCGTCTGTCTCGGCGACGTGGTCGGCTACAATGCCAACCCGAAGGAGTGCCTGGACATGGTGCGCGCCATGAACATTCCGGTCGTCAAGGGCAACCACGATGAATATTGCTCGAGTGAAGATCATCTGGAGGGATTCAACCCGCATGCGGCCGAAGCGGTCATCTGGACCCGCAACCAGTTGTCCACCGAGGACCGGCAATGGCTGCGCGACCTGAAATATTCCCGCATGGTGGCGAACTTCACCATTGTCCACGCCACGCTGGATGCGCCGCAACGCTGGGGATACGTGTTCGACAAGCTCGCCGCGGCGGCGAGCTTTCCGTATCAAAACACCGCGGTCTGTTTTTTCGGCCACACCCACGTGCCGGTGGCCTTCATGCGGGACACCGCCGTGCGGGGCGGGACGTATTCGAAGTTCAAGCTCGACCCGGCCAAGAAATATTTCATCAACGTCGGCGCCGTCGGCCAGCCCCGGGACAACAACCCCAAGGCGGGCTATGTGGTTTACGACCTGGACGCCGGCACGATTGAACTTCGCCGCCTTGATTACGACATCGCCACCACGCAGAAAAAAATCCGCGCCGCCGGCCTGCCGGAACGGCTGGCGGAACGGCTGGAGTTCGGAAGGTAATTTCAAAGGGGCAAGCGGCGAGTGGCGAGTGACGTGACCTGCGCGCGGACCAGAATCCGGCAATGCCTTACCGGTCACAATCACACTTTTGAAAATACTCATCCTCAAACCCAGCTCGCTAGGCGATGTGATCCAGGCACTGCCCGTGCTGCGACTGCTCAAGCGGCATTTCCCCGGGGCGGAGATTTTCTGGTGGATCGATGCCGCCCTCGCCCCGCTACTGGAGGGCGATCCGGATCTCGCCGGCGTGGTCCGGTTCGAGCGTCAGCGCTGGGGGCAACCGCGGCACTGGCCGGAAATGCTCCGCAGCATCCAGGGGCTGCGCGCACACCGATTCGATCTAGTGATCGACCTGCAATGCCTGCTGCGCAGCGGCCTATTCGCGTGGCTCAGCAACGGGGAAAAACTCGTCGGCCTGGACGAAGTCCGCGAAGGCGCGCGGGGTTTTTACGACCTGGCCGTCCCGCGACAGACATTTCACACGCACGCGGTCGACTGGTATCTCGCCGTGCTGCCGGCGCTCGGCGTGCCGGTCCATAAAAATTTCCAGTGGCTGCCCGCGCGGCCGGAGCTGGCCGCCACGGTCAACGCGAGATGGCCGGCGGACGGCGCAACCTGGATGGCGCTCGCGCCCGGCGCGCGGTGGGAAAACAAACTCTGGCCCGCGCAGCATTTCACGGAGCTGGTGCGCTTGCTGGCCGGGAGCCAACCCGAGCTCCGCTTCGCCATCCTCGGCGGCCGGAATGACCGGCCGCTGGGCGAGAGCATAGCGCAGGCCGCGCCGACCCGGAGCCTGAACCTGTGCGGCGAAACGTCCCTCCAGGAGATGATCGAATGGGTGCGGCGCGCCGCCATGCTGGTCACCAACGACACGGGCCCGATGCATGTGGCCGCGGCGCTGGGCACGCCGCTGGTGGCGCTGTTCGGCCCGACGGAACCGCGCCGCACGGGGCCCTACGGCCAGCTGGAAAACGTGCTGCGCCTCGACCTACCCTGCTCCCCGTGCCTGAAATCCACCTGCCATTTTGAAAAACCCGAGGAATGCCTGCGCGCCCTGCCGCCCGCGCTGGTTTTTGAGCGGGCGCTAAAACTCCGTGCCGCGCACGCCTGATAACCGCACCGCGGAAATTCAAGCCGCCCGTTTTCTCCTCACCCACGCCCGCGCCTCGTCCGGCGTTTTCAAATCGTCCGCGAGTTGCAGCTCGCGCAGCTCCGCCAGCAACGCGCCCAACTCCCGGCCGGGCTTTAAACCAAGCCGGATCAAATCGTCACCCGACAACAACGGCGGCCGGATGGCCGGCTGTTTTTCCAGTTCCGCCGCCTGCTCCCGTAAAAAATGGTAAAATTCCAAAACCCCGTGCGAACCAAGGCAGTCCAGCCGGTGCAATTCCAGCTCCAGCGGAAAGGTTTCGCGCAACAGCAGCCGCCGCAGCGTCGCCTTACGCATCTGCTTCACGTCCTTGAATTGCATATGATACCGCACCGTCGCGACGATTTCTTCGATTTCACGGCTGGAAAATTTTAGACGCCGGAGAATCGCTTCCGCCATACCGGCGCCGACTTGCTCGTGGCCGTAGAAATGGATTTGGCCGTTCACCGGATCGCGCGACGCCGTCACCGGCTTGGCGATGTCATGCAACAGCACCGCCCACGGCAAAGCTTCGCTCGCGGCCGCCGGCAGTTTTTCCAGCATGAGGCAAACGTGATTGAACACGCTGCCTTCTGGATGGAAATCCGGCGACTGCCCGCAAGACACGGTCGCCGCCAGCTCGGGTAAAACATGTTCCAGCAAGCCGCTGTCGCGCAGCAAAACCAGACCGCGCGCGGCGGGATTGATGGATTGATGGATTGATGGATGATTGGATGGTTGGGTGGGGCGCGTGACAACGGGCACGTTTTTTCCACCAATCCATTCATCCACCAATCCGTTCATCCGTCCAGCTTGAGGCGGCGCGAACAGCTTGATGAGTTCGTCGCGGATCCGCTCGGCGCTGATGAGTTTTATTTTCGGCGCCAAGGCCTGAATGGCCGCGAAGGTTGCCGGTTCGATTTCGAAATCAAGCCGCGCGGCGAAGCGCACGGCCCGCAGCATCCGCAAATGGTCCTCGCCAAAGCGCTGCTCCGGCGCGCCGATGGTGCGGATGATTTTGGCGCGGAGATCCTTTTCGCCGCCGACCCAGTCATGAATTTTTTCCGTGAGGGGATCGTAAAAAAGCCCGTTCACGGTGAAATCGCGACGCAACGCATCGGCCGCGGCGCCGGCGAACACAATTTTTTCCGGGCGACGACCATCCTGGTAATCCGCCTCGGCGCGGAACGCGGCCACCTGAAACTCCCGGCCGCCGGCGACGACGATGACGACGCCGAATTTTTTGCCGACGGGAATGGTCCTGGGGAAAAGATTTTCGACCTGGTCCGGCCGGGCGTCCGTGGCGATATCGAAATCCTGCGGCTCGCGGCCGAGTAAAAAATCGCGCACACAGCCACCGACCCAGAACGCGGCAAAACCCGCCGCCTGCAAGCGAACAACTATTTCTTTGGCCAGAGCTGAGGTTGACGGGGCCGACATTGGCAACACGATAGATGAAGCAGGCGCCGGTTAGCCAGCAATCACATCAAGCCCCTCACCGAGCCACAAATCCCATCAACCCGACGGCCGGATTTTTTTCCAGAGCCAGCCGAACGGGTCGTAGAATTCATCCACCACGCGTTCCTTGAGCGGAATGATGGCGTTATCGGTGATGGTGATGTGTTCGGGACAAACCTTGGTGCAGCACTTGGTAATGTTGCAGAAGCCGATGCCCTGGGCCTGCTTGAGCTCGGGCAACCGGTTCTCGGTGTCGAGCGGGTGCATTTCCAGCGCGGCGGTATAGACCAGGAAGCGCGGACCGATGAATTCATCGTGCTTGTGGTGGTCGCGCAAAACGTGGCAGACGTCCTGGCAAAGGAAACATTCGATGCACTTGCGGAATTCCTGCACGCGGTCCACGTCCTCCTGCTGCATGCGCCAGGTGCCGTCCGCGCAATCGGGCTTGCGGGGGTTGAATTTCTTAATCTTCGTTTTGACGCGGAAATTCCAGGAAACATCCGTGGCCAGGTCGCGGATGCGGGGAAACGCGCGCATCGGCTCGATGGTGATGGGTTTGCTGGTGTCGAGCGTATCCATGCGCGTCATGCACATGAGCTTGGGCAGGCCATTGACTTCGGCGGAGCAGGAGCCGCATTTGCCGGCCTTACAATTCCAGCGCACCGCGAG
>CAIJNQ010000066.1 GCA_903822015.1 uncultured Verrucomicrobia subdivision 3 bacterium | reverse complement strand
GGCATGACGAACAAATCGACGGGGATCCGGGAAGAGATACGGTACAGTGAGGCGTTTAAAATGAGTGTGGTGCAGGAGGTGGAGGCGGGCGGGCTTGCGTTTAGCGCGGTGGCTGGCAAGTATGGCATCCGTAGTGCCGCGACGGTGCCCAAGTGGGTGCGGAAGTATGGCAATGGCACGAGAGGAAAGGTGATCCGCGTGGAAAAGCCGGAAGAAATTGATCAAACCGCCAAGCTCAAGGAGCGGGTGCGGGTGCTGGAGCGGACGGTGGGCAGCTTGCATGTCGAGCTGGCCTTGGAGCGGGCGTATACGGAAATTGCCTGCGAGCGGGCGGGGATAGCGGATGTGGGGGCGTTTAAAAAAAAGCGGCTGGGTCGCCGGGCACCGGGCTGTAAGGGCGGCGGGGCTGGCGGTGAGTGCCGTGTGCCGGCAGCTGGGGATGAGCCGGCAGAACTACTATGCGCGGCGGCAGGTACGGCAGGCGCAGGCGGTGGATGCGGCCTTGATTGTCGAACTGGTGCAAGCCGAACGGCGGGTGCAACCACGGTTGGGGACGCGGAAGCTGCGGGTGGTGCTCCACGGGGCATTGGCCCGAGCTGGGGTGCAGTTGGGGCGGGACCGGTTCTTTGGCGTGTTGCGCCGTGGCGGCTTGTTGCTGGCGCCCTTGCCCAGGGAATATCCTCAGACGACCAGTTCATATCATTGTCTGCCGGTGTTTGCGAACCTGGTCAAGAACCGGGTCGTGAGCCGGCCCAACGAGGTGTGGGTGAGTGATCTGACATACTTGCGGACGGAGGAGAGTTTTCTCTATCTGGCTTTAGTGACGGACAAATTTTCGCGGAAGATCGTGGGCTATCACTGCGGGGACACGCTTGCGGCAGGTGGATGTGTCCGGGCGTTGGAGATGGCGTTGAAGGATCTGCCTGCGGGGGTGCATCCGATTCATCATTCGGCTCAGGGGAGCCAATATTGTTGCCACGAGTACATCCAAGCACTGGGGCTGCGCGGGCTGACGATCAGCATGACCGTCACCGATCACTGCGCGGAAAATGCGCTGGCCGAACGGATGAATGGGATCCTCAAAGGCGAATATGGCTTGGGGCAGAAACTCAAAACCAAGGCGCTGGGGCGGCAGCTGACCGACCAAGGGGTGTGGTTGTATAACACACGCCGACCGCACACGGCCTTGAAGTATCAGACGCCCGCCGCAGTGCATGGCTCGGACTCTTTCCAGTCCGACGGTCGTCACCGAAACTCGCGGGTCGCGAATCGGTTACTTGCGCCCGGCCCGAACTTTTGCGAAGTTGACGTTGTGCGATTGCTGGCGAACCCCGCTGGAGGGTGGTTGCGCTACGGCTAGTGGCAGCATCTGCCTTCCGACGATTCCGGCCACCCGGATCGTATCAGTGATTGTCGACCAACGTTGCCGGTGTGGCGAAATGGCAGACGCACAGGACTTAAAATCCTGGGACTGTAAAAAGTCGTGCGGGTTCGAGTCCCGCCACCGGCACCAATTTTATCTCGTTGCTTTGCAACGAGATGGTGCGACCAGAAGAGGCTAGTGCCAGTGAAAGTGCCAGTGAAATCAATACTCGGGTAAAACACAATTACCACCCCGGTATTAACCGGCCATCACTCGCGACGACGGGATTCGCTGCCCGTCTGGTGTCTGTGATACACCCAAAGCCGCGAACGGTTTCATAACTTTCGGACAAAAAATCCGAATTATGAAAAACCGTTTCATCCTCTACCGCCGCAAGCTCGGCGGCATGTTCTACGTCGAAGACACCCAAACAAAAAAACAGGAAAGCCTGGGAACGAAGAATCGTGCCGAGGCCACGGCCCTGCTCAACGCCCGCAATGAATCGGCCCGGCAGCCGCAACTGAACCTCCAGATCGCCAAGGCCTATCTGGCGGGGACGGATTCGGGCGTCTCAACCCGGACCTGGCAGGACGCCTTCAACGCCATCATCGAAAATAAAACCGGCAGCACCAAGGAACGCTGGCAGCGTGGTTCACGCCAGAAAGCCTTTGAATTGATCCATCATCTCGTCATTGTCGAGACTCAGGCGGAAAATCTGTTCACCTGCATGAAGGCGGGCACCGTCAGCACAAATATACTTCTCCGCGAACTGCACAATTTTTGCATCTCGATGAACTGGCTGGCGTGGCCGATCATCCCGAAAAGGCTTTGGCCGAAAATTGAATATGGACCCAAGCGGGCCATAACGGCTGAGGAACATCAATTGATCATCGGACGCGAACGAAATGTCGAACTTCGGGCGTTATATGAACTGTGCTGGCACCTCGGCGGATCACAATCTGACATGGCCAATCTGACAGCTGAAAACATTGACTGGTCTGACCACGTTATTTCTTATGCCCGCCGGAAAACTGAAACTCCGGCGTTCATTCATTTCGGTCCGGCGGTGGAGACCATCCTGCGTTCGCTACCGACGAAAGGGCTTCTGCTGCCGAAGATCGCCCTGTGGATGGAAAAACACCGCGCCAAGGAATTCAAACGCCGCTGCGTGGGCCTCGGCATTCATGGTGTCTCGCTTCATTCCTACCGTTATGCCTGGGCGGAGCGGGCCAAGATGTGCGGTTACCCGGAGCGGTTCGCACAAGAAGCCCTCGGTCACAACAGCAAGGCCGTCCACCGGGCCTATGCACGCAAGGCACAAGTCAGGTTGCCCTCGTTGGAAAGCTATGAAAAGCAAAACGTGGGAGGCCACATCGTCCCTTTGCTTCCTCCCTTGCCACCGCCCGGAAGCCACGG
>CAIJNQ010000065.1 GCA_903822015.1 uncultured Verrucomicrobia subdivision 3 bacterium | reverse complement strand
TCGAAGTCGGCGATCACGCCGTCTTTCATCGGGCGGATCGCCACGATGTTGCCGGGCGTCCGGCCCAGCATCCTTTTCGCTTCGTTGCCGACGGCCAGCACATTGGTCGTGCCGGCTTCAATGGCCACCACCGAGGGTTCGCGCAGGACGATTCCGCGGTCCCGCACATAAACCAGGGAGTTGGCCGTGCCCAGATCTATCCCAATGTCGTTGGAAAACAGGCTTTTGAATTGTGCAAACATGAATATGCCTACTAACAGGCCTAGCTTAAAAGCCGGCCCGCGGTCAGGTCAAGATTATTAACCTCCCTGCGCCGGTGGCGGATTTGTCTCCGCGACCATTTGCTTTTTTGGGGTGTCTGGCCTATTCATTGGCTGCCATGTCTGAACCGGAAAGCATTGTCACTATCCGCCACCTGTCGAAAATCTACGCGCAGGGCGATATTCAGGTCACCGCCTTGGATGACATCTCCCTCGTCATCGCCGCCGGTGAATTCCTCACCCTCATGGGGCCGTCCGGTTCCGGCAAATCCACGCTGCTGCATATCATCGCCGGTATTGACCGGCCCACCAGCGGCGAATGTCTGGTCCAGGGGATTGATGTCACGAAGCTCAACGAGTCCCAGCTCGCCGACTGGCGCAACCAGAATGTCGGCTTCGTTTTCCAGACCTTCAATTTGATCCCCGTTCTGACCGCGTTCGAAAATGTCGAACTGCCGCTCCTGCTGACCCGGCTGGGCCATGCCCAGCGCCGGAAACTCGTGAACACCGCCCTGGACATTGTCGGTTTGGCAGACCGGTCGCATCATTTGCCCAAGCAGCTTTCCGGCGGCCAGGAGCAGCGGGTGGCGATCGCCCGCGCCCTGGTCACCGATCCGAAATTGGTCGTCGCCGATGAGCCCACGGGCAATCTGGATTCGCATTCCGCCCAGGAAGTGCTCGGCATTTTGCAATCGCTGAGCCGGCAGGTGGGTAAGACCGTCATCATGGTCACGCACGATCCCAAGGCCGCCGCCTTTGGTTCGCGGAGTATTCATCTCGAAAAGGGTGAGCTGACGAATTGACGCGATGAACCTCCCCGGCTTTATCCTCCGCAATGCGTTCCGCAACAAACGGCGGCTTGCCCTGTCCGTGTCCAGTGTGGCTGTGAGCCTCTTTCTGCTCATCACTTTGCAGGTCGCCCTGCGCGAACTCACGAATCCCATCAACGACGAGGGCTCCAGCCTGCGCATCATCGTCCGCAACAAGGTTTCGCTCGCGCAACCGCTGCCGGTGCGGCAGTTGCAGGTCTTGGAAAAAATTCCCGGCGTCGTCGCGGTCACCCCGTTTTCGTTTTTCGGCGGCCTGTACAAGGGGGATGAAAAATTCACGAGCTTCGCGCAGTTTGCGGTCGATCCTGCCCGCACGCTGCCGCTGCTCGCGGACGCCAAAATCCCGAAAGCGCAGCTGGACGCCTGGATCGCCGACCGCACTGCGTGCATCGTCGGCCAGATGACCGCCGATCGTTACGGCTTGAAGCTCGGCGACCGGATGCAGTTCACCGGCCAGATTTATCCCTGCGATCTGGATTTGAAGGTCGTCGGCATTTATCACGGCACGGCCGACGATCGGAATCTGATGTTTCATCAGGCTTATCTGGATGAATTGCTCGGCAACCTTGGCACCGTCGGTACCTGGTGGGTGCGGGCGTCCTCGGTGGCCGAGGCGCCGCTCGTTACGGAGCGCATTAATCAGGCATTTGCCAATTCCAGCGCCGAAGTCCGCGCCGAATCGGAACGCGCCTTTGTGCTGGGGTTTGTCTCGATGTGGGCGAACATCAAGACGCTCATCGGCGGCATCAGCATCGTGGTCGTGTTTGCGCTGCTGCTGGTGACGGTCAGCACCATGAGCATGGCCATCCGCGAGCGGTTTCGCGAGTTGGCGATCCTCAAGGCCCTCGGCTTCCGCCGCCGCGAATTATTTGCGTTCATCCTCGCGGAGAGTTTCGGCCTTGCCATGTGCGGCGCCTTGCTCGGGGCGGGCGGTGCGTGGGTGATGTATCATTATTTGCTCAACATCCAGAAGCTGACCAATGGCCTCTTCATCATGTTCGAGGTCACGCCGAAGATGATGGGGCTCGCCTTCTCGGTGGCGGCGCTGCTCGGCGTGCTGGCCGCGATCGCCCCGATGGTCACCGTGGCCCGCACCAGTGTGGTGCAGGGTTTGAAAACGCTCGATTGATATGGCTCTACCCCTTCGTTATAGCCTTCGCAATGCGCTCGTCCGCTGGCGTTCGACCGTCGCCACCGTGCTCGGCATTGCCCTGGTGGTGTTTGTTTTTGTGCTGCTGCAATCCCTCGCCGCCGGCATCGAAAAGAGCAGCGGCAACACCGGCGATCCCCGCAACCTGCTCGTCGTCCGCAAGGGTTCCACCGCCGAATCCGCCAGCCTGATCGGCCGGCAGAATCTCCAGGACATTCGCTACCTGCCGGAAATCGCGCGCAACGCCGCCGGCGAGCCGGTGATTTCCGCCGACGTGCTGGTGCTCGTCAACCTGCCGCGCCGCCTTCACAACGGCGAGGCCAACGTCCTCCTCCGCGGCGTCACCCCGCGCGGCATGGAATTGCGCCCGCAGGTTCACCTGGTCGCCGGCCGCTGGTTTGTGCCCGGCCACCGCGAAGTCGTCGTTTCCGCCAAGTTGGCCCGGCGGTTCGCCAATTTCGACCTCGGTTCGTCCTTCAAATCCGGCAGCGCCACCCTCACCGTGGTCGGCTGGCTCGCGGGCGGCGGCAGCGCGTTTGATTCCGAATGCTGGCTGGACGCGGATGAATGCCGCTCGCTGTTTGAGCGCGATATGTATTCGAGCTTTCTTATCCGGCCGGTGGACGCCGCGGCCGCCGCGCGCCTCATCGACCGGATCGAAAACGACCGGCGTTTCAAGCTGAAGGCGGAACGGGAAGTGGATTACTACCGCAAGCAGACCATGACTGCCGCGCCCATCAAGTGGCTGGGAAATTTCCTCGCCGTGACCATGTCCGTTGGCGCCGTGTTTGCGGCCATGAACACGATGTATGCCGCCGTCGGCGCGCGAACTCGCGAAATCGGCACCTTGCGCGTGCTGGGCTTCCGGCGCCGTTCCGTGGTCCTGGCCTTGCTGCTCGAAGGTGGGTTTTTGGCGCTCCTCGGCGGGATCCTGGGCTGCGCGATTGCGTTTTATTGGAATGGTTACACCACGGCCACCATGGGCATGGAAACCTTCAGCGAAATCGTCTTTGAATTCCGCGTCACCCCGCGGCTGGTCACGGAAGGATTGATTTTTGCCGTCGCCGTTGGTCTCATCGGGACGGCCTTGCCCGCCATCCGTGCCGCCCGTCTGCCGGTCATCGCCGCCCTTAAAGCCATATGAACGACGAATCGCAAGCCAAAGTCGCCCAGCTCCAGATTGCCGCCGCCGACCGGCAGCGCACGACCGTTTCGGTTAAACTGATTTTCCTCACCGTGACGCTCGTCGCCCTCGGCGCGATCGTGTTCTGGAAGCCTTGGCAGAAGGAGGGCCGCCGCACCCTCAACGGGCAGGGCGGCACCGTGGCCGCCGCCGACGAGGCGGCCGCCGGAAATTCCCTCCCCGCAACCAATGCCGGTGCCTCGCCGGTGGCCGTGCCGTCGGCCGATAACCCCGTCGTCCTGACCGTCAGCGGATACATCATCAACCGCGAGCGCATTGAAATCAGTCCGCGCTTCATGGGCTTGGTCAAATGGATCGGGGTGAAAAAGGGGGACGCTGTGACCAATGATCAGGTGGTCGTGCTGCTCGACGACGCCGAATACCAGGCGCAATTACATCAGGCGGAAGGCCGGCTGATCAATGCCCGGGTGGCCGTGTCGAAGGCGGAGCTGGATTACGACCGGATTCAGCAGCTCGCTAAAACCCAGACCGCGTCGAAGCAGAATGAGGACGATGCCCGGTTGCAGCTGGACGCCGCCCGCGCCGCCTTGCGTGAAACCGAAGGGGTCGCCGAGCTCGCGCGCACCTACGTGGACTGGTGCACCATCCGGTCGCCGATCCTGGGCGTGGTGGTCGAAAAATTGGTGAACCCGAACGAGCTCGTCATGCCGCAAAGCTTCGGCGGGGCGCGCGGACCAAGCACGGCTTTGATCGCCGTGGCGGACCCGAAGGATCTGCAGGTGGAGATCGATGTGAACGAGGCCGACCTCGCCAAAATTTCGCTCGACCAGAAATGCCGGGTCAGTCCCGAGGCGTATCCGGACAAAATATACTCCGGTGCAGTGGTTGAAATTGCCCCCGAAGCCAATCGCGCCAAAGGCACCTTGCAAATCAAGGTGCAAATCCATGAGCCCGATCATTTTCTCACTCCCGAGTTGAGTGCCAAGGTTGAATTCCTGAAACGGGATTAAGTCGGGGTGGCGGGCGGAAAAATTTGAAATGGTGACTGCGGGAAAGACCCCATAGATTTCACCAGATAATCCGGCGATGCTGTTGACATGAAAGATATGCACCAATTCACGAGTGTCCGGTTATAAATAATTAAACTTTAGCTGGTTATGGTTTTCAGCATCAAAAACATCCGAGTTAGTTT
>CAIJNQ010000064.1 GCA_903822015.1 uncultured Verrucomicrobia subdivision 3 bacterium | reverse complement strand
GGAAAAGATGTCTTCGCGCTGCTGCCCACCGGCGGCGGCAAATCACTTTGCTTCCAGCTGCCGGCGCTGGCCCGCGAAGGCCTCACCGTCGTGGTCTCGCCCCTGATTGCGCTGATGAAAGACCAGGTGGACGCGCTGCAAGCCGCCGGCGTGCCGGCCACATTTCTGAACTCATCGCTGGTGGCGGGCGAGGGCCGGGAACGCCTGCGCGGCCTGCATAACGGTAAATACCGCCTGCTCTACGTCGCGCCGGAGCGATTGATGTTATCCGGCTTTCTGGAAGA
Organism: uncultured Verrucomicrobia subdivision 3 bacterium; assembly: GCA_903822015.1. GTDB lineage: Bacteria > Verrucomicrobiota > Verrucomicrobiia > Limisphaerales > UBA11358 > UBA11358. The sequence continues at coordinate 12,653 of CAIJNQ010000064.1, read as the reverse complement.
TTTAAAGCGCTGGAACGTCCAACTCATCGCCGTGGATGAGGCGCATTGCATCAGCGAATGGGGCCATGATTTCCGGCCCGAATACCGCCAGATTGCGGAGCTGCGAACGCATTTTCCGAAAGTCCCGTTCATGGCCCTGACCGCCACCGCGACCGGCCGCGTGCGCGAGGATATCGTCACGCATTTGAAATTGCGCGCGCCGCAAAATTACGTCGCCAGTTTTAACCGGCCGAACCTCACGTACCGGGTCATCGCAAAAAACAAACCGTTCCATCAACTGCTCGACTTTCTCCGGGCGCGACCGAAGGAAAGCGGCATCGTGTATTGTCTGTCGCGCAAGGCGACGGAAAGTGTGGCCGAACGGCTGAACGAAAACGGGATCAAGGCCAGGCCCTATCACGCCGGCCTCACGCCGAAGGAACGCAGCGAGCATCAGGAACTGTTTCTGCGCGACAACATCCGCGTGGTCTGCGCCACCATCGCCTTCGGCATGGGCATCAACAAGCCGAACGTCCGCTTCGTCGTCCACTACGACCTGCCGAAAAACATCGAGGGCTATTATCAGGAAACCGGCCGGGCGGGCCGCGACGGGCTGCCGGGGGAATGCATTTTGCTTTTCAGCCCCGGGGACGCGGTGAAGCAGACCACGTTCATTGACGAGAAGCCGAATCCGCAGGAGCGCGAGATCGCCCGGAAACAATTGCAACAGATGGTTCATTACGCCGAGGGCGCGAACTGCCGGCGCAGCGAACTGCTCGCGTATTTCGACGAGGAATTTTCCGCCGCCGGGTGCGGGGCCTGCGACAACTGCCTCGCGCCGCGCGCCACGTTTGACGGCACGCTCGCCGCCCAGAAATTCCTCTCCTGCGTCTACCGCATCCGCGAGAAAAACGGTTTTGGCGTCGGGCTCAATCACGTGGTCGAAGTGCTCACCGGGGCGGACACCGAAAAAATCCGGAAATGGGATCACGCGCAGCTCTCGACGTACGGCATCGGCCGGGAACACGACCGCTCCGAATGGGCGGCAATCGGGCGCGAACTGGTCCGGCTCGGTTTTCTCCGGCAGACCGCGGAAAAATTCAGCGTCCTGGAAATCACCAACGCCGGCCGCGCCGCGCTCAAGGAACGTAAAAAAATCACGCTCACCAAACCCGTCACCGCTCCGGAAACGAAAACGCGCCACATCGGCGAAATCACCTGCGACGAAGGCTTGTTCGAGCGTTTGCGCGAACTGCGCAAACGGCTCGCCGACGAGCGCGATGTGCCGGCCTACATTGTTTTCTCCGATGTCGCCCTGCGGCAGATGGCGCGGAATTATCCCGAAAGCGAGCGCGACTTCGCCCGCATCAGCGGCGTCGGCGAAAAGAAATTGCGCGAGTTCGGCGAAGTTTTTCTCCATGAAATCGCCTTGCATCTGGCGGCGAATCCGCGGCAGATTTTCGCGGAAGATGCCTTTGTCATTCCGTTGCCGCAGCGTTCCCAGCTCGGCGATACCGCGCGCGAAACCCTCCGCCGTTTTCGCGCGGGCGATTCGCCCGGGGAAATCGCCGGCGCGCGCGGGCTTGCGGTGGGTACGATTTACGGCCATCTCGCCACCGCGATTGAAGCGGGCGAGGTGTTGGATCTCGCCCGACTCCTCACCGCCGGGGCGCAGGCGGAAATTGCCGCCGCCTTCCAGCGGACGGGCTGGGGCAACATCGTCGGCGCGCGGGAATACCTGGGTGAAAAATATGATTATGGCCTGCTGCGGATTTATCGCGCCGCCAAATCCAAATCATTTCCCGGCAGCTGAGGCCGCCCGCAGCACGCGCCATGCATGCGTCCACGGATCAATCCGGCAGGCCGCACGGTAATCGCAATAATCGCACGCTGTCGCGTTGCCCCGGCGATACGGATCCACCGCCGCCGCGCCGGAAAATATCTGCTCAGCCAGTTCGCGCAGCCTGGTTTCCACGCCATCCAGCAGCTTCTCAAAATCCCCGGGCGGCAGCGCTTCCGGGGAATTGGCCGGCAACTCGCCGTTTTTGGTCAAACGAAAATTGAACTGGTCGCCTTTGCTCACCCCCGGGCGCCGGTCAAATTTCCGCAGCTCGGCCGCGTCGAACCGCCCGTTGTGGCGGTACGCCAGTTTTTTTGCTTCGCCGTCACCCAAAACCTCTGCGCGTGAGCCGCCGCCCTTGAACTCGCCGCGCAAGTTGACGTAGAACGCACCGGCGGGGGTGATTTTCCCAGCGCCAAAAATCTCCCGCGGATTTTTCCAATGGCGCAGGGCGCCAAGGTACGCGAGCAACTGCAATTGAATGCCGCTTTGCACCAGCAACGCATCCAGTTTTTTGCCGCCGGACTTGTAATCCGTCACCACGGCGAGCGCGGTGTCAAGGGTTTGGTCGCGCCACAAATCCACGCGATCTATCCGGCCTTGCAGCGCGAGCTGATGGCCGCCGCCCAACTCGATGACCCAGGCCGGCGCGCGGTCATGCCGGCCGCCAAAGCCGAGTTCCGCCGCGGCCGGATCGAATTCATACTGCGCGCGCATCCAGTCGACGACGACTTCGACAAAATCCTGCAACGCCGCCGCCAACATCCCGGCGGCGAAAAGGGTTTCCGCCGAATCCCGAAACAAGCCGTCGCGAAATCCCTCCATTTGGGCGGCGGCGATGGTGCGGATGCGTTCACGCGCTGCCACCGGTTCAAAATCGCGCCAGCGTTTGCCTTCCGCCTGGAGCTGCTCCTGGAAAACCTTGAGCACATCGTGCTGGAAATTGCCGCGTTCGCGGGCGTCCAACTCGAACACTTTGCGCTCGTTCGCGCGCAGGCCGGAGCGGACTAAAAACCGGAACGGGCACTGCGCAAATTCCTCCAGCCGGCTGACCGACGATTTCAAGACCGGCCCGTAAAGTTTTTCCGCAAGCCGTGGTGAAAGGTTTTCCCGCTCATCCGGCTCGCGCAAGGCCGCCAATTTATCCGCCAGCGTCTGGAGCGCGGGGATTTCGAGCAGGCGTTCCCAGTTTGGATTTTTGATTTTTGATTTTTGACTTACTGACAGCGGCGTAATGAGTTCGGTCGCGTGTTGCGCCTCGTGCCAATTTGTGTCCATGGCGAACTCCGCCACTTCCAGCTGCGGAAAAATCCTTTTTAACTGCGTGATAAACGGCGACGGGTTCAGCGTCTTGCCGTCGGCGGTCTGGCGGGAAAAACTTAACGCCAGCTTGTCACGGGCACGGGTGCAGGCGATGTACCCGAGGTAGCGTTCCCGGGAAATCTGGTCGAACCGGTTGGCGCCCAGCACGACGTTTTGGGAATGCAGTTCATCGCGATCGGAATTCGTAAAAATTGCCGGCGCGGCCGGCGCGGCCGGGAAAACCGATTCGTTCAGACCGAGCGCCAGGACAAATTTAAGCGGCGGATTGCGGGCCCGGTCAATCGCACCGATCAAGACTTCATCCAGCGCCGGCGGGACCACGCCGACGGTCAGGTTTGCCAGACCGGATTCCAGGATCGGCAACCAGTCACGGAGCGGCAGCGGCTCGCGGGGGAATGCCAGCGCGAGGTTATCCAGCCATGCCTGCATCTGGTCCCAAACCGTCGCATGGCTGGCGAACGGTGAATCGGGATTCTCCGGTTTTTCGTCGGCCAGCGTCCAGCGCTCCAAAGTTGGCTCGACTTTCAAATCGCTCCAAAGTTCGCGCAAAACTTCGGCCAGCTGAGTGCCGGTCGGCTGGAACCGGTGTTTTTCCAGCCCCGCCCGAAAATTTTCAAACGGCGGAAAAATGATTTGGCGCAGACTTTCACAAGTTGCCTCCGGCAAATGCTCGCGCCATTTTTTGCCGCGCCAGCCAAATTCCAGCGCGGCGTTTTCCAGGCGGTCAAGCTCGGTTTCCGGGACGGCCGAAAAGCCGGACTTGAGCGCAGCGAACCAATCCTCCGCCTGCCAGTCGAACGCGACCGTGCGGAGCGCGTTGCGGGTGAGTTCCGCGAGCGGGTGGTGCGCCACCCGCTCGCGCCGGTCCAGAAAAAACGGAATGCCGTAGCGGCGGAAAGTCCGGGCGAGCGGGCGGTGATACCCTTCAAGCTGGCGGACGAGCACGGCGCAGTCGCGAAAGCGGTTGCCGGCCCGGACAAATTTAAGGATCTCGCGAGCAGAAAATTTGGCCTCGGCTTCGGGATTGGCGCACACCGTCAGCATGATTTGAGAGGCGGCGGCGGGAGCGCCGGTCCCCGACCCGGCGGGTTCCGTTTCACGCCGGTTCAGAGGCCGGGGTTCCGGACCCGGGATGGCAAATGACCAGCATCGCTCCAACTCCGCGAGCGGAGTATTTTCCCCGAACCGGCTTTTGCGCGAATCGCGCCGGAGGATTTCGGTTTCGACCTGGCACCCCGGCAAGTTGGAAATCTGGGCGCGGCACCTTTGAAAAGTCATGCCAATGGCCGACCAGATGGACAACCAGGAGACATCCGGCGCCGGCTCGGCTTCCAGGCAGAAGGCGAGCGTGGCGCGCTCGCAAAAAGGGACGATGGCGGCAAGCAACGCCATTTCCTGCGGCGTCATTTCGGCGAAGCCGTCGAGCCACAAGTGCGAAATACGAAGAGAGCTGGGCAAGGGCAGGAGGGCATCGCCGGTTTTCCCACTTCGCCCTTCCACCTTCGCCCTTTTCAGTGCGGCGGTGGCGAAATCCAGCAGATTATTGGCGTCCTGCAATTCGTGCCCCTCGAGCCAGTCGGCGTATTTTCCCGAAAGCAACGCGAGATCGTGAAGCTTGTCGCGAAGTTCGCGGCGCAATTTATCGTCGGCCGCGAGGCTGAGAAGTTTGGCGGGCGTGAACTGGTGCTGCTGCAACTCCGCGAGCAGCGCGCCGAGTTCCTGCGCGAAACCGGCGCGGCGGGCGCTGCCGCGAAATAGTTTCAATTCATTCCCGTGCCGCAGCAGCAAGGCCCGCAGCACCATGAGCCGGCCTTCGGCGGACAGCAGTTTGGGCGGCGCAACGTTGAGCTTCTCAAATGCGAATTGCGCCAGCCGGTCGAAGGAAAAAATGTTCAACCGGGTGAAGCCGGAAATTTCCCCGGTTTCGAGCAACTGGCGTTCGAGCTGGACCGTGGCCTGTTTGGGCGCGAGCAAGATCAGCGATTCAGCGGCGGGATCGCCGGCCAGTGCGGCCCGCACTTCGGCGAGACAGCGGAACGTCTTGCCGCTACCGGCGGGTCCGAGGAGAAAGCGCGCTTGCACACCGGAATTTTCACGCAAAGGCGCAAAGGCGCAAAGGAATTTATGTGGATAACATGGCGGTGTTTTTTATTTCCTTTCAGGGACTTTTGGATATGCTTTTTCTCCGTTGGAAAGATTAAGGTTTATTCAAAAAAAGACTACCAATAAAAAATTATGCCACTGACACACACACGAGACCTGTTCGCCAAGGCTTTAAAGGGCAAATACGCCCTCGGCGCATTCAACGTCAACAACATGGAACTCATCCAGGCGATCGTTGAGGCCTGCGAAGAGGAAAAGGCGCCGCTGATGCTTCAGATTTCCAAGGGCGCGCGCCAGTACGCCCATCCGACCTATTTGAAAAAACTGATCGAGGCCGCCGTCAGCCTTTCGACCGTACCGATTGCGGTTCACCTCGACCACGGCGACACGTTCGAGCTGTGCAAGGAGTGCATCGACGAAGGGTTTACCAGCGTCATGATCGACGCCTCGCACGAGCCGTTCGAGAAAAACGTCGAGATCACCAAGAAAGTCGTCGAGTACGCGCACAAATATAATGCCTCCGTCGAATCCGAACTCGGTCATCTCGTCGGGGCGCAGTTCGACGAAGGCGAGGAAGGCGGGGCGCATTCCGCCAGCGGCCATTACACGAACCCGGAAGAAGCCGTCAAATTTGTGAAGGAAACCGGCTGCGACTCGCTCGCCATCGCGATCGGGAATTCCCACGGCGCCTACAAATTCAAAGGCGAACAACATCTGGACCTGGAACGTTTAAAATTGATCAAGAAAGCGCTCATGGAAGCCAATCTCGGCGATTATCCGCTGGTGTTGCACGGCGCTTCGAGTGTTCCGAAATATCTGGTGGACGAAGTCAACAAATACGGCGGCAAGATGCCCGACGCGCAAGGCGTGCCGGAATCAGACATCGAAGTCGCCCGCCGGGTGGGTTGCACGAAGGTGAATATTGACACCGACCTGCGCCTTGCCATGACCGCCGCCATCCGCAAGGTATTCGCGGAAAAACCGGGTGAATTCGACCCGCGCAAATATCTCGGACCAGCCCGCCAAGCCGTGAAGGATCTCGTGCGCCACAAAGTTAAGAACGTTCTGTGCTGCGCCGGTCACGCTTTCGACTGAGAATTCTGATTATCTACAAAAACCCCGGGCGAAATCACCCGGGGTTTTTTATTGTCGGCACGAAGAGTTACATTGGCACAGTTGACACAACCAACTGCGTCATTTTTATCCAGTTGGCAAATCTTAATATTTTTAAAAATTCATTAAACTCATTGGTCATCAATGATTTTTGCTCGTGAATGGATTTGGCATATCCAAAGCTGACTGATTTGTTGGGTAGTATTTAACCATTAACGAAAGGATAAAATATATGAAACTGACAAATTATGAACGGCCCGGCGTTGCCTGGCCGACTTTTGGCCGGCTGGCAAACCTGCAGGATGACTGGGAACGTTTATTTGAGTCGCCTTTGACGGGCTGGGCGCCTGCCCTTGACGTGCAGGAGGACAAGGACAACTACACCATCAGCGTGGAATTGCCCGGGATAAAACGGGAGGATATCAGCGTCACGTTACAGGACGGGGCGCTGGTCATTTCCGGAGAACGCAAGGCAGAGAAGGTGGCTGAAGGCGTTGAAATTCATCGGCAGGAACGCTACTTCGGGAAATTCCAGCGCGTTTTGACGTTGGCTACACCCGTCGCAGCCGACAAGGTGAAGGCCGCCTACAAAGAGGGCGTGCTCGCCGTTACCCTGCCAAAATCCGAAGAAGCCAAGCCGAGGCAGATTGATGTCTCGGTGAATTAAGAGAATGCGACAAATGATCCCGCGGGCAAAATTGCCCGCGGGATTTTTGCTTTACCGTGTAGGAATGATCTTGAAGATGTTAATTTCGGTTGGCGGGTTAAAACCTGACATGCATGGCCGGACCCGCATCTTCCTTGTGTATCAGCCACATTTAAAAAAATGGAGGATGAGAGTGGTGGTAGGTGATGGATTCGAACCATCGAAGGCATAGCCAGCAGATTTACAGTCTGCCCCCGTTGGCCACTTGGGTAACCTACCACGCGAAGGGATATCCATTAAGCCAGATGTTCCGCCCGTTCTCAAGTTGAAACTTTGATTACATGCTCCGGCTCCAGTTCCCCTTGACCGGGGCAGTAATGTACGGTTTGCTAAAAACATGAATCCGCCGATCCAAGAAAAATCATTCCAGATTTCCCGCCGTTCTTTCCTTTCCAAATGCGCAATCGCAGCAGCCGCGACAGGTCTACCGGTGTGGTTCATTGAAAGAAACGCCGCCTTCGCCGCCGAGGCAGCAGCCGGTGGATCCGGCCCGCTCAGCCCGAACGACCGCCCCGGAGTCGCCTTGATCGGCTGCGGGGGTCAGGGAACCTACGATGCCTTGAATGCCAGCGGCTACGGCGACATCCTGGCCGTCTGCGACGTGAACCAGGAACATCTGGATGCCGCCGGGCAGAAATTCACCAAGGAAGGCAAGACACCCGACAAATACACCGACTTCCGCAAGGTCATCGAGCGCGACGACATCCATATCATCGTTCAGGCCACGCCGGATCACTGGCACACGCTCGTGAACATCGCCGCGGCGAACGCGAAGAAGGACATCTACGGTGAAAAACCGCTCACGCTGACCGTGGACGAGGGCCGCCACGTGATCAAAGCCGTGCGCAAAAATAAAATTGTTTTCCAGACCGGCACGCAGCAGCGCAGCGACCGGCGTTTCCGCCTGGCTTGCGAACTCGTCCGGAACGGCCGCATTGGCAAACTTCAGGAAGTGAACGTATGGGTTCCCGGCGGTCTCCGCGCCGGGCCGTTCCCGACCGGGCAGGTACCGCCGCCGACCTTGAATTTTGATTTCTGGCTGGGGCAGGCGCCGCAGGTGGAATATATGAAGGAGCGCTGCGGCAACACGTTCCGCTGGTGGTGGGACTACGCCGGCGGGCCGGTAACGGACTGGGGCGCCCACCACAATGACATCGCCCGCTGGGGGATCGGCCAGGACGGGCCGATTTCGGTTGAAGCGAGTGTCATCACCGGGCCGATTCCCGGCGGTTTCACCACGCCCAGCGAATTTTCCGCCACGCTGACCTGGGCCGGCAACATCACGCAAACGGTCAAGACCACGCTGGACGACAGTCCCTTCGGCCAGGTGCTCAAAGCGGACGGCCAGCGCAACGGCATCAAGTTTATCGGCGCCGACGGGTGGATCTGGGTCAACCGTGACGAAATCACCGCCAGCAGAAAGGAACTCCTGACCGAACCGCTGCCCGACAACGCGATCCATCTCGAAGTCAGCCACAACCACATGCGCAACTTCTTCGATTGCGTCCGGTCGCGCAAAAACCCCATCGCCAGTGTCGAAAACGGCCATCGCTCCGCGGTCATCGGCCACCTCATCGGCATCGCCCTGCGCACCGGCAAAAAATTTGGTTGGGATCCGACGGCGGAAAAGTTCACCGGCCCGGATGCCAAGGAAGGCAACCGGCAGCTCGCCCGCGAAATGCGCAAGCCCTACAATTATCATTTTGCAACTTGAGACACCCTTCGTCACCGGTCCACGAATCAAAAATTGTGCGGCCGGCATTTTTATTTTAAACTGCCCGGATGTTCGACTCGTTAAGCGGCAAGCTCCAGAACGCCTTTCGTAACCTGCGCGGCCTCGGCAAAATTTCCGAGAGCAACGCAAGCGACGCGCTGCGCGAAGTCCGCATGGCTTTATTGGAAGCCGACGTTAATTTCAAGGTGGCCCGCGATTTCATTGAGCGCGTCAAAGCCAAGGCCCTGGGTGCGGAAGTCATCGCCAGCGTCCAGCCCGGCCAGCAGATCGTTAAAATCATTTCCGACGAACTCACCGAACTGCTCGGCTCGACGAATGCCGCACTGAATCTTTCCGGCAATCCCGCCTGCGTGATGATGGTCGGCTTGCACGGCGCTGGCAAAACCACTTCCGCCGGCAAGCTCGCCAAACTGTTGCTCAAGCAAGGCCGCCTGCCCCTGCTCGTCGCAGCGGACGTGTATCGTCCAGCGGCGATGGACCAGCTCGAAACGCTCGGCAAACAAATCGACATTCCGGTTTTCCTGAAACGTGGCGAGACGGATGTTTTGAAAATCGCCCGCGAAGCGCTCGACTTCGCGAAAGCCAACAATCGCAACACGATCATTTTCGACACGGCCGGGCGGTTGCAGATTGACGAGCCGCTGGTGCAGGAGCTGGTGCGCCTGCGCGACCTGGTGAAGCCGCAGGAAATTCTCCTCGTGCTTGACGCCGCCACCGGGCAGGAAGCCGTCAATGTCGCAACGCATTTTGATTCCGCGCTGGCCATCACCGGCGCAATCCTCACCAAACTGGACGGCGACGCGCGCGGCGGCGCGGCCCTGAGCCTGAAAGCCGTCACCGGCAAGCCCATTAAATTCGCCGGCACCGGCGAAAAGCTCGAGGAATTTGAGGCCTTTCATCCCGAGCGCATGGCGTCACGGATTCTCGGCATGGGCGACGTGGTCAGCCTTGTGGAACGGGCCGCCGAAGCCGTCAATGAAGACGACCTGAAGCGCATGGAGGAAAAGATGCGCAAAGGGGAATTTTCGCTGGAGGATTTTCTCGACCAGTTGCGCCAGATGAAAAAACTCGGACCGCTGGAGAACGTAATGAAAATGCTGCCCGGCGGCGCGGAAGCGATGAAGGGCCAGGACTTGTCGAAACAGGAGCGGGAATTCAAGCACATGGAGGCGATGATCTGCGGCATGACGATCAAGGAACGACGCAACCCGGCGCTCCTGAACGCCAAGCGCCGCATCCGCGTGGCCAAGGGAAGCGGCGTGACCGTGACCGAGTTGAACACGATGATGAACAAGTTCGGGCAGATGCAGCAGATGATGAAGAAAATGGGCAAGTTCCAGAAGATGATGGGCAAGATGGGCGGCGGACTACCGGGCATGTTGCGGAGGTAATCCTTCCCGCAAATCCGGCACTTACCATAAATTTCTCGCGCCACATCACGGCCACGCGTTACGATACAGCCATGTCCGACGCCTACGGCCAACTGCTGGACGCGACCATTCAGCACCTGGAAAATTTAAAGTCGCGCAGTGTGCGGCACGTCACAGTGGCTCCCGAAACCCTGCTCGCCCTGTCCAAGCCGACGGTTGCCGCCAAATCCGCGCCATCACCAACCCGCCCGGCCGAAAAAGCGGCGGCGGCCCCCGAAGTCAACACTGCCAGCATTCCAGAAACCACCGCGGGTGTCTCCGATTCACCGGTAAAAAAATCTGCCGGTTTGAAGATCGCCGCCTACACTGCGTTAAGCGAACGCGCACGGGGATGTGTGAAATGTCCGCACCTGGCATCCTCCCGCAAGCACGTCGTGTTTGGCACCGGCAGCATTGACGCGCAGCTGATGTTTGTCGGCGAAGCGCCGGGCGCAGACGAAGATGAACAAGGCGAGCCGTTCGTCGGCAAAGCCGGACAGTTGCTCACGAAAATCATCCAGGCCACGGGACTTTCGCGGGCGGACGTTTACATCGCGAACATCTTGAAATGCCGGCCCGACACCCCCGGCCAGGCCGCCGGCAATCGCAAGCCGACGCCCGAGGAGATGCAGACGTGCATTCCGTATCTCCACGAGCAGATTGATTTGATCCAGCCCAAAGTCATCGTCGCCCTCGGCGCGACCGCGGTGGAAGGGCTGCTCGGCAAGACTGTCGGCATCACGAAGCTCCGCGGGAACTGGCAGACGTATCGTGACACGCCGCTGATGCCGACGTATCATCCGGCGTATCTCTTGCGCAACCAGTCGTTGAGCGAGAAGCGCCGCGTCTGGGAGGACATGCTGGCCGTGATGGAGAAACTTGAAATGCCGGTCAGCGATAAGCAACGGCACTTTTTCATAAAGGCGTAAAGAGTAAGAGGGCCTTCCTAAACAAAGGCGCATGAAACGAAAAAGCCTAAATACGCTCTTCTGGATGGTGATTTTTGCGGCAGGGACCTTTTGCATTATCCCGATTATTTTCACTGTTGTCGTCGTTGCTCATATTATTTCAGATACTTCGCTGGAATATGTCTTGTGGCCTTTGAGGCTCGTTTTCATTGCGTCGCCGTGGGTCGGCTTGTTTCTTGGATTACGAGGGTCACTCCCGGGGACGAAGCTGACAGCCGCCACTGAACGCCACACCAACACGACATTCAAAATTCTGGCCTTTTTCGCAATCGTCAGTGTCGGAATGTTCATATTGGGCGGATGGGTTGCCTTCCTGCCACCTCCCGGAAGCCCCAATATTTCGATTACTTTTCTTGGCTACACGAACGATGCCGCGGGAACCCGGCTGGCAAGGTTTACCATCACGAATCGGAACCCCTCCACAATCTTTGCCTACAGCCCAAATATTGAAATACAGTCACCGACAGAACCGAGAGAAGCTATCAATTACTGGCCGGGTTATAATCAGTGGCAACAGTTGCATTCGAAGCTGGATGAAGGCGCGTCCACAAATTTCACAATCATACCGCCAACAAATCAAGCGCCATGGAGGCTTTCTGTCTTGGTTTATCCCGATCGAGGTAGAAGCGTTAAGAACAGCATCAAAAGCGCAGTGGGCATTTCCTACCTGAGTGTAGGTCTGTGGCCCATGTTTTGGAAATTCATGCCGCTGGGTGGCGCGTTCAGGCACCCTTACAATATGGAAGGCGATTGGATTCCGAATGCGAGATGACCATGGCGCTCATCCTCCGTTGTCGCTTCACGCCCGCGCCGCCAGAAACTCTTTTAATTCCGCGGCCGCCTTGCCGCCAAAACCGGGGACGGCAGCGATTTGCTCGAGCGTGGCCAATTTCAACCGCTGCACCGAACCGAATCTTTTCAGCAGCGCCGCCTTGCGCCGGTCGCCGATGCCGGGAAACTCGTCCAGCACGCTCTCGGAAATTTTTTTGAGCCGGAGCTGCGCGTTGTAGCTGTTCGCCACGCGATGGCATTCGTCGCGCAACCGCTGCAACAGCTTCACCGCGGGATGGGCGCGGCCGAGCCGCAAGGGATCACTTTTACCGGGCAGATAAATCTCCTCGAACTCCTTGGCCAGCCCGATCACCGGAATGCTTTCGAGACCCAGTTTTTTCAGTTCCGCACCGGCCATGCCCAACTGCCCTTTACCACCATCAATTAAGATAAGGTCCGGCATCGGCCTGGCTTCGCGTTTCAGCCGGGAATATCGGCGATAAACAACCTCTGCCATGCTGGCAAAATCATCCTGACCTGCGACCGTTTTGATTTTAAACCGCCGATAGTTTGCACGGTCGGGCCGGCCGTTCTTAAAACTGACGAGCGACGCGACGGCGAAGGTGCCGCTGATGTTGGAAATGTCAAACCCCTCAATCCGAATTGGTGGTGCAGGCAAATTCAGCACGCTGGCGAGTTCCGCCAG
>CAIJNQ010000063.1 GCA_903822015.1 uncultured Verrucomicrobia subdivision 3 bacterium | reverse complement strand
GGTGCAACTGGCGAAGGAATCTAATTTGCGCGGTCGCATGGACGCGATGTTTCGCGGCGACAAAATCAATTTCACCGAAAACCGTGCGGTGTTGCATACGGCATTGCGCGCGCCGAAGAACGCGAAGATTTTCGTGGACGGCAAAAATGTCGTGCCGGAGGTTCACGCGGTATTGGACAAAATGACGGGGTTTGCCCGGCGCGTGCGCGGCGGCGCGTGGAAAGGCCACACCGGCAAACGGATCAAGAACATCGTCAACATCGGCATCGGCGGGTCGGACCTCGGGCCGGTGATGGCATATGAGGCGCTGCGGCATTACAGCCAGCGCGATCTGGGGTTCCGCTTCGTGTCGAATGTGGACGGCGCGGATTTTGTCGAGGCGACGCGTGATTTGAATCCGGCGGAAACGCTGTTCATCGTTTCCTCCAAGACCTTCACGACGCAGGAGACGATGACGAACGCGGAAAGCGCGCGGGACTGGCTGCTGCGCGGTCTGGGCGGAAGCAAACAAGCGGTGGCGAAACATTTTGTGGCCGTCTCGACGAATGCGGAGAAGGTTTCGGCGTTCGGCATTGACACCGCGAACATGTTCGGCTTCTGGGACTGGGTCGGCGGGCGGTATTCGATGGACTCGGCCATCGGACTTTCGACGATGCTGGCCGTCGGGCCGGAAAACTTCCGGGCCATGCTGGCCGGTTTTCACGAGATGGACGAGCATTTCCGCACCGCACCATTCGCGAAAAACCTGCCGGTGCTGATGGCGCTGCTGTCGGTCTGGAACACGAATTTTCTCGGCGCGGAGACGCTGGCGGTGCTGCCCTATGAAAATTACCTGAAACGCTTTCCGGCGTATCTCCAGCAACTGACGATGGAGAGCAACGGCAAGCACGTGACGCTGGCCGGGATGCCGGTGAATTACGAAACCAGCCCGATTTACTGGGGGGAACCGGGGACCAACGGACAGCACTCCTTTTACCAGTTGATCCACCAGGGCACGCGGCTGATCCCGTGCGATTTCATCGCCTTCGGCCAGGCGCTCACGCCGCTGGGGCGGCACCATGATTTGCTGCTCGCGAATGCGCTGGCGCAGAGCGAGGCGCTGGCGTTCGGCAAGACGGTGGCGGAAGTGAAGGCGGAAAAGGTCCCGGACGCGCTGGTGCCGCACAAGGTATTTGAGGGCAACCGGCCGTCAAACACGATACTGGCCGAACGACTCACGCCCGCGGTGCTGGGCAAGCTGGTCGCGCTTTACGAACACATCGTTTTCGTGCAGGGCGTGATCTGGAGCGTGAATCCATTCGACCAATGGGGCGTGGAACTCGGCAAGGCTCTGGCGCAACGCATCGTTCCCGAACTGGAAGGCAAGACGCTGCCGCCGCTGAAGCACGACAGCTCGACGAATCATTTGATCCGCCGTTGCCGAAAAATGAAGGCGCGAGCTTGAAGGTTTGCGAACGCCACGGTTCCGCGACGGGTCACGGTTGGTCACGGAACAACCGGCTGAATTTTTAAGCATTAAGTGGGCGAGGTTTTACTGCGCACGAATTACCGCTGCGGAGGAAACGATTCAAACGTGGATAACGTCGGAGTGGCTTTGAAAGTTCTTGCCGATAAAACTGTTCCAAAACAATATACCCACCTATGGCAAGCAACCTTAAATCCAAGCTGGCGCTGCCCGGTTTGGCGCTGGCTCTGTTGATTCCATTTTCCGGCTGCAAAAAAAGCGAAGCGCCCGCGGCCGCCCCGCCGCTAGTCCAGGTGATTGCCGTCGAGCAGCGGGACGTGCCGATCTACCGCGAATGGGTCGGCACGCTGGAGGGGGATGTCAACGCCACGATCTCCGCGCAAGTGAGCGGCTATTTGCTCAGCCGCAACTACGAGGAAGGCAGCGTGGTGACGAACGGCCAGGTGCTGTTCCAGATCGACGACCGCACCTACAAGGCCGCGCTGGACCAGGCGGAGGCCAAGGTGGGCAAATCCGAAATGGACGTGAGGCGTTACACGCCCCTGGCGCAAACCCAAGCCATCAGCCAGCAGGAACTCGACGACGCCATCCAGGCGAACCTTGCCAACGAGGCCGCCGCCGAGTCCGCCCGGCTCAACTATCAATTTTGCAGAATCATTTCGCCGGTGGACGGCGTGGCCGGACTGGCGAAGGCGCAGGTGGGCGACCTGGTCGGCCCCGGCACCGGCCAGCTGACCACGGTTGTAAAGACGGATCCCATCCGGGCATATTTTTCGGTGGACCAGAAGATGTTGACGCGGATGCAGGAGCGAATTCTGGCGTCCGGGAGGAGCCTGCGTCCGGAAGCGAACACCGAATATCAAGGTCCCCGGTTGGAATTGACCCTCGCATCAGGTTCAAATTATCCGCACCCGGGGAAGGTTCGTTTTGCGAACAACCAGGTGGATGTCAAGACCGGCACCATCACGGTGGTTGGGGAGTTTCCCAATCCGCAGGGTTTGCTCGCGCCGGGGATGTTTGTCCGTGTGCGGGCGCTGCTGGAGACGGATAGGGATGCGCTGCTCGTGCCGCAGGCGGCGGTGGCGGATATGCAGGGCCAATATCTCATCGCGGTGGTCGGCGAGGACAACAAAGTCAGCATCCGGCCGGTGATGACCGGCGAGCGGGTCGGGCAACTGTGGGTGGTTCAGGGAAACATAAAGGCGGGCGACCGCATTGTGGCTGAGGGCATCCAGAAAGTGCGTGAAGGTGCGGAAGTGAATCCGGTGCCGTTCAAAGGAGACATTGCCGCTGGTCCGGCAACGGGCGCGGAGGATGCGAAGCCTTGACCGGTTTGCCCATTTCCAACCGCTGACCTATGTCAAAATTTTTCATCAACCGTCCGATTGTCGCGATGGTGATTTCCATTCTCATGGTCATCATGGGGTTGGTCGCGATGTCCGGTCTGCCCATCGCGCAGTTTCCCAACATTGCCGATCCGCAGATCCAGGTGAACGCCACCTATCCCGGCGCGGACGCCACCACGGTTGAGCAGTCGGTCGCGACTCCCATCGAGCAGCAGATGTCCGGCGTGGACAACATGGAATACATGTATTCCCTCAACGCCAACAACGGCACGATGAAGCTGACGGTGGATTTCAACATCAAGACCGACCCGAACACGGACCAGATTCTCTCGCAGATGAGGCAAAGTCAGGCGGCGTCGCAATTGCCCAGTGCGGTCAACAACCAGGGCGTCACCGTCCAGAAATCCACCGCCGCGCCGCTCATCATGTTCGCGCTCTACTCACCGAGCAACACCTATGACGGCGTGTTCCTCGCCAACTACGCGGTCATCAACATCAACGACCTGATGACCCGCGTGCCGGGCATTGCGAGCGTTTCGGTTTTTGGCGCGGGCAACTACGCCATCCGGCTGTGGGTCCGGCCCGACCGGCTGGCGCAAATGGGCGTTACCGTTCCCGAGATTGTCAATGCGATTCAGGCTCAGAACACCGTGAATCCCGCCGGCCAGATTGGCGGCGAACCGATTCCCCAAGGCCAGCAGTTCACTTATGCCGTCCGTTCACAAGGCCGTCTGGAAACTTCGGAACAATTTGAGAACATTGTCATCCGTGGTTCGCCTGGCGGCGCAATTTTGCGGGTGAAGGATGTTGCTCGCGTTGAGCTCGGCGCGCAAAACTACAATATGATGGCGCGCTTGAACGGCAAGCCGTCCGCGCTCATTGCGCTCTACCAGTTGCCGGATTCCAACGCCGTGGATGCTGCGAATGGCGCTCGGCAGGTCATGGAAAAACTAAAACAGAATTTTCCGCCTGACTTGGATTATGTGGTGGCGCTCGACACCACCCTGGCCGTGACCGCCGGCATGAAGGAAATTGAGCACACGCTGGTCGAAGCTATCATACTCGTCCTCATTGTGGTCTTCATCTTCCTGCAAGGCTGGCGCGCGACGCTCATTCCGCTGCTCGCCGTGCCGGTGTCGTTGATTGGAACTTTCGCCTTGTTCCCCCTGTTCGGTTTTTCCATCAACACGCTTTCGCTCTTCGGACTGGTGCTGGCCATCGGCTTGGTGGTCGATGACGCAATCGTCGTGGTGGAAATCGTGGAGCATCACATCGAGAATGGATTGTCGCCGAAGGACGCGGCTTTGAAAGGCATGCAAGAAGTCTCCGGGCCGGTCATGGCCATCGCCATCATTCTCGCGGCGGTGTTTTTGCCAACGGCATTTATTCCCGGAATCACCGGCCGGCTTTACCAGCAATTCGCCGTGACGGTTGCCGTGTCGGTGGCCATCTCCGCGTTCAATGCGCTCACGCTGTCGCCCGCGCTCGCGGCGTTGCTGCTCCGGCCCAAGGTGAAGGGGACCGGTCCACTCCAGAAATTTTACGACGTGTTCAACAAGTGGTTTGGCCGCGCGACGGACGGCTACGTCGGCGTCTGCCGCCTGCTCATTCACAAAAGTTCATTTGCCGTGATTCTGCTGGTGGCTTTCGCAGTGCTGGCCGGCGTGCTGGGCAAATTTATTCCCACCAGCTTCCTGCCCAACGAAGACCAGGGCTACGCGTTCGCCGGCGTGCAACTGCCCGATGCCGCGTCCGCCCAGCGCACCAGCGAAGTGATGCGGCAGGTGGAGCAGATTCTCAAGGATACCCCGGGCGTGAAGTATTATTCGTCGGTCGTCGGCTACAGCATGTTGAGCGGCGTGCAAAACACCTACAGCGGCTTCTTCTTCATCACGCTGGAGGATTGGGCCAAACGCAAAAAACCGGAGGAACAGTTTCGCGCCATCATGCTGGGCTTGCAGGCAAAGATGGCCAAGATTCCCGGTGCGATGGCGTTTCCGTTTTTGCCGCCGGCGATTCCCGGCGTGGGCGCTTCAGGCGGAGTTACGTTCATCCTCGAAGACCGCACGGGGCAGGGCGGTGATTTTCTGGCGGCGAACCTGAAAAAATACCTCGAGGCGGTGAACAAGCGTCCGGAGTTGACGCGCGCGTTCTCCACGGCGCTGCCGTCCGTGCCGCAGGTGTATGTGGATGTGAACCGCGACCAGGTGATCCAGCAGGGCGTGAAGCTTCAGGATGTTTATCAGACGATGCAGTGTTTTATGGGCGGCGCGTTCGTGAACTACTTTAACCGCTTTGGCCGCCAGTGGCAGGTCTATGTGCAGGCCGAGGGTGATTACCGCACCCAGGCCGGAAACCTCGGCCAGTTTTACGTCTTGAACAATTCCAGCAACATGGTGCCGCTCGCGGCGGTGACGAAAGTGCGCTCGACGCAGGGGCCGGAATTCACCATGCGTTACAATCTTCACGAAGCCGCGCAGATCAACGTCTCGCCCAAGCCCGGCTACAGTTCGGCGCAGGCGATGAAGGCGATGGAGGAAGTCTTTGACGAAACCATGCCGCCGGGGATGGGCTATGACTACATGGGAATGAGCTATCAGGAAAAAAAGGCGCAACAGGGCGTCTCGCCGATGGTCATCTTCGGGTTCTCGCTGCTGTGCGTCTTCCTGATTCTGGCCGCGCAATACGAAAGTTGGACCCTGCCGTTCAGCGTGCTGCTCGGAACCCCCGTGGCGGTTTTTGGCGCGTTCGCCGGCATGATGGTCGGGCGTTACGAAAACAACGTCTATGCGCAGATCGGACTCGTCATGCTCATCGGGCTTTCAGCCAAGAACGCTATTCTGATTGTCGAGTTCGCCAAGATGGGTTACGAGGAAGGCAAGCCGCTGATTGACGCCGCGCTCGAGGGGGCAAAGCTGCGCTTGCGACCTATTTTAATGACTAGCTTCGCCTTCATCCTCGGTTGCGTCCCGCTGGCCCGGGCCAGTGGAGCCGGGGCCATGTCACGTCAGGTCATGGGCTTTACCGTCATCGGCGGCATGTTGGCGGCGAGTTTCATCGCGATCTTTTTGAATCCCGTCATCTTCTACATCATCGAGAAGCTCGGTGGCGAAAAAAATAAAACGGCGAAAGATGTTCCGGCAAACCCGGCGGAAACTGCCGGACGATGATTCCGAATCCACACGCACCAAGCACAACCATGAAAAACAAGGAACTGCTCAAACGGGCTTGTAAGATTGCCGAGCATTATCGCATCACCAAGGGCGACAAGTTCCGGCTCAAGGACAATGACCCCGGCGACACGATGGGGTTCAAGTCCGAGGCCAAGCTGCGCGCGAAGGAAGCGCTCACCCTGGGCGTGGAACTGCTCGCCGGGCTGCAGGACCGGCTTTACGCGCAGGACAAGTGGGCCGTGCTGCTGATTTTCCAGGCGATGGACGCCGCGGGCAAGGACGGGGCCATCAAGCACGTCATGTCGGGAATCAACCCGCAGGGTTGCGACGTGCATTCGTTCAAATCGCCTTCCGCCGAGGAACTGGACCATGACTATCTCTGGCGCGCGATGAAGGTGCTGCCGAATCGCGGGCACATCGGCATCTTCAACCGCAGCTATTACGAAGAAACCCTTGTGGTGCGCGTGCACCCCGAATTTCTCGCCAAGCAAAAAATCCCGCGCGAACTGGTAACCAGGGACATCTGGAAGCAGCGTTTCGAGGACATCCGCCATTTTGAGCGCTATCTGTCGAACAACGGCATCGTCGTCTGCAAGTTTTTCCTGCACCTGTCCAAAAAGGAGCAGAAGCGGCGTTTTCTGGAGCGGCTGGAGATTCCGGAGAAAAATTGGAAGTTTTCGGCCGCCGACATGGCCGAGCGCGGATTCTGGCACCAGTATCAGGATGCCTACGAGGACATGATCCGGCATACGGCCACCAAACAGGCCCCCTGGTATGTGGTGCCGGCGGACAACAAATGGTTCACCCGCGTGGTGGTGGCCGCCGCCGTGATTGACACGCTGGCCGCGCTCAAACTCGAGTATCCCCGAGTCGACGACGACCAGCTCAAGCAACTCGCCGCCGCCAAAAAGCAGCTGCTGAAGAAATGAAATTCAAAATCAAATCCTGGCTCATGCTGGTTGCCGGCTTCACCCTTCTGGCGGGATGCGCCGTGGGGCCCAACTATAAACGGCCCGCCGTTCAGACCCCGGCCGCCTTCCGGTTCACCGACAACCAGAATACCAACTCGTTCGGGGACCTGCCGTGGTGGCAGGTATTTCAGGATCCGGTTCTGCAAGGTTTGATCGGCACCGCCATCACGAACAACTACGACCTGAAGCAGGCCGTTGCCCGGGTTGAGCAGGTGCGTGATCAATCGGCCGTGGCCAACTCGGCCTTTTTCCCGCAGATCGGGTATGGGGGTGACATCGGGCGCGGACGCAACGCGCTATACAACTCGCCCGCCTCCTTGAATGGACACACCGAAAGTTCCGCCCAGCTCACCCTTAACGCCGCGTGGGAAATTGACCTGTGGGGACGCATCCGCCGCTCCAGCGAAGCGGCCCGCGCGCAGTATCTCGCCACCGATGAAGCCCGGCGCGGCGTGATGATCACATTGGTCAGCCAGGTGGCCACGGCTTATTTTCAGCTGTTGCAACTGGACCGGCAAATGGCCATCCAGCGCGCCGCGACCAATGCCTACGCCGGCAGTTACCGCATCTTCAACGATCGTCTTTTCAATGGCGTCGCCTCGAAGCTGGAAACGGACCGGGCCGCCGCCGCGCTGGCCAACGCCGCGGCACTGATCCCACAGCTGGAGATTCAGATCGCGACCACGGAGAACCAGCTCAACCTGCTGCTGGGCCGCAACCCGGGACCGGTGGTGCGGAATTCACTGACCAACCAGCCGCAACTGGGGCCGGAAATTCCCGCGGGTTTGCCGGGCGAACTGTTGCGCCGGCGGCCCGATGTGCTCGCCTCCGAACAGTCGTTGATTGCAGCCAACGCGAACATCGGCGTGAATGTGGCGAATTTCTTTCCCCAGATCGGATTGACAACCCTGCTCGGGCGCGCCAGTCCCGAGCTTTCATCCTTCACCGGCGGGGCGGGAAATTTATGGGACCTCGGCGGCACCTTGTCCGGCCCGGTTTTCCAGGGCGGCGCGTTGCGGGCCCAGTACCGGGCGTCGAAGGCAAAATTTGACGAGTCGAAAGCGGCCTACCAGCAAACCGTGTTGACGGCTTTCCAGGAAGTATCCGACGCACTCATTACGCGGCAGAAACTGGCCGAGGAATCAGTGTATGTGGGGCAGGCGGCCAGCGCGCTGGCGGAATCCGTTGATCTGGCCACGCAGCGTTATCTGAACGGCAAATCAAGCTACTATGAGGTGCTGCAGGCCCAGCAGGAGCTTTATCCGACCCAGCAGCAGCAGGTCCAGACGCAGGTCGGTCAATTGCTCGCCGTCGTCCAATTATACAAGGCGCTGGGTGGTGGCTGGCAGACGACACCCTAAACTCGTTGGGCAATCCCAAGTTGCGGCGCCAGACAAAGCTGGTAAGATCCTTCCGGCAAGAATCCGAATGAACAAATCACCCAACCCAGCCGGCAGCAACCGAAGTTTTCCGGGTCGTCTACGCCGGTGGTACTTTGCGGTTTGCTTCGTATTACTGGCGCTTTCTTTGACGGGTTGCGGACTGCTCCGGTTTACCAAATCGCCGCCGACCGCCATGGTGGATTCGCGTCAACTAACCGGCAAGCCGCCGACCGGGCCCGTTACGCTCATGGTGTTACAGGCGCAGGTGATGCGGTTCGCCGACATCTATGCGGCCACCGTGGCCCAGGCATGCGATGACGTTTCCACCCGGGCGACAAATTTGGATCTTCGGCTGAGTGTTTTACGCTGGAAGCTGGGCCAGGCCACTTCCGCCTACACGGATGCCACCGGCGAAAACCCGGCGGTTAACGCGCTGGATCTGCTGGTGCTGACGACCATGGCCCGGATGGTGATCGAAGATTACGGGATGCATACCTATGGTGATGCGGTCCGCCCGCTGCTGGATACCCAACTCAGGCTGGAAACGAATGTCTGGACGATGGCGCGGGGCGTGCTCAAACCTGCGCAGGAAAGGAACTGCGAGACTTGATTGCAGAATGGCGCGCGAAGAATCCCGGCCAGCGTTATGTCGGGCCCATTCGTTTCCGCGAATTTGTCTCGGCGCTGGGCAAGGCGCCGACACCGTCGAGTTCCGCGCCTACCAGCATCTTCAGCCTGTTGTACCTTGATCCGCTGGCGGGGCTGGATCCCACCGCCGCGGCCATTCAAGAAACGCGCGACCTGGGCGAACGCGCCATGTATTACAGCCAACGGATGCCGATGCTGTTGAGCTGGCAGGTGGAGGTGCTGGCCTACCAGCTTGCCGGACAGCCGGAATCCCAGCAGGTATTGAACGACGCGAATCGGGTCGCCGCCTCCGCTGATGTTTTCGCGAAGACGGCGCAACAGCTGCCGCAGCTGATTAACGACCAGCGTCAGGCGGCCATTCAACAGATTCTCGACGGCCTGATTGAACAGGGCAACAAGTCACGGGAATTGCTGACTGATACGCGCTCGACGCTCGACGCCGCCAGCGTCGCGGCGACGAACATCAACACCGCCATCCGGTCGCTCACTGAATTTGTCCGCTATGTTTCCCCCACGAATGAGGTGTCGGCTTCCGCCACGAATAGCCATCCCTTCAACGTGCTGGATTACGGCACGGCGGCCACCCAGATCGGCGCCGCCGCCAATGAACTCAACACCCTGGTCGCCGCCTTGAACCAGAGCGCGCCGCAAATCGAAAAACTCGGCCGGCAGACCAAAGCGGATGCGGACAAGGTTCTCCGTCATGCCTTTGTTTATGGCGTCGGATTGATTTTAATTTTGTTGACCGGGGCGGTGCTGGCCGGTTTGGTTTATCGCACCCTGACGAAGCCGCCGGCGCCGGGCCGGCGCGAGCCAGACGCCCCTTGACCTGGGCCGGTTTCACCAGCTAGATTTTGACCCGTCCTTCGCCAATATTTAAAACTGGTCAATCCCGACTGAAACACACAATCCATATATGAAACACCTTTGGCTTCTGCCGCTGCTGCTCACGGGGCTGCTCATTGCCGGTTGCAACTCGACGCCGACGCGGGTAGACAAGGGATTATTGCGGGTGCACAGCTATAATTTCATCAATGGAGGCATTGCCCTGGCACCGCCGGCCACTGACCGACGCGACGCGATTCACCAATTGATTCAAAAAGCCATTGTCAACAACCTGTCCGCAAAGGGACTGGAACGGACCGATGGCACGGGTGACGTTCTCGTGGCCTACATGGTCATCGTGGGCAACAACGTCAGCACCGAGGCGATTACCACCTATTTCGGCATGGGCCGGGATGCCGATGCGCTCCACAACAAGGCGGAGGACGCCTATTCCAGCAGCCGGAACCCGAATCACTTTGAGGCGGGCACACTCGTCATTGATATTCTGGATGCGAAGACCTACAAGCTGCTATACCGCAATTATGCGGTTCGCCCCATCCTGGGCAATGCCACGACCGCCGTCCGCGGCGAACGGATTCAGGAAGCGGTGAACGCGGTCCTGGCCCGGCTCAGCATCGCGGACTGACCGCAGCCTTTCGGCAAATTTCCGGCCGGAGAGAGGTCAGGGGGGAAGGCGGATTTTTTCCACGCAGATTATTTTCACGGAGGGCGGAATTCCCGAAGCGCTTATTTCCGTTCCGGGCTGGCCGATCTGGCAAAACGTGCGCCCGGCTCGCGTCGGGATGGTTTTCCAGGGTGGGGAATGAGATTTAGATGAGGTTGCTCCTGAAAAACGTTGAAATAAATGTTGCAAGGAAAACTGTGTTTGATATATTCCGCGCTCCATTTGACCGGAACAAGTGTGCCGCGATTTTGGTTGAATCCATTTAAGACGCAATGCCGACAATCAATCAATTGGTCCGCAAGGGCCGCAACAAAGTCAATTACAAGTCCAAGTCACCCGCCTTGGAGAACTCGCCGTTCCGGCGTGGTGTTTGCATCCAGGTCATGACGCGCACGCCCAAGAAGCCGAACTCGGCCATGCGCAAAGTGGCGAAGGTGCGGTTGACGAACGGCTTTGAAGTCATCGCTTACATACCGGACGAGGGGCATAATTTACAGGAACACAGCATCGTGCTGATCCGGGGCGGCCGCGTGAAAGATTTGCCCGGTGTGCGTTATCACATCGTGCGCGGGACGCTCGACGCCGCCGGCGTGGAGAAGCGCCGCGTGAGCCGGTCAAAATACGGTG
>CAIJNQ010000062.1 GCA_903822015.1 uncultured Verrucomicrobia subdivision 3 bacterium | reverse complement strand
TCCGAAATATCCATCATACCAAACGTCCGTTTCCACCGGTAAAACGTCTGCTCGGCGATGTTCTTTTCCCGGCAGACCTCACCCACGCTCTTGCCTCCGTCCACTTCCCGCAGGATGCGGATCTTGTCTTCCGTCGTATACCGTTTGCCTTTCATCGTCTGGTCCTTTCTTGCGTCCCAGACTAACACATCAAATGGCCCGAAAAAGTGAAGTCACGTCAGCAAAATTCTTTCCGGCTGCCCACAAGCCAAAGTAGGTTGAGGTTACCCCGGGCCATGGTCGTGCTGCCCTTGCAGGACGCCCAAGCAGTTCAATTAAAGGCCGCATTGAAGGAGAATTGATGATGGAAAAATGGATAATGCGTGATGCGTGATGGACCTGGACCGGGTTGGCCCGGCGGGGAGTGGGCAAATTAAAGAACTAACTCGTTTCTTATTCCAAGACACATGGCCTGGAAGTGCAACCCAGCACTCCGATTCGCACCCTTCCGGCAGGCTCAGCGGGGCGTTTCGGCGATGATGGGGGTTGCCGGATTCAGAAAGTCTTTGGCAAACTTGTCGCACGCGGCCTGCGCGGCCTGGTTCCGGTCCACGTTATTGCGGCCCTGATCGGTCAACCGGGTATATTCCTGTTCGGCCTGGCGGGTGGCGGCGGAGATGCGGAGCATGTATTCCGTGACGATCGCCATCTCGGCTTCGGCCAGGGCGCGTTGCTTATCGCTCTCATACGTCGCCTCGCGGGCGGTGAATTCCCGGCCAATCAGGGAAACCCCGATGGCCTGCGCCACCTGCGGTCCCAGCCGGTAGAAATATTCGTAGATTTTCCGGCGGCCGTCTTCATGCTGCCGGACGATGTCATAGGGGTTCACCGGCTCGATGTAGTGGCAGATCATGTCCAGCGAGACGGCCACCCGGTCGATACGAAAATGCACCGGCTCCCCGGCCGCACCCGATGCCACCTGCACGCCAAATTTGGCCAGGCAGCGGTAGTGGTTTTCCACGTTGGCGACGCTGAGCCCGAGCTGGGGCGGTTTCTGGTCGGGAGGATAATGGGTGTAGGTGATGGTCGGCTCCAAACTGTCCACCGAGACCGCTCCCGCCAGGTTGGGCGGCCGGGTCTGCTCGTTTTGCAGGGTCAACGAGGCCGAGCTGGCCACGTCGTCCTGTTGCAGCTTCCGGGTGAGCGCCTGCTGGGCGAGTTTTTCCTGTTGTTCGTAGCCGGCGGCCTTGCCGGGGTCGTAGCCGAATTGTTTCCGGAGGGCGGCGGGCAGCCTGGCGAATTTGAGTTTCGCCAGGCCGGTGCCGCCGTCAGCAGGCTGGAATTCGACCAGCAAGCCGTCCGGCTCCACGCGCTTGAGTTTGGGCGCATTATAGCTGACGCCATCCGTGGTGATGATCTTGGCCGGCAGTGAATTGGCGGGCTGCGCCGGCCCGGCAAAAACGAACGGACCGCCAAGAAAAATCACCGCGAGGGCAACCGCCCATTGGCGGCGATAGGTTTGTTTCCAGCATCGGCTTGTGTCCATATTGGCAGGTCGGTTCCAGTCGCGGCAGATCACCGGACAGCCCCACCGACGCACTGGCACGGATCGGAAATTGCCTTTCATGCGCTTCCGGTTATTTGACGCTGCGCGGTTAATTTGATGCGCTGGATGCCGGCTTTCATAAAACAAGCTTACCAACGAAACAATCGTTTTACAAAGCCGGAACCGATTTTCCCAACAAGGAAGCTTACATATTCTCCATAACTTAATTCATCAGCCATTAAATCCAGGTGACGCCGAGGGATGCTCTTGCTGTGGGGCAACGCTTGCGCAAACAGATACTGACACCATTTCGGGAATAGGAGGTATCTCAGAT
>CAIJNQ010000061.1 GCA_903822015.1 uncultured Verrucomicrobia subdivision 3 bacterium | reverse complement strand
TTTACTAGGCAGTCTGGGAATACATAAATTCATCCTCGGCTACACCAAGGAAGGAATCATTCAAATTGTTGTCAGCGTTCTCACCTGTGGCGTCGGCGGCATAATCGGTTTTATCGAGGGTATAGCATTTCATATTGACATTGGGACATAGGCTGATAAGCTGGGGGCATGAAAGCCTATGCGTTGGACTTGCGGGAACGGGTGGTCAAATTCATTCAGGGCGGTGGCTCCAAAGTTGAAGCCGCCCGGCGTTTTGACTTGGCCCGCAGTTCCGTTTATCGCTACCTGGTGGCCGCCAAAAAAGGGGCGCTGCCGCCGAAAACCAGCTGGGGGCATTGGCGCAAGCTCGACCCCAAAAAGCTCCGGGCGCATGTCAAAAAACATCCCGACGCAACCCTCAAGGAAATCCAAAAGGTCTTCGGGGTCAGCCATCACGCGGTCTGGGTGCGGTTGGGACAACTGGGCTTCACGTTAAAAAAAACTCATAAAATATCGCGAGCGCAACGAGGTGCAACGGTGGCTCTTCCGCCGCGAACTGGAACAGTTCAACGGCCGCCCCGTCTTTTACCTCGACGAATGCGGCGTGGATCACCGCCTGTATCGTGAGTATGGCCGCTCGCCCCGAGGTGAGCGGCTTTATCAAGCTGTGGCCGGCAAACGGCGGGAACGCACCAGCATCATTTCCGCCTCCCAGCATGGCAAATTGGTCATGCCGCTGGTGTTTCAAGGCAGTTGCACCACGGAAGTCGTGGACGCCTATTTTGAGCAGGTGTTATTGCCCGAACTGCCGACCGGCAGCGTGATCGTATTGGACAACGCCCGGTTCCATCAGTCGCCCACAACCCAGCGATTGGTCGAGACCGCAGGTTGTCAGTTGCTCTTCTTACCGGCCTATTCCCCAGACCTCAATCCCATCGAACATCTCTGGGCCGCTTTCAAGACCCACCTGCGCAAAGACCTCGCCACCGCCGCCAACCCCTTCCTTTTTATCGCCAATATGTCCCAATGTTATTGTTAATTGCTATAGTGGCTAGTGGCAAGGGGCGGTGACCACGAAATACACGAAGCACACGAAAAGGGGGCGGCACGAACCGGACCAGACGGGGGGAAGATATCCTAAAATGATTTTGCCGGGGGCGGTTGTCTTTCGGGCATGCGATTACAAGGCGTCGGAAAATTCTTCCGGCGTGACGCCCGCCATTTTTAGCGCACTCCGCAGGGTGCCAAGGGCAATTTCCCGGTGCATGGGAATGACGCAACCGCGCTCGCCAGCCGCGGTGATTTTTTTGAGGACGACATGGCTGCCACGCTGGCGGTCAACGAAGAATCCGAGTCGTTTCAAAGCCTTCACCGCCTCCGTGCCGGAAACGATGGGCAGTTTAGCCATGAGCTAATTCAAAGGTGTGGATCGCCGCCGGCTTCCGGATGGCTTGCGGGAATGATTCGAGGTAAAGGTCGGTGGCCTCTTGCAAGTTGGCGAGCGCCTCCGCCTCGGTGCGGCCCTGGCTGGCCGTGCCGATTTCGGGACATTCGGCCACCAGCAAATCGGTTTCCGAATCAGGATAAATGATCGCCGTCAATTTCATGTCAACACCATATCATTTATGGCCGGGGAAGGCAATGGTCCGCCGGCGAGCGGGTCACGCTGACAGAATTAACGCCAAGCTTAACGAGTAGCGAGTGATGAGTGGCAGGTGGCAAGTGGCAAGACGAGGGGCGAGGGGCGAGAAATCAGAGCCTCCTGACGTCGGCGGCTACGGTTTCTGACTAGGCCGGTGGTCCGACCTCTGACTTCTGACCTCTGCCAACTGCCCACTGACTACTACCTCCCTCACTTATCCGGCTGTGCCAGGAAGGTGTGGAGGCCGCGGGGGAATTGCGGGGATTCCAGCCAGTCGGCCAGCAGATGCAGCTCCAGGGCGGTCAAGCCGATGGTGGAAAAGCTTTCCAAACCGAGCTGCGCCGGTCCGGTGCGGCTCACAAAGGTCGTGTTGCGGACAAGCAGCGGCTCGGCCTTTTTCAACCAGGCGGTGGCGACGGAATCGCCGGGCAATTGGACCTTTTTGAAGACGACGCGGAACAATTGGAGGATGAAAAAGTTGTCCTCGACCCGCTGGCCGGTCATTTCGTCGTGAAAATAAACCAGATTCGTTCGTCGGTGGATGGCGTCCGCATATTCACCGGGAAACGGATCGCCGTCGAACTGGCTCATGGGGTACAGGCCGCCGAGCACATAATCATGGCCAAAAGCCGCCGAGGGCTTGACCACGGGCGAAATAACGAGCGCATCATTCCAGGCGATGCCCGGGAGGTTGGTCTGCCAGGCGAAACTGCCCTGGCCATTGGTGGCGAGCCAGGGATTGGCGTTGGCCACCAGCCGGTCGCTGAGCCGGGCGAGCTGGTTGCTGGCCGCCGGCAGTTGCGCGGCGAAATAAGTCTGGAACGGCACGCCCGTTTGCGACCAGACGTAGGCCTGGTCCGGAGCGGGCGCGAGCCCGATCGCCTGCCACCAGGGGGAGGCGGTCAGCCAAGGGGCAATCCCCCGCATCGCGCTAAAACTGGTGAGCGGTCCGTGGATCAGGTTGGTGGGGATCTCCCACGCCG
This sequence comes from uncultured Verrucomicrobia subdivision 3 bacterium, assembly GCA_903822015.1. Classification (GTDB taxonomy): domain Bacteria; phylum Verrucomicrobiota; class Verrucomicrobiia; order Limisphaerales; family UBA11358; genus UBA11358. Next base: position 162 of record CAIJNQ010000061.1, on the reverse strand, counting down.
GCAGCGGCGCGGCGAAGGGTGTGGAAAAATCGAAAGTGCCCCGGGTGACCACGTAGCCGCTTTCGCCGGCAAAGGAAAGGTGAAGGTGGTTGAAGGTTGAAGGTTGAAGGTTGAAAGTTGAATTGGTTCCCACCTCACTGTCAGGAGGTGACGAGTGACGAG
>CAIJNQ010000060.1 GCA_903822015.1 uncultured Verrucomicrobia subdivision 3 bacterium | reverse complement strand
GTAAATTGCTCATGCCAACGTTGCCTCTTTGGCGTGGCAGGCAATCAGCAATCCGTTGAAACTGGTTCTCAGTTAGCTCCATGCCCGGCAAGAATGCCGAAAACCCCCAGTTTGTCAAATAGTGTTAACAGGCCCTAGAGCATCATTTACTCCGGGAAAATGTGCTTATGATTCACCACTTAAAACAATATTTTGCCATTCGCAGCTATGTGAAGCGTCTGAGCCAGGAATTGGTGCGGCGTTTTGGTCGCAAGCCATTTTATCCAATTGAGCAGGTTACGCTGGCAGCGCAACGCGGTTGATTTTCGACAATTTTCATCGCCCATGCCCACGCCGCTTTTTGCAATCCGGACGATTTCGGAGCCCATTACGGACTGTCGAGGGTTGAGGGCAGCTATCAGGATATGCGCCGCACCATAGCGCGGCGGTATCTTTCCGGTCGGTCAGATTTTGATGCGGAGACCCTTTACTAAAAATATCAGCGAGGCGATTTCAGCCGCGGCGAATTTTATGAGAGCGGCATTGGAACGGATTATTCAGGCCATTAATCTCCCGTCGGATTTCGTCCGCCTGCCGCTTGTCAAAGTCACCGGGCTGCTTTATTGTCTGCCAATGTGGTTGAAGAAACAATTTGCCTGGCTGACGCTGATTTTCTGCGCCGCGAATTTGGCGACGGCTGACACCCTCCAGCTCAATGATAAGGCCGCCGTCACCGGGAAAATCCTCGCGGAAAAACCGGATTCCGTCGTGGTGGACGTCGGCTACACCGTGCTGGTGGTGCCGCGCAGTTCCATTGCCAACCTGGCCAAGACCGACGCTGCCACACCGCAAACTTCCGTGGTGGCGAATTCCATCACCGCCGCCATCCTCGCGCCGCAATTTTATTATGCCAACCTGCTGGCTACCCCCGCCCGGGATGTGAGTTCGCTCGTCAAGCAGATCGGTGAGGCGGTGGTGCAGGTCCGCACGCCAGCCGGTCTCGGTTCCGGCTTTTTCATCAACGCGGACGGCTATCTCATCACGAACTTTCACGTGATCGAGGGGGAGACGGAGATTTCCGTGGAGGTTTACCACCAGAAAGACGGCCAGCTGGACCGGGAGACTTACAAGCAGGTCAAAATCATCGCCATCAACAAATTTCACGATCTGGCGCTGCTGCACATCGAGGACAAGGAAGCGCCGAAGTTCAAATACATCACGCTGGGGAATTCCGACGCGCTGAACGTGGGCGACACGGTGTTTGCGGTCGGCAGCCCGCTGGGGCTGGAGCGCACGGTGACGCAGGGCATTCTGAGCACCAAGACACGGCAGCTGGAGGGTAATCTGTATCTGCAGACCAGCACGCAGATCAATCCTGGCAACAGTGGCGGACCGCTGTTCAACCTTGCCGGCGAAGTGGTGGGGGTGACGAACATGAAGATAACCTTCGGCGAAGGCCTCGGCTTTGCCATCCCGGTGGAGCTGGTGAAGAACTTCCTGGACCACCGCGACGCGTTTGCCTACGCGGCCGACAATCCGAACAATCCGTATCGCTACCTCGAACCGCCCAGCCGCACCAAGCAGAAGCCGGAAGCCAAATAAAACCCCCGCTTACCGACCATTTTTTATCGCCAATCTTTCACCAATCATGATCAAACATTTCCGCGCACTTTTTGTAGCCACGCTGGCCGTCGTCTTCAGTCTCGTGGCCCCGCTTCGCGCCGCGATTCCGCCCGCCGAAAACCTGCTGCCGGCGGACACGCTATTAGTCGTCGCCGCGCCGGATTGCGCGGCGTTGCGGACCGCCTTGAAACGGTCGCCGCAGGCGTTGTGCTGGAACGATCCGGCCATGAAGGCGTTTCATGACAAATTCATGGGCAAATTCAGCGAGGCGATCGTGGCGCCGGTGGAAAAAGATCTCGGGCTTAATCTCGATGATTTCACGAGCCTGCCCCAGGGCCAGTTCACTTTTGCCCTCACGCAGAACGGCTGGACTGGCTCGGGCGACCAGGCCCCCGGAATTGTGTTGCTGCTTGATGCCTGGGACAAGAGCAGCGTGCTAAAAACCAATCTTGCGGCGTTGCAAAAGAAATGGGCGGACAGCGGCAAAACCATACGTACCGAAACCCTCCGCACCGTGAAATTTTCCATTGTGCCGCTCTCCAGCAACGATGTTCCCGCATCGGTGGCGCAATTGCTACCGAAACACCAGCCGGTTTCGGAACTCGGCAAGACCCCGGAACCCGAAAAACCGGTGGAGATGGTGGTTGGCCAGTTTGACTCGCTGCTGATCGTGGGCAATTCGCTGAAGGCCGTTGAACCCGTCGTGGCGCACCTCACCGGGGGCTCGGCGCCGGCGCTGGCCGACAACGCCGTGTTCGCCGCCGACAAGCTGGCGCAGTTCCGGGGCGCGCCGTTGTATTACGGCTGGTTCAACGCCAAAACCCTGTTCGGCGTGCTGGCCGCTATCCCGCAGCCGGAGCCCAATCCCGATGCGCCCAGCCCGATGCCGGCGTTTTCATGGAATAAGGCGCTGCTCGCGTCGGGCGCGATGGGCTTGAGGAGCGCCAGTTTTGCCTGCCGTGATTCGCACGACGGATCGGAGGCGGATTTTTATTTTGCCGCGCCGGAAGCGGTACGCACGGGGCTGATCAAGCTGCTGGCCGCCAGCACGAAGGATGCGGGCGCGCCGCTGTTCGTTCCGGCGGACGCAGTGAAATTCTGGCGCTGGCGCTCGGATGGCCAAAAAGACTGGACCGCGCTGGAAACGATGATCGGGAACATATCGCCGACCATTTTGAGCAGCCTCAACGCCGCAATCGCCATGGCCAATGCCAACGCCCAAATGAAGGATCCGAGCTTTGACTTCCGGAAAAACCTCATCGGCAATCTGGGCGACGATTTTGTGGGCTATCAGAGGGCGGCGGCGGGAACCTCAATCGCGGACTTGGACAACGCCCCCTCCATTTTCCTTTTCGCCGCGGCGAATCCCGACCAGGCCTTGCAAGCCATGAGAACGGTGGCCGGCATGTTATATGGCCGGCAGGAGGGTGCGGATCCGCGTGATTTTCTGGGCAAGAAAATCTATAGCATTACCATGCCGGTGATGCGCGTGCCGGGCGCGACCACGCCAGCGCCCCGCTATCTTTACCTGACAACCAGCAGCGGCTATGTGGCGGTTAGCACGGATTCCTCGATCTTAGAGAATTATCTGCGCAGCACCGGCAATCCCGGCAAGCCGCTGCGGGAAACCGCCGGATTGGCGGATGCGGCCCAGCACATCGGCGGGGCTGGCGGCGGCCTGTTCGGCTATCAAAACCAGCGGGAACTCATGCGCTCGGCCTTCACGCTCCTGAAGAATCAGTCCACCTCGAACGGTGGATTGGATTCAATGGCGGCGCTGCCGAAAAGTTTCCGCGATTGGATGGATTTCACGCTGCTGCCGAATTACGACGCGGTGTCCAAGTATTTTTTCTTCTCGGTTTTCAACGGCAGCACGACGGCGGACGGCATTTCGTTCAAGGCATTCGCACCGCGCCCGCCCGGATTGAACTAGCATACGCAACACAGCACGGTGCGGGGGTCACCCGGGCGGGAATGAGGATGGAAGCTGGCAATGGCAAAAAATCCACCAATCACCAAGCAATGCTAATCAGTCAATCCACCGCATGACGGGTTGCCGCCCGGCGCAGCAGCATCCGGAGAATGCCCGGCTATACAAGGCCGCGCGGGCAACGACAATGAAAACATCACTTCTGGGTCTTATCATGGCATCGGCAGTCTGTGCTGGTTGCGTTAACCTCAAACCGGGTGTCGCCACTGACCGCAGGTCGGGGGAGGTCAATCCGGATGATTGCCAATGCGGGCAGTCAATCGTATTGCCCACGACGGAAACCAATTCGTTTCCACCGCCGGGATTGAAAAAAACACCTTGATGGTTCTATGTCCTGGTGCTGGGAGTGATAATTCCGGAGGCGCCCCCAAACCGCGTTCAACCCGGGATCAACGGCTGCTGGCAAAACTCAGGGATTATCGCGTCGCGCATCCGCACCTGAGCAGCCTGCCGGAAGTGGACAAAACCATCACAGGAATTCCACCTTTATCGATCTCTCAAAGCGGCTCACCCGACTGAAGTTTTTCAAGTTTTCCACGAACGAAATCAAGATGGCCCCGCAAGCCATAAAACTGGTCGGCAAAGGAGGCTGGCACCTTCATGCGTTTCACTGTTTTTTCAATTTCATCCAGCCGTCGGTGCACCTCGGATCGTTTCACCGTCGTCACTTCCGTGGCCAGTTCGCGTTCCAAGACGAGCAACATTCGGTAAAACCGGTGAATGCGCAACCGGATGCGCCATTTGTAGGCCGCCGGGATCAAACGCAATCCCGGAATCAGCACCAGCATCATCGGAACGAAGGCCACCAGCAGGCGGTTCAGCAGGCTGGCAATCCAGAACGGGAACTCGCGATAGAGAAACTTTTTCCCGGATTTATAGTATCGGCTGGCGTCCGGGCTGATCGGATATTCCTGCTGGATGGCGTTGGGAAATTCGTCCTGGTTTTGCAGCAGGCTGGCGTTTCCGTGAACCTCGTGGGCCGCCTCCAGCAACAGGTCCGAGACGGCGGCATTTAGATCCGGACGCGCCACCAGTTCCACCGTCGGCCCGACAAGCCAGATATCCTGGGGCGGCAGATTTTTCCCGAAATCAATGGCACCCTCCGGGAGGCGTAATTTGTTCAAATAATTAAACCGGCGCGAGTAGGCGTCGGCCTGTTCAAAGCCCAGCAGGTGGATACCCGGTGTGTGCAGCAAAGTCCGCATGGTTTGTGATGAGGCGGAATCCCCCATCAGGAACACGGCGTCCACGGTTCCCGCCAATAGTCCCTGGGCGGCGGTGGCCGCATCCAGCCCCAGCAATCGGGTGTTTCCGCCATCGGTAATGCCGTTGGTCTGGAGCAGGCTCAGGGCCAATAAATGCGTGCCGCTGCCCGTCGCCCCGACCGCCAGCCGTTTCCCCTCGAGTTCGAACAGAAACCGGATGCTGTTCGTGCCGCGATAAAAAACGAGCAACGGCTCATAGGCGATGTTCCCGAGTGAGACCAGCTTCAGGCAGTTCGTTCCGTCGGAAATACCCCCTTGAACAAAGCCGATGTCCACCCTTGACCCGGGGTCAGCCAAACGCTGCAGATTCTCGAGGGAACCCAGGGAGGGCAGTATCTTCAAGTTCACGCCGTTCCGGGCCAGGATTAGACGATATTTTTCGGCATTTCGCTCGAAGGAACTGCCCGGCGGACCACTGGTTAGGATGAGGGTGCGTGGTGGTGCGGAATGAATGAACCAGTAGATGGCCAGGCACGTGACGAGACTGGTGAAACAGACGATCGTGAGCGACAAGCCCCAGCTCAAGCCGAAATTATCCGACAACAAGCCCGTGACGCGTGAAATCCCAAATTTACGGTCGGTGTTCATTTATAGATCGGCAACAAATTACCGTAACGCTTTAGAACAGTCCATGAGCCACATCGTCAGGCGGTGGGCAGTGGAAACTAGCATGGCGCCCAGGGAAACGCGGACCGTAAATTACGGGCAGCTATTTCTCACGGTCATTTTCGGGCTGACTTTGGGAGGGCAAATGCTACGTAAGCATCGCCATACTCGCTTTGCTTGCCAAGTTTGTTGCCGGTTGCAGTAATCACGACGAATTGTCGCCCGTTGACTTCGTATGTGGCCGGCGGCGCAATCCCCGCCCACGGTAAAATACCGAACCATAATTCCGCGCCGGTATCTTTGTCGAACGCGCGTATTTTATAATCCCTGGTGCCGGAACAAAAAACCAGCCCGCCGGCGGTGGCAATGGCGCCGCCGTAATTTTCGGTTCCGGTTTTGGCGCCACCTTGGGCGGCGAGTTCCGGATATTCACCCAGCGGCACTTTCCAGACGAGCTTGCCAGTGTTGAGATCGATGCAATTTAACGTGCCCCACGGTGGCTTGTTTGCGGGATAACCTTCATTGTCCAGAAATTTGGGATAACCGGTGAAGCTATATTGGGGACGCTCAGCATTTGTGGGCGTAAGCGATGGTGGGCGGTCTCGCAACATGAGATAATCCAACAGCGTCACAAGGTTGGATTCACTCAAGCTGGCAGTGGTAAAAGCCGGCATGCCATTTTTCCCGGTTCGTACCTGTGTCATCACCTCATTATCCGAAAGCCGGTGACGCAATCCGCGCAACGGGGCAGCCACGCCGATGCCGAGCCGGTCGGATCCGTGGCAGGCCATGCAAGCCGTTTCAAAAATCATCCGGCCGTGGGTTTTGGGCGCCGACGGATCGTCCGGCGGATCATCGTCGCGAAAAATTGAAATCAACCAACCGACGTGGTTGGCGGTGACATAAAGCCGGCCGGTTTCGGGGTCCACACAAGCCCCGGACCATTCCGCGCCGCCATCCATTCCAAAATACAGATTGGGATGGCCAAGACTGGCCGGCCGGAAAAACCCGGTGGTAACGCTCTTGTAGCGCTTCGCGGCGAATTCCGCAGCTTCCGGCGTCCGGTCCGTCAGGTCGGCGGATGTGAATTCCATTTTTTCAAATGGCTCCGGTAACTCCGGATCCGGCTGGTAAGGGGCGGTCACTTCCCCGGGTAAATCACTCGCGTGTGCCCGGCGCATGCGAAACGGAAAAACCGGCTTGCCCGTTACGCGGTCCAGGAGCAGCGTATTGCCGCTTTTGGTGGTGGCGGCCACCACGTCCACGCGTTTGCCTGCTCGCGTGATGGTGGCGAGGTTGGGCGGCGCGGAAATATCCCGATCCCAGATGTCATGCGGAATTTCCTGAAAATGCCACAGGCGCCTGCCGGTCCGTGCGTCCAACGCGATCAGGCAATTGCAAAAAAGATTGTCGCCGGTATGCCCGACGCCGATGAAATTCGGCTTCGCCCCGGCGGTGGTGATGTAAGCGATGCCGCGCACCTCATCCATGGCCATTCCGGCCCAGTCATTCGCCGCGTAATTTTCCGTGCGATCCCAGGTGTCATAACCAAATTCACCAGGGTGCGGAACCGTGTGGAATACCCAGAGCTGCTTGCCGGACTCCAGGTCGAATCCCCAAATATCCTTCTCAAAACCCGGTATGACGATGATTTTTTTAAAAATTGCCGGCCCGGCTGTGGCCGCTCCATAACCCTCGGTGATATAATATTTGTCCCGGGGGCTTTCGGGCAGGAGTGCCCGGCCACCAAGGCCGAATTGCGTTATTGGCCGGCCGTTTTTTGGATCCAGGGCGTACAGATATTGGCCAGCGCAAAACAAGACGCGCTCGCTGGTAAAAAAACTGCCGGGCCAATAGATTAATCCGCGGAATGCGGGCCGGCCGTCTTCCGGTTTAAAGCGCCATAACTCCCGGCCGGTTTCCGCGTTGACGCCTACGATGAATTTGCCGGGTGTCGGTACAATCATCACGTTCCGTACGATGATGGGGTTACACTGGATGGCATTGCTGCCGTCCTTTGCATGGTAAATCCAAGCCACTTGCAGGTTGGTTACATTTTGGCGGTTTATCTGATCCAGGGCTGAATAGCGCATTCCTCCGTTATCCCCATGCGACCGGTGCCACGTCAGGAAGGTCTTGCGTTTGGGGTAACCGTTCGCGGGGGTCAACTCATCCGGTTTCGCTGCTGGAATGGTCTGATATAACGGCAGTTTTTCCCGTGCCTGGGCATCCTCCACAGCCCAGTATTTTTGATTGGTTGAAATTCCCTGAATGGCAGCGTATGTCAAATGTTTAACCTGCGGCGAGGTCCCCGGCAATTCCGCGCGGCCTCCGGCCAGGCTTTCGACCAGTAAATCCTCGAATGAACCAAGATCTTTCCACTGCGTCGCCACGTTGACCGGTCGGGCCTCCGGGTCAACGACGGTAAAGCCATCGTCGGTGACGCGAAGTTTGAGCTTTTCCATCAGGCAAAAATCCTGATGCATTGAAAGATAGACGGCCACGGGATCAAACAGCGTGGAACTGTGGTGGTCGGCCAGGCCCGGCGCGAGTGACGGCTGGTTGGTGAGCCAGATCCGGTAGTTGGCGATAAGGTCGCTGGCGATACGGTTGGTTGCATCAAGAATGCTCCGGTATTTTTCGCCGGTTAAAGTCACGAGACCGCAGGTGTCGAGCGGTGTGATAGTGATGTCCCATGGCGCGGCGAAGACCGCCTGCATGGACTTGGGATCGGCCTTGACGTTCCATTCCGCACAGGGCGACTTCGCGCCACCATAACCGACACGAACGCTCCCGGCCATGCCCACGAAGCGGGCGTGCTGGGCGATGCGAGGCTCGCGCTTCAACGCCTCGGCGATATTTGGCGCGGGGCCGATGCAGATCAACGTGACCGGCAGCGGCGAGTTCATGACCGAATCAATGATGGCCTGCACACCGTTGGTCAGGACTTTGCCGGGATAGGATTCGAGTGTGTAGTCGTTGATCCACGACGCTTGGCGTCCTTCCCCGCGTGGCGCAACGTCAAGACCGACGCCGACGGGCACATCGCTGCGTCCGGCGCATTCCAGCAGTTTCGCAAGCAATCGCGCGCGGTATTGTGCCTCACCGTAATCGCCCACAACGAGTTTCAGATCCAGTTCCGGCGATTTAAGCAATAGGGCCAGCGCCCAGGTGTCGTCAATGTCGTCGCCGATGTCGGTGTCAAGTATGACCGGCACGGGTTGGAGGTACGCCGTTCCGGCCGCGCGGGCGGGTGGAGCCATGAATGCCAGTGCATACAGGCAGAGGCTGAGGCGGGCATAGGACAAGAATACAGACGGGAAACCAAGGCGCGCGTAATGGATCATGTACCGTGAAGCATCGCAAATGCATGGACGATGTCAACGGACGGCACTGGAGCAATTGCGGTCAAATCTCCAGGGTTTTGACCGCAGTGGGGTTAAAATTCCCGATTACCGGAAAAGGGCACCCAATCCAATCCCGATCCCTGGAATACTACCAGATTTTCCGTCGGCAGCACCCCTCAGAATTATGAGTCGAACGGTTCCTACTCCTGCGGATAAACCAGAATACGGTCGTGGACGAGGACAATCAGGTCATTCTTCTTATCGCCGGTGACATCCTGGATGAGCGTCTCGCGTGGTTCCGGCACGGCGTTTTCGCGGGCGCGGAACGTGTGCTGCTCGAAAACCTGCCAGCGATCCTGCGGCACGAGTTTGTGCGCGGCGCTGAAGCTGACGAGGTCGAGATAATTTTTGGCCGTCTCCATGAAGACAATGTCCTTGCGCCCGCTGCCCGTGAGATCGCCCGAGATCTCGTCGTTGAGGAAGCCGTCCTTGATGGAAGTCTCATAGCCGTCGAGCGGGGTGAATTCCCATGCGTCGCCCGCCAGCGCCTGCCAAGCCACCGTGTTCTGGCCCAGAAACGCGATACTCTGTACCTCCTTGCCCCCGAGCGCTACGGTTTGAACGGAGTTGAAATCCGTGGCCGGCAATTCCACATTGCGGACCACCTGCCACACGCCGGTCGTGTCCCGTTCGCATAATGTCAATTGCTTGTGTTCGGCATCGAAGAGAAAGAGGGAAGGTGTGGCGTTCCGGCCGTTCGGCACCGCCGTCGCCCCGACGATACGGGAGTCGCTCAGCGCGCCGTTGATCTGATCCTTCACCCGAAAGACCCAGCCCGGCTGGTTGGTGGAACCGGGGATTTTGTCCCCGCGCTCCAAGACGACGGCCCGCACGAAATTCTTCTGGGGCAACAGTAATTCCTGCTTGCCGTCGCCATCCACATCCGCCGAAGCGAGCCAGGGCTGATCCAGCGCGCCGCCGGGCGGATCCACGTCCACTTCATCGAAATCGCCGGTGTTTTTTTGCAAAAGTATCTTCACCTTTTCATAGGGAATCAGCACGGCCAAATCCGCAAGGCCGTCCTGATTCACGTCTTCGATGGTGAACGAAGACGGGTTTGATTTGAAACTGTCGCTCAGCTTCTGCGATTTCATCCTGCCATCCGCCGTGCGGGTAACGAGTGAACGCTGGCCATCCTTGTCCACGATGATGGCCAGTGTGGGCTTGGCCCCGGGCTTCAGCGGCCCGGCCGTCATCGCGAGCGGTTTGCCGTCGAGTGGGAGCAGGGTCGGGAACGGCAGCCGGCCTTTCTGGTCGAACTGAGTCACGCCGACCGCACGCTCGTCCCGGCTTAAAAGAAAGATGGCCGGCTTGCCGCTTCCGTCCATGTCCGCCTCCACGATCTGGCTCACGCCGGCGAGCGTTGGAAACGTTTTGGGCGACGCGAGGGTGCCGTCAACCTGCTGCAGATAAACCGAAAGCTGGCCGCTGGCCGGTTCGGCCACCAGCAAGTCGGGTCGTCCGTCGCCGTTGATATCCGCCCACAGCAACCCGCGCTGGGCCGCGTCGGTTTTTTTCAAAGGCAGGATCTGAAATTGGCCCTTATGAAAAGCGCCGGACAGGATTTCCGCGGGCTTGCGCATGAACTGCGACACTTGTGCGCGCCCGGAGCTTTGGGCAATCGTCACAACATAATTTTTTGCATCGCCTCCAAGGTTGTCCGCATCGAACGACCGGATGGGTGGAACCTTGAAATAAATCTCCGGCCCGAGCTGGCCGGCGGAGTTTTGCAGGCGGAACCGGAAAGGGGTCGGACTGTCAAAATCCACGAGGAGCAGATCACCTTTGCCATCGCCGTCCACGTCGAGAATCTGCACGGCCTTGGGGGTGCCGGAGTAGGAAATTTTCTGAGGTTCGGCCAAAGTATGCTCCGCGTTCTGGGCAAGAAAGTATAACGAACCGCTGTCGCCAAGCAGCACGAGGTCGGTGCGGCCATCCCCGTTCAGGTCGCCCTCGGCCAGCGCGTTGGCGGTCATCTGGCCATCATCTATGTGCCAGCGCTTGGGATCGCTCCAGCCATTGGTGCCAAGGTTGTAAATCACTTCCAAATCCTTGCCGTCGCCGTAAAAACCGATATCGGGCCGGCCGTCGCCGTTCAGATCGGTCACGACCATCGCCCCGATACGTTCGTCCACGGGAATCGAATCAATATGGAAGCGCGCATCCGGCGGCAGTTCGTTAAGTTCCAGCTTGCGCGCCGGTTTGGCCCCGGCGATGTCATTGGTCTTGCCGGTGCGGTTATAGAGCAAAGTGATTTTGGAGCGCAGGTTGTTGGCGACGATCAGATCATTCAAGCCGTCGCCGGTAAAATCCGCCGCGTGCATGAGGCTGATATTTTCATCAATCGGATAAATCTCCTTGCCGGTGAAACCGAAGGTGTTGGTAACCGAGTCACCGCGTCCCACGCAGGTGAAAATCAGCGCCGCAACGACGGCGCAACCGAAACATTTCATGGCTCGCATAAAGTGCGGGCAAGCTGCCATTGGTGGAGGCAATTTGCGAGTTTTTTATCCGCCGGGCGAAACATAAGGTGAGGCTGCATTCAGTGTATTGAAGCCGTTTGACAATTCCATCATCAACATTTGATAGGATTGAAACAGTGAGCTTTACCAATTACAGGCACTCTGGTCGTCCACTAAAACAAAAAACCGGCCGAAGGCAATCAACACCCCTCAGCATCGCTTTTGAAAAAACTGTGAAGGAAGTTTCTGGTCATACATAAACGCCTGCACCGGTGAGCCGGGCAGTGTCACCTCCTGGTAATCGACGCCCTAGTTGTCGGGAGTTGCCCAACCAAGATGATCCACAATCGTTGGAGCTGATGGAGAGATCTTAGCTGCAGTTTTGCAATAAGCAGTAAATGCAATGCATATGCAACGGCGTTATGTTTTTTCGTTAGGTCGCAATGCCGGCAAATCAAAAAACTTTTTGAGATATAAATCGGCGAAGGCAGGAAAAAAGCCCGGAGCTTTCGCCCCGGGCTGATGATAAAAGCCGTAAAGGATTATTGCAGGGCGTGCGCGGGAGTGACCGTCGAGCCGAGCGAGCAGGCCGGCGTGGCGCCCACGGTGGCGTCGGAATAGGTGCCGCTGGCAGGGCATCCCGGGATGCTGCTGTTGGCGTTCAACTTGATATAGGGCGTCAAGTCGGCGGGGAAGGTGATGGCCGCCCCGGTGGTTTTCTTCTGTTCCAGCGCGAACTGGTTGGCCGCCGCGTCAATCTGGCGGAGGTTGTTGATGCAGGCATTGGCCTG
>CAIJNQ010000059.1 GCA_903822015.1 uncultured Verrucomicrobia subdivision 3 bacterium | reverse complement strand
ACGGACCCGGAAACCCCGGCCACGGCGGACACCCTGCGCTGGGCGGGAATGATTGTGGCGGTGACAGGCGCGGTCTCGAGGGGTTTGGAAGTGCTGGCATCACGTTCGCTGGCGCTGATTTTCGGTTCGTCGCTGCAATCCTTCGCCATCGTGCTGATGGCGTTCATTCTCGGCATCGGCCTGGGCAGCGCGTGGATTGCATCGCCGAACCGGGCGGCGCGGACGGCGGAAAAAATCGTGGTGCTGCTGCTGGGCGCGGCGGCGGCCTGGGTGACGCTGCTGGTGTTCAACCTGGAACGCTGGGTGGACTTTTACCAGATCGCCCGCACCGGCCTGGGCCGGACCGACGTGGGCTATGTCTATCAACTGGTGCTCTCCACGGGCATCGCGCTGGTGATCCTGGGCGTGCCGGCGGCGTGCATCGGCGCGGTGCTGCCGCTGATGATCCGCGCGGTGTCGGCGGCGGGCGCGCCGCTGGGGGCCCGGGTGGGTTCGTTGCTCACCTGGAACACGCTGGGCGCGGTGGCGGGCAGCCTGCTCACGGGATTCGTCCTGATGCCGGTACTGGGTTTGCGCAACGCCTTCGGGGCGCTGGCGCTGGTGCTCGGTCTGGCGGCGCTGGTGATCGCGCTGCGGCGGCGCTGGCTGGTTGGCCTGGTGTTCACGGCCGCCGTCGCCGGCTTCACCGTCTGCCTGCTGGCCGTGAACGATGCCGACTGGCAGAACGTGATGAGCTCCGGCGCATTCCGCGTGTGGGAAACCAAGTTTGATCCGCGGCTGATGCCGTTGCGGAAGCAACACATCAAAGTCCGTTTCTATGAGGATGCGCCGGACGCCACGGTATCGGTGGAGGAAGTGGACGGCATCATCGCCCAGGCCAGCCTGGGATTGCGGATCAACGGCAAACCGGATGCCGGCACGGGACTGGATTTGAGCACCCAGTTTTTGGTGTCAAACCTGCCGCTGATGGTGAAGCCCGATGCGAAAGACGTTTTTGTTTTGGGGATCGGATCCGGGATCACCGCCGGGGCTGTCCTGTCCTATCCAGTCGAAAAAATCGTGGTGGCGGAGAATTGCGAACCGGTGGTTCGCGCCGCCCGTTTGTTCGGCGACTGGAACCGGCATTTGAATGACAATCCGCGGGTGCACATCAAGACGGAGGATGCCCGCACCGTGCTCAAACTGCACCGCCAGTTATACGATGTAATCATTAATGAACCATCGAATCCATGGACCGTGGGAATCGGCAGCGTCTTCAGCCGGGAATATTATGAACTGGCCGCCAGCCATCTTAAGCCGGATGGAATCATGGCCGCCTGGTTTCACGTTTATGAGGTCAACGATGACATCGTAAAACTTGTATTGCGCACGTTCGGCTCGGTTTTTCCCTGCATGGAGGTCTGGGACACGCGCAACGGCGACATCGTGATGCTGGGCGCAATGAAACCTTGGGCGACCGGTCCGGATGTGTTCCGGCAGGGCTTTGCCAACAACCGGGTGCGGACGGACATGGCGATGATCAACATCAACACCCCGGAAGCGCTGCTGGCCCGGCAGGTGGCCTCGCAGCGCACCGGCTTCGCCATCGCCGGCGATGGACCGATCCAGAGCGATTTGTTCCCGGTCCTGGAATACGCGGCGCCCAAGGCGTTCTTCATGGGCAACGGCACCCGGATGCTGGACCAGTATGACGAACGCACCCGGCGGCAATTGCTCGCCCCGCCGGAAAAGATCGCGGCGCTGCATTCGCTGGCCGTGAGCGAGGCGCAATATGTTTTCAGCGATTTTTCCACCATCAACGGCGAGCTTTACGGCTGCCTGTTCGGGTATGCCTCGAGCGCGACCGTGCCGTGCGCCTTTCAGACGCCGCAACCGGTGCCGCCGCCGGGGTCGGATGGCACCCCGCTGGCGAACGCGGAGCGGGCGTTCAGCGCCGGCAACCTGGTGCAAGCCGAAGCGCTGGCGGGCATCGCCTTGAAACAAAAGCCGGAGGACGAGCTGGCGGGGTATCTGCTCCGGGTGATTGAAAGGGAGAAGGAAACAAGAAGTAAGAAGTAAGAAGGCAGAAGTCAGAAGTCAGTAGAATCGGTAAGGACGACTTCCGCGTCCCATTCATTTCTTCCATCCTCCATCTTCGATCCTCCATTTCCCTGGGTGGGGAGAGACTCCGTCGAGCCCTAACTTTTCCGCTTCACGCTTCACGCTTCACCCATCCACCAATCCATCATCCACCAATCCTTCCCGCGCCTTGGCGGCTTTGGCGGCTTGGCGGTTCGGCTGGTTTCCAAACTTGCGACGCGGTTCGCCCGTCCACTACCCTGCGCCGGTGCAAACCCGAAACCGACGCCGGCAATGACGACGGCCATTACAGCTAACCCGCCGGGAAAAGGCGCGGCCGGATTT
>CAIJNQ010000058.1 GCA_903822015.1 uncultured Verrucomicrobia subdivision 3 bacterium | reverse complement strand
GCAGGCCAATGCCTGCATCAACAACCTCCGCCAGATTGACGCGGCGGCCAACCAGTTCGCGCTGGAACAGAAGAAAACCACCGGGGCGGCCATCACCTTCCCCGCCGACTTGACGCCCTATATCAAGTTGAACTCCCATAGCAGCATCCCGGGATGCCCCGCCAGCGGCACCTATGCCGACGCCAACGTGGGTGCCACGCCGGCCTGCTCGCTCGGCTCGACGGTCACTCCCGCGCACGCGCTGCAATAATCCATTCCGGTTTCTGTCACCAGGCTGGGCTTTTCTTCCGGGCAATAGATTTATTTTCCGGGAGGTCTGATTGGGGCAGCCGGTTGATTATCCGGAGACGGCTTGGACAATATTTGTCCGAGATACACCGGCAAAAACTTCATGTTAAACCACCTCGGTTAACAACTCGACGCGGCCGGTTGTCGGGTGTCGGCTTAATTTGACAGCGGCCTTGCCGCTGACCCCTCGAGGAGCCTCCTTTCAAATCCGTTAGACAAGTAAATTGATAAGCCTCGTCACTTCGACTCCGCAGAAATATTGCGGAACCGGATGTTCATGCAGACGGTGACAGAATTATTTTCAGTTGCAAAATCATGCGGGTGATGAAAGGCGTCAAGGTTTTGTACCGGTCCCGTGCGGGTCGCGATTGGGCAGCCTGGTGACGGTATTGTCATCGCGATACGATGGATGGGTGGCCGGAGAAAAACCGGTGCGGCAGATCCGCATCACGATGGGATGCCTCAGGTGTTTCTACGCGCAGCCTTAATTTCTGGGCCACGAGGATGCAATCGCTAAGGTGCGTTTGAGGTGGCGCCATTTGTTTGTAAACGGAAATTTTAAAAACGACGGCTACGCAATTCAGCTGGCAACAAATCACCGGCGATTAAAAACAAAAAAACATTGTCAACCCGGCGTTGGCGGGCGGAAAATTTTGCAGCCATGAAATGGCGATCCGTTAGCATGAGGGGAGACGAGGAGCAACGCCCGGCGCAAGTGGGCTAGTCGCGGGTGCGAGGCCGGCATTAAAGCGTTGACGAAACCGGCGAGACAGTTTGGTCCTTTGCCGGTTTAAGGGGCCGATTTGACAACCGAAAATTCTTTTAAAATTTGCTTGCACTCCATAATGCATCTGATAGTTTAAGCGCTCCTCGTCGCCCGAAAGGTCGCTTGGACAGCATGTTTGCGGACCGATAACTGATTCCCAGCAGGGACAGGAATGATGGCCTGCCAACTTCAAAAGTTGCTGACAAAACTTTAGTCATTATGCCAGTTAAAACATTTAGACCGCTAACGCCGTCCACGCGATATATTACCATCGCGGACTTTAGCGACATTACAAAGACGACGCCCGAGAAGTCGCTGGTCGTCACGCGCAAGAAGTCTGGTGGCCGCAACCACTACGGACGCGTGACCGCGCGCGGCATCGGCGGCGGACACAAACAGAAAATCCGCCTCGTGGATTTTAAGCGCAATAAGCATGGTGTCGAATCCACTGTCGCAGCGATCGAATATGATCCGATGCGCTCGGCGCGCCTGGCGTTGCTCGATTACACGGACGGCGAGAAGCGCTACATCATTGCGCCGGTCGGTGTGGTGGTGGGTGCGAAAATTTCCAGCGGTCCCTCGGCGCCTCCCGAAATCGGCAATGCGCTGCCTCTGAAAGCAATTCCAGTTAGCACGGCGATCCACAACATTGAAATCACTCCCGGTCGCGGTGGACAGATGGTCCGCTCGGCGGGCGGCTCGGCGACCTTGATGTCGCGCGATGAGGGTTTCGCGCAGATCCGTTTGCCCTCCGGAGAAATCCGCCGCATCAACGAGGAGTGCTATGCGACTATTGGTCAGGTTGGGAATACAGAACACGAAAACGTTATTCTCGGCAAGGCGGGTCGTACGCGGCATCGCGGTCATCGCGGAATTACGCGCGGTGTGGCGCGCAACCCGGTGGATCATCCGAACGGTGGCGGTCAGGGTAAATCCAAGGGCGGCGGCGGTTGGCAGCAGCTCGTGTCGCCGTGGGGCTTTGTCGCCAAAGGCGGCAAAACGCGTGCGAAATATAAATCCTCGAATCGCTTCATCGTGGTGCAGCGAAACGGTCTGCCGATGAAGAACAAATAATCTATTATGGGACGTTCGATTAAAAAGGGTCCGTTTATTGATTTCAGCCTGCTGGACAAGATCCAGAAGGCGAAGGCGTCAAACCAGAAGACGCCCATCAAGACGTGGACGCGCCGCTCCACCATCACGCCGGATTTCATCGGCCTGACGTTCACGGTGCATAACGGCAAAGTGTTCAACCCGGTGTTCATCACCGAAAACATGGTGGGCCACAAGCTCGGCGAATTTTCGCTGACGCGCACCTTCAAGAAACACGGCGCCCACACGGCCAAGGCGGAGGCCAAATAGTTTTATGGAAGCTTTTGCAATCTTAAAAAACGTCCCGATGTCAGCGCAGAAAATGCGCGAGGTCGTGCGGCAGGTTCAGGGTCTGGGTGCGCTCGAAGCGATGGCGGTGCTGCAGATCGTTCCGCGCAAGGGCGCGCGGCTAGTCTCGAAGGTGCTGCGCTCGGCAATCGCCAACGCCGAAAACAACAAGAATTTGAAGCCGGAAACGTTGCGGGTCAAGGAGGCGGTGGCTGGAACCGCGACCACGCTCAAGCGTTTTCAGCCCAAGGCTCGCGGTTCGGCTGGTCCGATCCTCAAGCGCCGCTGCCACATTAAAATCACGGTTTCGGACGAATAATCGGTATGGGACAAAAAGTTAATCCAATCGGCTTGCGCGTCGGTGTCAACAAAGACTGGCGCTCGAAGTGGTATGCCAACAAAAAAGAATTTGGCGCGCTTCTGACGGAAGATCGCAAGATCCGCGACTTTTTGAGAAAGAAGCTTGAGGGAGCCTCCGTGCCCAAGGTTTTGATCGAGCGCGCAACGAGCCGTTGCCGGGTCACCATCATGACGGCGCGGCCGGGCGTGGTTATTGGCCGCAAGGGGTCGGAAATTGACAAGCTCAAGGAAGATTTGAGCAAGATGACCGGCAAGGAAGTTTACGTGGACATCGTCGAGGTGAAGACGCCGGAACTCGACGCGCAGCTGGTCGCGGAAAACATCGCGCTGCAGATGGAGCGCCGGGTTTCCTTCCGGCGGGCGATGAAAAAAGCTTTGCAGACGGCCAGAGATTTTGGTGCGGAGGGGATCAAGATCCGCTGCGCCGGCCGGCTCGGCGGCGCGGAAATTGCCCGCACGGAAAATTATCACTGGGGTCGGGTGCCGCTACACACCCTGCGTGCGGAAATTGATTACGGCTTCGCGGAAGCGCTGACCATGTACGGCAAGCTCGGCGTCAAGTGCTGGATTTGCAAAGGCGAGAACAAGCCGAAAAAAGCCGTGGTGGCGACGCCAATTGTGCCGCCCGCGCCCGCCCCGGCGGAACCCGTGGCCAATTGATTTGATTTAGAAAAAGATTTTTGTTATGGCAATGCAACCCGCAAGAGTGAAGTTTCGCAAGATGCACCGTGGCAGCCGCACGGGACTGGCGACGCGCGGACACACCGTGGCGTTCGGCGAATATGGATTGATGGCGCTGGAGCGTTGCTGGATGGACGCCAAGCAGATCGAGGCGGCCCGCGTGGCGATCACGCGCAACATGAAGCGCCACGGAAAATTGTGGGTCCGCATTTTCCCGCAAAAATCATTTACCAAGAAGCCGCTTGAAACCCGAATGGGCAAAGGCAAGGCGCCGCTCGAGGGCTGGGTGGCGGTCATTCGTCCCGCGAACGTGCTGTTCGAGGTGGACGGGGTTACGGAGGCGATTGCCCGCGAATCCATGCGCCTGGCGGCCACCAAGCTGCCGATCAAGACAAAATTTGTGTCGCGGCACCAACACGCGAATTAAACGGATATGAAATTTGCTGAATCCAAAGACATGACGCTGGTTGAGTTGTCGGCCAAGAGCCGCGACCTGCGCCACGAAATGTTCAACCTGCGCCTGCAGCAGGCGAGCGCCCAGCTCGAGAAGCCCGCACGTTTGCGGACCCTGCGCAAGGACATTGCGCGCCTCGAGACGCGCATCTCGCAACTGCGGAATAAAGCGGCTTAATTATTTTTGTATGGCTGAAACTGTTAATCAACCGGAAGTGAAGCGCGGCAACCGCAAGGAACGCGTCGGCGAGGTCGTCTCCAACAAGATGGCCAAGACCATTGTCGTCAAAGTTGAGCGGCGTTTTCCGCACGCGCAATACAAGAAGATTGTCACCGCCTACAAGAAATTTTACGCGCACGACGAAAAAAACGAGGCCAAAGTCGGGGATCGCGTTCGTATTGAGGAAACGCGGCCGCTGTCGAAGACCAAGTGCTGGCGGCTCGTGGAAGTCGTCGAACGCGCGGTGCAGGAAACGTCGGTTGCGGCTTAAAAAGATTTTATGTTGCAAGTTCGTTCCAGTTTGGATGTGGCGGATAACACGGGTGCCAAGATTGTTTGGAACATCGGCGTGTTGGGCAAGAACCAGACCTATGCCGGCATCGGCGATATCATCAAGGTTCACGTCAAGGTTGCCGCGCCGGACGGCACCGTGAAAAAAGGTGAGGTTCATGATGCCGTGGTGGTCCGTACGCGCCAGATTATTCCTCGCGCCGACGGTTCCTACCTGCGGTTCGACCGCAATGCCTGCGTGATCATCGACAAGGAAATGAACCCGAAAGGCACCCGCATTTTCGGCCCGGTGGCCCGCGAGTTGCGCGATAAGAAGTTCATGAAGATCATCTCGCTCGCGCCCGAAGTGCTTTAAGGATTTTATGAAGTTTCATGTGAAAAAAGGCGACGAAGTGGTCGTGCTGGCCGGCCGGGAAAAAGGCAAGCGCGGCAAGATCATCGCGGTCATGTCGGACAAGCAGCGCGTCATCATCGAAGGCGTGCAGATGATTAAGCGGCACACGGCCAAGAGCCAGCAGCATCCGCAGGGCGCCATTGTGGAGCGCGAAGGCTCGGTCCACGTTTCCAACGTGATGACGGCAACTGATTTTGACGCCCGCGCGGCCAAGCGCGGGGTGGTTCCGGCGGCGGCGAACTAGCGAATTTGCCACGGCCAAATCCGTGGCGCCAAAATAATGAAAGCCAGACTTTACGAAAAATATAAGAACGAAGTTGTGCCGGCCCTGAAGGAAAAGCACAACTACAAGAACGTACACCAGATTCCGAAGCTGGTTAAGATCGTGGTGAACATGGGTGTGAGCGCCTCGCTGGAAAAGGGCGCCCTGGAGGATGCCGCCAAGGATTTATCGCAGATTACCGGTCGCAAGCCGGCCATCAGCAAGTCGCGCCACAGCATTGCGCAGTTCAAACTGCGTGAAGGCCAGAACATTGGCTGCCGGGTCACGCTTCGTAACGATGCGATGTATGAATTTTTTGACCGGCTGGTGGCGACGGCCCTGCCGCGTA
Source organism: uncultured Verrucomicrobia subdivision 3 bacterium (assembly GCA_903822015.1). Classification (GTDB taxonomy): domain Bacteria; phylum Verrucomicrobiota; class Verrucomicrobiia; order Limisphaerales; family UBA11358; genus UBA11358. Next base: position 4,577 of record CAIJNQ010000058.1, on the reverse strand, counting down.
TTCGCGATTTTCGCGGATTGTCGCCCCGCAAGTTTGACGGCCGCGGCAATTACACGTTCGGCGTGAATGACCAGGCGATCTTTCCGGAAATTGAATTGGAAAAGGTCAAGCGGATGCAGGGCATGGACATCACGATCGTGACCGACGCGGGGGATAACGCCCATGCGCTGGATTTGCTCAAATTGATGGGTTTTCCGTTCGCGGACAAATAATTTTATGGCCAAGAAAGCATGGAAGGAACGCAATAAGAAGAAGCAGGAGACGGTGAAGAAATTCGCCGCCATACGTGCCGAATTGAAGGCGAAGAAGGATTACACCGGCCTGTCGAAGCTGCCGAAAAACGCCAGCCCGACCCGGGTGGTCAACCGCTGCTCGTTCAGCGGCCGCCGGCGCGGTTATCTGCGCAAGTTCGGTTGTTCGCGTCTGACGTTCCGCGAGGCGGCGTTGAACGGTTTGATCCCGGGTGTGGTGAAAGCAAGCTGGTAAAATTTATGAGCGATCCGATTTCTGATATGTTGACCCGCATCCGCAATGCCGGACAGGCGTTGCTGCCGGCAATTGAACTGCCGCATTCTAAAATCAAGGAGAATGTGGCCAACGTTTTGAAGCAGCAGGGTTATGTCACCGAGGTGCTGGTGGATGGCAAACCGCTGAAGAAGCTCAAGATCAAGCTTAAATATGACGGGAAAAAGTCCGTGATTGAGGGCCTCAAGCGCATCAGCAAGCCCGGTTTGCGCCGGTATGTCGGTGCGACCAAGATTCCCCGCGTGCGTGGCGGTCTGGGCGTGGCCATCGTGTCCACCTCCGAAGGCGTGATGACGGACGCGCAGGCGCGCAAGAAAAATCTGGGCGGAGAATTGCTCTGCTACATCTGGTAAAAAAGTTATGTCGCGAATTGGAAAACAACCGATTGCCGTTCCGCCAAAGGTCAAGGTGGAGGTGAAGGGGCAGAAAGTTTCAGTGGAGGGCCCGAAGGGCAAGCTCAACTGGGAGCTGCCGCAGCGCACGAGTCTCAAGGTTGAGGGCGGCAACATTGTTGTCAGCCGCGACGGTGAGGACGCCCAGGCCAAAGCCCTGCATGGTTTGAGCCGCGCGCTCGTCAACAACATGGTCAAAGGCGTGACCGAAGGATTTGTCAAAAAGCTCGAGATTCAAGGCGTTGGCTTCAAGGCTGCCGTCACCGGCAAGGTGGTGAACTTGTCCCTCGGCTATTCGCACCCCCTGAATTACGCAATTCCCGATCAGATCAAAGTGACGGTTGAGGAAAACACCAAACTCACCATTGAAGGACCGGACAAAATGGTTGTTGGCAAGGTTGCCTCCGAGATCCGGGCCTTCTACCCGCCGGAACCTTACAAGGGCAAGGGAGTCCGCTATGCCGGCGAACACGTCGAGCGCAAGGAAGGTAAGACGGTTCAATAATCAATTTTAGTTCACGGCCCAATCCGTGACGCATCCAAATGAGAATCGAGAAAAAACAGAAATTGAAGCAATTGCGCCGCTGGCGCATCCGCAAAAAAGTGGTCGGCACCAGTGTCCGGCCCCGCATGGCGGTCTGCTTTACGAACGAGAACATTCACGTCCAGTTCATTGATGACGATGCCGGCAAGACGATTGCCGCGGCCTCGACGGTAAGCAAGACCGCGCCGAAAGACGCGGCGGCGAACGTGAAGGGGGCGAAAACCATCGGCGCTCTGGCGGCCAAGAACGCCCTCGACAAAGGCATCAAGGAAGTGGTGTTTGATCGCGGCGGGGCTCGTTATCACGGCAAGGTCAAGGCGCTCGCGGATGCGGCGCGCGAAGCGGGATTAAAATTTTAACCGAATAAAAAACTGTGGCTGAAATCAATAAATTTGGTGGGGACGGGCAGCGCGGTCAGCAAAATCGTGGCCGCCGTAAACCTCCGGGCGACCGTCCGGGAAACTCATTTGGCGGCGGCGATGAATTGGTGGAGAAGGTTGTCTTCATCAACCGTTCCGCGAAAGTCGTCAAAGGCGGCCGCCGTTTCAGTTTCGGTGCCCTGGTGGTGGTCGGCGACCGCAAAGGTCGGGTCGGTCTCGGCCTCGGCAAAGCGGCGGAAGTCGCGGATGCCATTCGGCGCGGCGGCGAACTCGCCCGCACGCAGATGGTGACCGTTGCGCTTAAGGATACGACCATCCCGCATGAAGCTTATTGCTCCTATGGTGGTGCGAAGGTTTTGCTCCGGCCAGCGTCCCCGGGTACCGGCATCATCGCCGGCAAAAAAGTCCGCGCGGTTTTGGAATCCGCCGGGGTGAAGGATGTCTTGACCAAATCCCTCGGTTCAAAAAACGCCGCCAACGTGGTCAAGGCGACGATCAAGGGTTTGTTGAGCATGCGTCTCCGCGAGACCATTTACAAGAGCCGCGGTTTGGAAATTAGAAAAGTGGAAGCGCCGAAGGCTCCGGTGGCGAATCCCGCAACAGTTTGATTTTATATGCGATTGCACAATCTTAAACCTCGCCCGGGCGCGAAACATCGCACGAAGCGTCTCGGTCAGGGTGAATCCAGTGGCCGCGGTAAAACCGCCGGCCGCGGTGGCAAGGGCCAGTCCGCCCGCTCCGGCAGTTCCATCCGCATCGGTTTCGAAGGCGGCCCGATGCCGCTCATCCGCCGGTTGCCCAAGCGCGGTTTCAACAACAAGCAATTCACAACCAGTTACCATGGGGTGAATGTTGCCGACCTGAACAAATTCGACGACGGTGCGCGCGTGGACGAAACGGCCATGAGTGCGGTGGGCCTGTCCAACGGACCCTCCGACGGAATCAAAATACTGGGCACCGGGGATTTGACTAAAAAGCTTACGGTGATCGCGAGTGCGTTCAGCGCGTCGGCCAAGGCCAAGATCGAAGCCAAAGGCGGCACCTGTGAAGTGGTGAGCCGCAAACCTGCTGCCAAGGCCTGACGCTGGACTGATTCATGTTTCGCTCCATTTTCAACACATTCGGCAACTGCGCCAAGATTCCGGAGCTGAAATCCCGAATCCTTTTCACGTTTGGCGTGATGGCTGTTTGCCGTTTGATTGCCTGGATCCGGATTCCCGGATTGAACGGCACTGCGCTGCATAGCTATTTCGCCACCCATTCCCAGAACGGCGGCGGCGCCCTAGGCCTGCTCAATACGTTCAACGGGGGCGCGCTGGAGCGTTGCGGTATTGGGACGCTCGGCATCATGCCGTACATCAGCGCCACCATCATCATCCAATTGCTTACGGCGGTCTGGCCGAAATTGAGTAAGCTGGCCCGTGAGGAAGGTGGCCGTTCAAAAATTATTCAGTACGGACGCTATCTGACCGTGCTGCTGTGCCTGGGGCAGGGACTGTTTTTCGCCATCGGCTGGGAACATCCCGAAAAATTGTTTCCCGGTATTCAAACCTCGCTGGTGTTTGATGATTATAATATCTGGTGGTATCGCATCCAGACCGTCTTGATCATGACCACCGGCACCATGTTGCTCATGTGGCTGGGCGAGCAGATTACGGAACGCGGCATCGGCAACGGGATCTCTTTGGTCATCACCATCGGCATTCTGGCGCGCCTGCCGCAGGCGGCCACCGGGTTCCGGGATATGTTCTTCCCGGCTGGCGGCGGTGAGAACCACGCCAACTTCGGAATTTTCATTGTCATGATCTTGCTGTTGATCAGTGTCGTTGCCGGCGTCATCGCCGTGACCCAGGCGCAGCGGAAAATTCCGGTCCAATACGCCCAGCGGGCCGTCGGTCGCAAAATGTATGCGGGCGGAACTTCATTCATGCCGCTCAAGGTGAATTACGCGGGCGTCATGCCCATCATTTTTGCGCAATCCATTCTGATGTTTCCGCAGCCGATCTTTTTGCAGCTTGAAAAACTGGTGAGTCAACCGTTCCTCAAGGATATGTTCCGGAACATCGCGATGGCGCTGAACCCCGGTTCCTTTACCTACTTGGCGTTTTACTCGCTCATGATTTTGTTCTTCTCCTATTTTTGGGTGGCGACCCAGTTCAACGAAATCCAGATCGCTGACGATTTGAAGAAGAATGGTGGCTATATCCCTGGCGTGCGCCCGGGGCAGGGCACCAGTGATTACCTGCACAAGGCCATGAGCCGGATCACCTTGGCTGGGGCGGTATTCCTGACCGTTATCGCTACGATTCCCATAATTTTGTCGCGGCAGATGAATATTCCGCAGCCGGTCGCGCAGTTTTTCGGCGGCACCAGCGTGTTGATCGCCGTCGGCGTTTTGCTGGATACCATGCGGCAGATCGAATCGCACTTGATGATGCGCCATTACGACGGCTTCCTAAAGAAGGGCCGGCTGCGCGGGCGCTTCTAGGCCGCGTTTGTGGGCAAGATCATTCTCAAGCGCGGGGTGGATTTGGCAGCGATGCGTGCGGCGTGCGCGGTGGCCGCAAAGGTATTGGACGATATCATCGGGTTGGTCAAACCCGGCGTCACCACCCGGCAGCTGGATGAATTTGCGGCGGACCGGATCAAATTTTACGGCGCGAAGAGTGCTTTTTTGGGCTATCGCAAGTATCCGTGCCACACGTGCATCTCGGTGAACGAGGAAGTCGTTCACGG